>JBEGVK010000030.1:0-22429 GCA_041178405.1 Actinomycetota bacterium | reverse complement strand
AGGCCAACGCTGCCGAGACCCGCTGGGAGAAGTTCGTCGCCGCCGGCCCGCCGCCGCCCCCGGTGCCCGACCAGCAGATCAAGGTGCGCCTGCGCGGCGCCGACTCGGCGCGCCGGGTGGTGCAGCTCGAGGGCGTGGCAGTGGGCGACTTGTTCTCGCCGTTCAGCGACGAGGTGTACTTCGGCGAGCGCGTCGGCCTGATCGGGCCCAATGGCACCGGCAAGACGCACCTGCTCAGTGCTCTCGCCGGCGGGCTCGTGGCCTCGGGCAGCATCTCGTTCGGCCCGCGCACCTCGGTGGGCATGTTCACCCAGGTGAACGACCGGCCCGAGTTCCGCGGCCGCCACTGCATCGACATCGTCCGCCAGCGGATCTACGACGAGGAGGCGGCGATGAAGGCGCTGGCCCGGTACGGGCTGGCACCCAGTTCGCGCCAGGAGCACCAGACGCTGTCGGGCGGTCAGAAGGCACGCCTCGAGATCCTGTGCCTCGAACTCGACGGGCACAACGTGCTGCTGCTCGACGAGCCCACCGACAACCTCGACATCGAGTCGTCTGAGGCGCTCGAGCAGGCACTCGATGGATTCCAGGGCACGGTCGTCGCCGTCAGCCACGACCGGACGTTCCTGTCCACGCTCGATCGCTTCGTGATGATCACCGACGACGGCGACGTGTGGTCGCTGCCCGATTTCGACGTGGCGCTGCAGGCCCTGCAACGGCCAGACTCGGTGGGCGGCATCCGCCTCGCCAAGCGCCTCACCTGATCTCCCATGGCCTTCGTCTCGTTCAACCAGCGACTGCGCGATCTCGCCGCAGCGGCACCCGACCGCACTGCCGTCACGTGTGACGGCGTCGCCATTACCCGTGCCGAGCTGGTGCGCCGCGGCGAGGACCTCGCCGTGCAGTTGCACCGTGCAGGGGTCGCCGCCGGCGACATGGTCACCATCGCAGTGCCCAACAGCATCGATTGGTTCGTCGGCTACGTGGCAGCGTGGCGTCTCGGAGCCATCCCGCAGCCGGTATCGCATCGCCTGCCGGCCCGCGAGTTCGAGGCGATCCTCGAGCTCGCGAACCCGAGTGCTGTCGTCGGCGCCGAGCCGGGCTCGATCGCCGGCCGCCACTGCGTGCCGCACGGCCACGTGGCGCCGGCCGCCAGCGATGCCGAGCGTGCTGCGCTGCCCGACGTGGTGTCGCCGGCGTGGAAGGCGCCCACCTCGGGCGGCAGCACTGGCCGGCCGAAGCTGATCGTGTCGGGCGACCCTGCCGGGCTCGACGACGAGGCGCCGATCCCGCTGGCACTCGGCACCGACGGGTGCATCGTGATGCCCGGACCGCTCTATCACAACGGCCCAGCAGTGTGGAGCTGGCAGAGCCTGCTGCACGGCAACGGGGTAGCGCTGCTCAGCCGCTTCGACGCCGAGCAGACGCTTGCCGCGATCGAGCGGCACCGGGCCACCGTGCTGTACGTGGTGCCGACGATGATGAAGCGAATCTGGCGCCTACCAGAGCACGTGCGCGAGGCCTACGACCTCACCTCGCTGCGCGTCGTGTGGCACCTTGCCGAACCCTGCCCGGAGTGGCTCAAGCAGTCGTGGATCGACTGGCTGGGTGCCGAGCGCATCTACGAGCTCTACGCCGGCACCGAGTCGCAGACGGCCACCATCATCACCGGGCCCGAGTGGCTGGCGCACCGAGGCTCGGTGGGCAGGCCGCTGCCGGGCACGATCATGATCACCGACGCTGAGGGCAACGAGCTGCCGCCCGGCGAGGAAGGCGAGGTGTGGATGCGCAACCCGCGCGACACGCCCACCTACCGCTACGTCGGCGCGACGGCACGCACGCGCGACGGCGGGTGGGAGTCGCTCGGCGACATGGGCCGCCTCGATGATGACGGCTACCTGTACCTGGGCGACCGGGCAGCCGACATGATCCTGTCGGGCGGGGCCAACATCTACCCGGCCGAGATCGAAGCGGCGCTGCAGGAACACGACGGCATCCGCTCGTGCGCGGTGATCGGCCTGCCTGACGACGACAAGGGCAATGTGGTGCACGCCATCCTCGAGGCCGACGAATCGGCCATCGACCAGGACGAACTGCGGGCCTTCCTCGCCGAGCGGCTGGTGGCCTACAAGATCCCCCGGACATTCGAATTCGTCGACACCCCGCTGCGCGACGACGCCGGCAAGGTGCGCCGGTCGGCCCTCCGGTCAGAGCGCCTCCGCTGAGCAACTAGCGTCTCCCAGCCATGGGCAGGTGGTTGGCGAAACTCGGCGGACTGCGCCACACCAGCGGCACCGTGATCAGTTCCACCGTGCAGGTGCCAGCGCAGGTGCCGCTGGTGATCTACAGCTACACCGTCGACGGCACGGTGTTCCTCGGACAGCGAATCAGGCAGCACGACGACGTCGCCGACTCGGCAGCATCCACCGTGGCCCGGTACCCGTCGGGAGCGCCCGTCGTGGTGTACTACGACCCTCGCAATCCAGCCGACTCCCTCCTCGAGCCATGACCACCACGACCAGCACGATCGAACAGACCTACGTCTCGCGCACGCCGCAGAGCGCCGCAATGGGGCCACGCGCCCAGAAGGTGATGCCTGCCGGCGAGACACGCGCGGCCGGCTACCACACGCCCTATCCGCTCACCATTGCCAGCGGCCGCGGCCACACGCTCACCGACATCGACGGAAACGACTACATCGACCTGTCGAACAACTTCACCAGCCTCCTGCACGGCCATGCCTATCCGCCGATCGTCGAGGCAGTGTCGCGGGTCATCGGTGCCGGCACCGCATGGCCGGCGCGCAACAACACGCAGATCGAACTCGCCGAGCTGATCTCGTCGCGGGTGGCATCGATCGACCTCGTGCGCTTCTGCAATTCGGGTAGCGAGGCCAACATGCTCGCCCTGCACGTAGCACGCACGCACACCGGACGGCTGAAGGTGCTGATGGCCCAGTTCGGCTACCACGGCAGCCACGAGGCATTCGAGGCCGGCTTCTTCGGCAATCAGGGCGACCACACCTGGCCGCACACCATCACGGTGCCGTGGGGCGATGCTGCGGCATTCGAACGCGTCCTCGCCGAGCAGGGCGACGAGATCGCCGCCGTGTTCCTCGAGGGCTTCATGGGCTCGTCGGGACTCATCGACGCCCCAGCCGAGTTCTTCACCCGCGTGCAGGCCGCAGCCGCCAAGGCCGGTGCACTGTTCGTGCTCGACGAGGTCATCAGCCTGCGGATGAGCACAGGCGGACACCAGCAGAATCTGGGCATCAGCCCCGACCTCACCACGATGGGCAAGATCATCGGCGGCGGCTACCCGGTCGGCGCGGTCGGCGGCAAGGCCGAGTACATGAGCCTGCTCGATCCGCACCGCGGGCGCATCTTCCACTCGGGCACCTTCAACGGCAACCCGGTCACCACCGCAGCGGGCATCGCCAGCTTCGGCCACCTCACCAGCGACGTCGTTGCCCAGATGAGTCGTCGTGCCGAGCGGCTCGAGGAGCGGCTGGCGAAGGCGGCGGCCGACAGCGATGTGCCGTTCTCGTGTCGGCGCGTGGGCTCGCTGCTCAACATCTACGCCGCCGATACGCCGCCAGTTGCCAACATCGTGCGCAAGGACGCCTCCACGATGCGGCTCATCCACCTTGCCGGCATGAACCACGGTATGTACTTCGCCTCGCGCGGCATGCTCGTGCTGAGCACGGTGATGGACGACGCGCTGATCGAGGAGATCGGCGACAGGTTCGAGGCTGTCTACCGCGACGTTGCGGCCGACATGCGCCTGGCCAGTTCGGCCCGGTAGGCCTCGGCCCGCTGCATCTTCAGGTGCTCGTAGCCGCGCACGCGGTCGGGCAGTTCAGCGATGGCAAGTGCCTCGTCGGCGAATGACGGGTCGTCGCGCAGCAGGGTGCTCAGCGACGCGATCGCCGTCTCGTACTCGTCCACCATCGCCCGCTCGACACGGCGCAGTTCGGTGTGGCCGAACACGTCGAACGGCGTGCTGCGCAGCCGGCGCATCGAGCGCAGCACCCAGAACATCGCACGGCCACCAGTGCGGATCTTCAGCTTGCGCTGCATGCCGAGCGCACGCAGCACCGGCGGGTGGAGATGGAACGTGATCTGCGTGCGCCGGCCACCCACCCGACGGGCACGCTCGCGCGACTCGGGCAGCAGGAACAGGCGCGCCACCTCGTACTCGTCCTTGTAGGCCATCAGCTTGTGGGCGTTGCGCATCACGGCCTCAGTGAAGCGATCGTCACCAGCAGCGGCCGCCACCTCGACCAGTCGATCGAAGCGCGCTGCGTACGAGGCGGATGCATAACCGACGAGGTCGTCGTGCAGCCGCTGGTGCAGCGGGCGCGGGTCGGGTTCTGGTGTGCCCTCGGCGCGGTCGCGCTGGGCCTCGACTGCAGCGGGGTCGGCTGCCCACGCCCGGCCCCAGCGGAAGGCCGCCACGTTCTTGCGCACGGCGACGCCGTTCAGCGAGATGGCCTGCTCGACCAGGTCGGGATCAACCGGCACGAGCCCCAGCTGCACGGCGACGCCGGCGACCACCACATTGGTGGTGCTCTCGTCGCCGAGGAATGCAACAGCGATGCGTCGTGCGTCGACGCGCACGGTGTCGCGCGACTGGGTGCGGAGCCGGTCGCCGAGCGCATCGGCTGGATACGCACGATCGGGGTGCACCACCATCGAGCCGGTGGGCACTACGGCGGTGTTGGCCACCACGGTGGTGCGCGAGGCGTCGGTTGCCTTCAGTGCGCTGTCGCTGCCGGCCACCAGTTGGTCGAGTGCCAGCAGCACGTCGACCGAGGCAATGGTGGCCTTGTTGGATGCACTCGGTTCGGTGGTGGTGAGCCGCAGGTCGCTGACCACAGGCCCGGCCTTCTGCGACAGCCCGGTCTGGTCGAGGCCGCGCACGTGGTACCCCTGCATCATCGCGGCAGTGCCGATGATCTGGTTCAGCGTCACCACGCCGGTACCACCGATGCCGCCGAGGCGGATGGTGCAGTCGCGCATCGTTGCCGGCGGCGAGGGGAGATGCTCGGGAGGGGCAACCGGCGAGAACACATCGGGCTTGTCGACGCTGACGGTCATGAAGCTCGGGCAGTCGCCGTCGAGACACGACATGTCGAGGTTGCACGAGCCCTGGTCGATGCGCGTCTTGCGCCCCCACGGCGTGTCGACCGGCTGCACCGAGAGGCAGTTGCTCGTGTCGCCGCAGTCGCCGCACCCCTCGCACACCCGCTCGTCGATGACGACGCGGAATCCCGGCGCTGCAGCCCGGCCGCGCTTGCGGTCGCGGCGCAACTCGGCAGCGCAGCGCTGGTCGTGGATCAGCACGGTGCAGCCGTCCTCGGCGGCGAGCACCTCCTGAGCCTCGACGAGGCGGCTGCGGCCCCACACCGTGACGCCCGCCGGCACCTCTGCCAGCCGGTACTTCGACAGGTCGTCGGTGGTGACGATGACGCGGCGCACGCCCTCGGCGAGCAGCACCCGCGCCAGCGGCAGCACGTCGAGCTGGCCGAACGGATCCTGGCCGCCGGTCATCGAGACGGCGCCGTTGTAGAGGATCTTGTAGGTGATGTTGACGCCGTTGGCGATGGCGGCGCGGATGGCGGCCATGCCGCTGTGGAACAGCGTGCCGTCGCCGAGGTTCTGGATGAGGTGCGGTGCATCGACGAACGGTGCAATGCCGAACCACTGGGCTCCCTCGTTGCCCATCGACGTGAGACCGATCACGTTGCCCACCTGATGCGGCTCCATCAGCATCACCATGCTGTGGCAGCCGATGCCACCGCCGATGAGCGTGTCGTCGGGCACCTTGGTGGACGAGTTGTGCGGGCAGCCCGAGCAGAAGTACGGCGAGCGGTTCACCGACAGAGGAATCAGTTGGCGCAGTGCGGGCGGCGGCGGAGCAAGGCGACCACTGAGCCGCGGCTCGAGTCGCGATCGCAGGCGCGGGGCGATGCTGTCGGCATCGAGGCCGCCGGCAGTGGGGAACAGCGGCTGGTCGTCGGGCGTGCGCTTGCCGCTCACCATTGCGTGGTTGGGGCGGCCGAACAGGGCGTCCTTCACCGACCACTCGAGGTTGGGCGTCTTCTCCTCGATCACCACCACCTCGTCGAGTCCGCGAGCGAACTCGCGCACCTGGGCGCTGTCGATGGGCATCGGCAGGCTCACCTTGAACAGGCGGATGCCGGCAGCGCGCAGGTCGTCGTCGCCCGCCAGGCCGAGCACGCGCAGGGCCTCGCGCGTCTCGTGGTAGGTGTGGCCGCTGGCGATGATGCCGATCCAGTCGGACTGACCCTGCACCGCCACGTGGTTGAGCCGGTTGTCGACGCCGTAGCGGCGGGCGAGCTCGAGTCGCACCTCGTAGAACTCGCGCTCGATGTCGAGCGTGTACGGGGTGAGCAGGCGGCCGGTGGGCTGCGGTACCCACACCCGGCCGTTCACTTCCATCGTCGGGATGACCGGAGTGATGCGGTCGGGGTGCACCTCGATGGTGCCGGTGCCGTCGGCGACGTTCTCGACGATCTTCACGCCCACCCACAGTCCGCACGCCCGCGACATCGCCACGGCGTGGCGGCCGAGGTCGATGGCCTCCTGCACGTCGCCGGGATGGATGATCGGCATGTTGAGGTCGACGAGGGTGGCCCCGGTCGACGAGGGCAGCGTGCTGCTCTTGGCCGTCGGGTCGTCGCCCACCAGCGCAACTGCGCCACCGGTGGCCGACGCACCGGCGAAGGCGGCATGACGAAGGGCGTCGCTGGCGCGGTCGAGGCCAGGAGCCTTTGCGTAGAAGATGCCGAGTACGCCGTCGTAGCGCCGCGCATCGAGGGTGACCACCAACTGCGTGCCCATCACGGCGGTGGCACCGAGTTCTTCGTTCATCGCCGGCTGGAACACCAGCGGCAGTCCGTCGGCCTGGGCGAGCGCTGCGGCGGCCGTGACGTCGCGGTCGAAGTTGGCAAGGGGGCTGCCGGGGTAGCCCGTGACGTAGGCAGCCGTGTTGAGCCCGGCGCGGCGGTCGGCGCGGAGTTGCTCGTAGGGGAGCCGGGCGAGGGCCTGCGACCCGCTGGCGAATATGCGCCCCTCGTCGAGCCGGTAGCGGTGGTCGAGCTCGTACCCATCGATCACGGCCATGGCGTCATCTTGTCAGAAGGCGGCCTTGCCAGAATGCGGGTCGTGAAGGACCGCAGCCGAGGCTCGACACCGGCGATCGTGGCGCTCGAGGCAGCTGGCGTGCCCTTCGCCGTGCACGAGTTCCACCACGAGCCGGGCGAGCGCAACTACGGGCTCGTGGCGGCCGACGCACTCGGCGTCGAACCCGAGCGCGTGTTCAAGACACTCGTCGCCCAGCTGACGGCACACGGTCCGCTCGAGCATGCGGTGGGCATCGTGCCGGTGAGCGGCCAGCTGTCGCTGCGGGCGCTCGCCGCAGCGATGGGCGCCAAGCGGGCCGAGATGTGCCCCACCGACGCAGCCGAGCGGCTCACCGGCTACGTCGTGGGCGGCATCAGCCCGTTCGGGCAGAAGCGCCGGCTGCGCACTGCGATCGACGAGACGTGCGTGCTGTTCGACACCGTCTTCGTCAGCGGCGGCCGCCGCGGTCTCGATCTCGAACTGGCGCCCGACGACCTGGTGCGGGTGCTCGACGCCCTCGTGGTGCCGATCGCCGATCAGTAGGGGTCGAACCCGTTGCGGTCGCCATACGACCGTGCAGCCTCGATCAGGGTCACGCGTGTCCGGGCCGGCGGATGGGTGGCCTCCAGCCGCTCGCGCCAGGTCGTGGGCCGACCGCCGCCGCCCTCGTCGATCACGCGGCGGAGTGCGTTGGCGAGCGGCCGGCCGAAGCCCAGCGCCATGGCGCGGCGATCAGCTTCGAACTCGGCGCGCTTGCCGACGACGTTGGCGATCGAGTTGCTCACGATGAGCCCCGCCAGCAGCACCCACGACACGGCGGTGAGCGCGGCAGCGAGGAGACGGCCGAGCGCCGTGATGAGCGGCGACCGCACGCCGAAGCTCGAGGTTGCGGCAGTCGCCACGTTCTGGAGGAAGAACCCGAGCCGCGCCAGCAGCAGCACCGGCAGGCTGAGCCACTGCATCACCGTGAGGGCCACCGTGTGCAGGCCGAGGTGATGGCTCAGCTCGTGGGCGAGCACCCCGCTGAGCTCGTCGCGCGGCAGGCTCTCGATCGCATACGAGGTGACCACCACCAGATGGCCGCCGCAGGCGAAGGCGTTCAGTTCGTGCGACGGCAGCACGGCCAGCACGTAGCGGCGTGCCGGCAGATCGGCAGCCTGCAGCACCGCCCGCCAGGCGGGCGCCAGCCGGGCCATCTGGTCGCGGGAGGGGAAGCGGGCGCCCAGCAGCGGCGCCAGCAGCCACACCTGCACCGGCCGCCAGAACAGCAGCACGACGGCGGCGAGGTAGCCCAGCGCCAGCTCGACGTACGCGACGTCCCACGCCAGGCGCAGCGGCAGCCAGACGATGAGCAGCGCCAGCAGCCACACCGGCACCACCGCCACGAGCGGTGCGAGCGCGACGACCGCCGACGAGTCGAGATTCCGTCGGGCGGCCACACGGCCACGATACGGCCGCATCTCCAGCGGCAAATCCCTCCAGAGCCGGCATGTCCGTGCCGATAGACAGCCCATGGGTCAGAATTCGCCCATGTCCCCCGGCACGGCTGAGCCCTCCGTCGACCAGCTGCTCGCCGAGGCACGTGACATCGCCGTCTCCGACATCGGCCGCGCCCGTGCGCTGGTGCAGCAGGCGCGCGTACTGGCCCGTGCCGGCGGCGACAGGGCGGGCGAGGCCGAGGCGCTCTACCGAATCGCCGAATTGTCGTACGCCACCGGCCTGAGCAACGAGGCGTTCGCCATCGCCCTCGAGGCTCGCGACCTGGCCCACGAGGTGGGGGCCACGCTCACCGCGGTCTCGGCGCTGAACCTGATCGCCGCAGTGCAATACCACGCCGCCAACTACAGCGAGGCGCTCGCCTCGGCCATCGGCGCACTCGAGCTGTACCGGTCGACGGGCGAGCGGGCGAGCGAGGGCATGCTGCTGAACTCGCTGGCAGTCATCCAGCACAGCCTGCGCGACACCGACCGGGCACTGGTCACCTACGAGGCGGCGCTGATGGCCAACAAGGGCCAGGACCGGCCCGACCTCGACGCCATCACGCTCGCCAACATGGCCAAGGTGCGCGCCGAGCGCGGCGAGGACCTGCTGGCCGTCAGCCTCGGGGAGTCGGCGCTGGCACTTGCCGTCGACCACGCCGCCGAGTTCGTGCCCGAGATCCTCGCCCGGCTGGCCATTGCCTACGTCGCACTCTCGGCACACGACCGGGCGACGACGTCGCTCGACCGGGCCGATGAGGTGCTGCGCGACCGCGAGGCGCGCAAGCAGGCCCTGTCGCCGGGCAGTGCCGTCACCGTGCGGATCGCGCGCGGCGACCTGCACGAGGCGCAGGGCATGCGCGACGAGGCGCTGCACGACTGGGGAGAGGCACTCCAGATGGCCGCCGAGCACGACATGACCGAGGTCGTGCTCGACCTGCGCACGAAGCTCGCGACGCTGAACAAGAAGATGGGACGCTTCGAGACGGCGCTCGAGCACCAGGAGGCGCGGTTTGCCGTGAACGAGCAGATCTTCAACCGTGGCACCGACCTGCGCATCAAGACCCTGCAGATCCAGCACGACACCGAGACAGCGCGCCAGCAGGCCGAGATACTGCGGCTCCGCACCAGCGAGCTCGAGCAGATGGTGCAGGCCCGTACCGACGAGATCGAGGCACACATCGTCGATGCCTTCCTGAAGATGGCGATGATGGCCGAGACATTCAGCGCTGCCGTGTCGGAGCACCCCACCCGAGTGGGCGAACTGGTCGGGTCGATCGCCACTGAGATGGGCGAGAACGACGTGTTCGTCATGCGCGCAGCACTGGCAGCGCGTCTGCACGACGTCGGCAAGGTGGCGATTCCCGAGAGCGTGCTGCTGAAGCCGGGCCGCCTCGACCCCGACGAGCTGGTGCTGATGCGCAGCCATGCCACGCGTGGCGCCGAGATCCTCAGTGGTGCCAGTTCGCCGGTGATGCGCCTCGCCGGCGAGGTGGCGCTGAGCCACCACGAGCGCTGGAACGGCACGGGCTATCCCCACGGGCTGCGCGGCGACGACATCCCGCTCGCCGGCCGCATCGTCGCAGTGGCCGACGTGTTCGACTCGCTCGTCACCGACCGCGTGTACCAGCCGGCGACGACGGTGCTCGAGGCCGTCAACCTCATCATCCGGGGAAGCGGCACCGAGTTCGATCCCCGTGTCGTCGATGCCTTCATCCGGGTGATGATCCGGCGCGATCCGGCTCTCGCCACCCAGATCGACGACCCGCCCGCCTGACGCAGACCAGCGTCGTACACTCGCCGCATGGGAGCGACGAGGGCCGATCGGATGGCCCTGCGCACGCGCAACGAGAAGTGGAAGAACCCGCCGCTGCGGATCGAGATGCTCGAGTGCATCAACTGCGATGCGTGCCTTCGCCACTGCCCGCCGCAGTTCGGCGCCATCTTCAACCACGGTCCCGACGTGGTGATCATCCCCGAGCTGTGCAGCGGCTGCGACAAGTGCCTTCCTGCCTGTCCGGTGGACTGCATCTATCCCTTCCCCGACTGGGAGGAGACGGGATATCCAGCGGTGTGGTGGGACACCGCCGACTCTGAAAGGCTGATGCCATGACTGCACGAATTCCAGGTGCTGATCCGATGTCGTACGTGGGCAGCGGCCCGCACGGCGCGCTCGTGGTGCACGGCTTCACCGGCCACTGCGGCAGCATGCGGATCATCGCCGATGCGTTCGCCGCCGAGGGCTGGCACGTCGAGATGCCGCTGCTGCCCGGGCACGGCACCACGGTCGACGACATGCTCGCCACCCGGTGGTCCGACTGGGCGGGCGAGGTCGAGCGCGCCTACCGGTCGCTCGCAGCGCGGGCCGACAGGATCGTCGTCGTCGGACTCAGCATGGGTGGCGCGCTCACACTGCGCGTCGGCGCCGACCACCCCGAGGTCGCTGGCCTGGTGTGCATCAATCCGGCGGCGCAGCCCCAGCCGTCCGAGGTGATCGACATGCTGCAGGGCATGGTCGACGGCGGCACCGAGGTGATGCCGGGCATCGGCAGCGACATCGCCGATCCCGACTCCACCGAGACCGCGTACGACGGCACACCGCTGCGTCCGCTCATCTCGATGCTCGTCGATGGCGTGGCCCCCGTATCCGCCGAGTACCCGCGAATGACGATGCCGATGCTGCTGCTCGGCTCGCCGCAGGACCACGTCGTCGATCCAGCGCAGGTCGACTTCCTCGCCGCCCAGTACGGCGGACCCGTGCAGCGAGTGTCGCTCGACCGCAGCTATCACGTGGCCACGCTCGACTACGACAGGGACCTCGTCGTGTCCTCGGCGCTCGAGTTCGCTGCGAAGGTGACTGCTTGATGGTGGCATCGATTCCCAGTCCGTCGTCGAATGCGATCGACCTCTGGATCATCGAGCTGCACGCCTACGGCATCATGATCGCGATCGGCGTGATCGCAGCAGTGTGGCTCGCCGGGCGTCGGCTCGAGGCGGCGGGGGCCGGCACACGCGAGCAGATGAGCAGCATCGCCATGTGGGGGGTCGTGGCGGGAATCATCGGCGCACGCGCCTACTACATCATCACCGATCCGAGTGATCCGTGGCGGCGGCCCGGCGACTGGCTGAAGATCTGGCAAGGAGGCCTCGGCATCCCGGGTGGACTCGCGCTGGGCATTGCCGTGGGTGCGTATGCGGCGCGGCGCCGACAGGTGGCGGTCGGCGCGCTGCTCACCGCCGTCGCGCCGGCGATTCCGCTGGCGCAGGCAATCGGCCGCTGGGGCAACTGGTTCAACCAAGAGCTGTTCGGCCGCCCCACGACGCTGCCGTGGGGACTCGAGATCGATCCGTCGCGAATCCCGAGCGTGTACCGCGACATCCCCGATGTGCTGTTCCACCCCACGTTCCTCTACGAGTCGCTCTGGAACCTCCTCCTCTGCGGCGCCCTCATCGCCGTCGAGCGGATATGGACACTGCGATCCGGCCGGCTGCTGGCGCTGTACGTGGCGGGCTACTCGGTCGGCCGCTTCCTCATCGAGGAACTGCGAATCGACTCGGCCCGCGACTCCGGCGGACTGCGGCTCAACCAATGGGTCGCGCTCGTCGCCTTCGTCGGCGCAGCGGCGGTGCTGCTGCGCGACCGGCTGCGGACGCAGCCCGCAGCCCAGCCGTAGACTCCGCTCCCGTGTCAGACCGCATTACCGCTGCCGACGTGGCCAAGGTGGCGCGGCTGGCGAGGCTCGACCTGGCGCCAGCCGATCTCGATCGAATCACCGAGCAGCTCGGCGGGATGCTCGAGCACTTCGCCGACATCGACGCCCTCGACCTGTCGGCCGTCGAGCCGATGACCCAGCCATACCCGCTCGTCAATGTCCTGCGCCCCGATGTCGTCGAGCCGTGCCTCGACCGCGACGAGGTACTCGCCGAGGCGCCCGCCGCAGAGGACGGACGCTTTCGAGTGCCGCCCATCATCGGGCTGGAGGGCTGATGCAGGCAGTCGACATCGCCGCCGGCGTGCGCAGCGGTTCGCTCACCGCGGCCGAGGTGCTCGAGGCCGATCTGGCCCGCATCGCAGCGCGCGAGCCCGACGTCCATGCCTTCAACCACGTGCTCGCCGACGAGGCCCGGGCGGCAGCGGCGGCGGTCGATGCCGAGGTAGCCGCTGGACGCGACCCCGGTCCGCTCGCCGGCGTCACCGTGGCGCTGAAGGACAACATGTGCACGCGCGGCATTCCCACCACGTGCTCGTCGCGGATCCTCGAGGGCTGGCATCCGCCGTACGACGCAACGGTGGTCACTCGCCTGCGCGAAGCCGGCGCAGTCTTCGTCGGCAAGACCAATCTCGACGAGTTTGCGATGGGCTCGAGTACCGAGAACTCGGCGTTCGGCCCGACTCGCAACCCGCTCGATCTCGGCCGCGTGCCGGGCGGCAGCAGCGGCGGCAGCGCCGCAGCCGTTGCTGCCGGCTTCAGCAGCGTGAGCCTCGGCAGTGACACCGGCGGATCGATCCGCCAGCCGGCAGCGCTGTGCGGTGTCGTCGGCGTGAAGCCCACCTACGGCTACGTCAGCCGCTTCGGCCTCATCGCATTCGCGAGCAGCCTCGACCAGATCGGCCCGTTCACCACCACGGTCGATGATGCAGCACTGCTGCTCGACGTGATCGGCGGCCACGATCCGCACGACAGCACCAGCATCCCCGGCGAGCGGCCGTCGCTGCGCGCCGCTGTCGCCCACGCCGCCGAGCACGGCGCCGAGGGACTGCGAGTCGGTCGCATCACCGATCTGCCCGAAGGCGCCGATCCCGATGTGCAGGAGCGACTCGAGGCCGCCTTCGACGCGCTGCGCGCCGCCGGCGCCACCATCGTCGACGTGCAGGTGCCCGCCTTCACCTTCGGCCTCACGGCCTACTACCTCATCGCTCCGGCCGAGGCGAGCAGCAACCTCGCCCGCTACGACGGCGTGCGCTACGGCATGCGTGTCGAGGCACCCGACACCAATGCGATGTTCTCGGCGACGAGATCGGCGGGCTTCGGCGACGAGGTGAAGCGGCGCATCATGCTGGGCACGTATGCACTCAGCGCCGGCTACTACGACGCCTACTACGGCAAGGCACTGAAGGTTCGCCGTCTCATCCACGACGACTTCGAGCGCGCCTACGCAACGGCCGACGTGCTGCTCACGCCTGCGTCGCCCAGCGTGGCGTTCGAGTTCGGATCGAAGGGCGACAACCCACTGGCGATGTACCTGTGCGACACGTACACCATTCCGTCGAATCTCGCCGGGCACCCGGGCATGAGCGTGCCGTTCGGCACGGGTGCGGGTGGGCTGCCGGTGGGCGTGCAGGTGCTGGCGGGCACCATGCAGGAGCCGGTGATGTTCCGCGCCGCAGCGGTACTGGAGCAGCGCGCATGAGTGCCTACGACGGCCTGCCCGGCGACTGGCAGCTGGTGGTAGGGCTCGAGGTGCACGTCGAGCTGGCCACCGCCACCAAGATGTTCAGCGCCAGCCCCAACCGATTCGGCGACGATCCGAACACCAACATCGACCCCGTCACCCTCGGACTGCCGGGTGCGCTGCCGGTGCTCAACGAGCGAGCGGTCGAGCTAGCGATGCGTATCGGGCTGGCCCTCAACTGCACGGTGCAGCCGTGCACATTCCACCGCAAGAACTACTTCTATCCCGACATGCCCAAGGCGTATCAGGTGAGCCAGTACGACCAGCCGCTGAACATCGATGGCTGGCTCGACCTGCCCAACGGCGTTCGAGTCGGCATCGAGCGGGCGCACATGGAGGAGGACGCGGGCAAGAGCACCCACGTCGGAGCCAGCGGCCGCGTGCACGGCGCCGACTACTCACTCATCGACCTCAACCGCGCCGGCGTCCCGCTCGTCGAGATCGTCAGCAGGCCCGACATCCGCAGCGCCGACGACGCGCGGGCATATGTCGGCGAACTACGCGCCATCCTCGTCGCCATCGGGGCCAGCGACGCCAAGATGGAGGAGGGCTCGATGCGCGTTGACGCCAACGTGAGCGTGCACAAGCCCGGCACGCCGTTCGGCACGCGCTGCGAGATCAAGAACGTCAACAGCGTGCGTTCGCTTGGCAAGGCCATCGACTACGAGGCGCGGCGGCAGATCGATCTCATCGAGGCCGGCGAACGCGTGCTGCAGCAGACCAGGCACTGGGACGAGGCCGACGGCCGAACGCACACCCTGCGCACCAAGGAAGACGCCGACGACTACCGCTACTTCCTCGAACCCGATCTCGTGCCGATCGCCCCGTCGACCGAGTGGATCGAGCGCGTGAGGGCGGCACTGCCGGTGCTTCCGGCAGCGCGTCGCGCCCTTCTCGCGGCGGCGACCGGCGCCGATGCGGCCGGGGAAGCGGTGGCCAGCGTGGTCGAACGCGGACAGGACGACTACGTGCTCTCCGTCGGCGCGGCCGGAGGTGACGTCGCCCGAGCGCTCGTGCACGTGAAGGAAGCCTTTGCCGACGAGGCCGCAACGCCGCGACTTCCCGCCGCCGACCTCGCTGCGCTCACCCGGATGGAGACCGCCGGATCGATCACCGCCACCCAGGCCAAGGCCGTGCTCGCCGAACTCCTCGCTGCCGGCGGCGGTGATCCGGCTGCCATCGCTGCCGCGAAGGGCTTCGAGGCCATGGACACCGGGGCGCTCGAGACGATCGTCGACGAGGCGATCGCTGCCGACCCCGATGCGTGGGCGAAGTTCTGCGCCGGCGAGGGCAAGGCCATGGGCGCACTCGTCGGCTACGTGATGAAGGCAACGCAGGGCAAGGCCGACGGCAAGGCCGTGACCGCCCTGCTCAACCAGAGGAAGAAGGGCTAGGTTCGCTCGTATGGGCTCCCCTGACAGCACCCCCGAGGTGAAGATCGACGTCAAGCCGCGCAGCCGCGACGTCACCGATGGAATGCAGAAGGCCCCTGCGCGCGCCATGCTGCGCGCCGTCGGCATGACCGACGACGACTGGGTGAAGCCGCAAGTTGCCATCGCCTCTGCATGGAACGAGGTGACGCCATGCAACATGACGCTGCGCAAACTCGCCCTGCACGCGAAGGATGGCGTTCGCAGTGCCGGCGGCTTCCCGATGGAGTTCGGCACCATCACTGTCAGCGACGGCATCAGCATGGGTCACGAGGGCATGCGCGCTTCGCTGGTGAGCCGTGAGGTCATCACCGACTCGGTCGAGACCGTCATGCACGCCGAGCGCTTCGACGGGTTCGTCGGCCTCGCCGGCTGCGACAAGAGCATCCCGGCGATGCTGATGGCAGCCGCACGCCTCGACCTTCCCAGTGTCTTCGTCTACAACGGCAGCATCATGCCGGGCGAGCACAACGGCGTGGCTCTCGACATCACGTCGGTGTTCGAAGCGGTCGGTGCGTGCGCACTCGGCAAGATCTCCGAGGATGAACTGCTCGAGATCGAGCGCAAGGCGTGTCCGGGCGAAGGTGCCTGCGGCGGCATGTTCACTGCCAACACGATGAGCTCCATCGCCGAGGCCATCGGCATGAGCCTGCCCGGCACGGCGTCGCCGCCGGCCATCGACGGCCGCCGCGAGGGCGATGCGCGGCGCGCTGGCGAGGCGGTCGTGAACCTGCTTCGCCTCGGCATCACGCCGCGGATGATCATGTCGAAGAAGGCGTTCGAGAACGCGATCGCCATCACGTCGGCGCTCGGCGGCAGCACGAACGCCGTCCTGCACCTGCTTGCTCTTGCCAATGAGGCGGGCGTCGAGCTGCACCTCGACGACTTCAACCGCATCGCAGCGAAAGTCCCGCACATCGCTGACATGAAGCCCGGCGGCCGCTTCCACATGAGCGACCTCGACCGGATCGGTGGCGTGCCGGTCGTGATGAAGCACCTCCTCGATGCCGGACTGCTCCACGGCGACTGCCTCACGGTCACCGGCAAGACGATGGCGGAGAACCTGGCCGAGATCGATCCGCCTGCGCCTGACGGCGTAGTCGTGCATCCGCTCAGCAAGCCCATCCACGCAGAGGGCGGCATCGTGGTGCTCACCGGCACGCTCGCTCCGAGGGGGGCCGTGGTGAAGGTGGCGGGCCTCACTGCCGAGCAGAAGCAGTTCGTCGGCACGGCGCGGGTGTTCGACGGCGAGGACGGCGCCATGGAGGCGATCCTCAGCGGCTCGATTCAGCCCGGCACGGTGCTGGTGATCCGCTACGAGGGGCCAAAGGGCGGGCCCGGCATGCGCGAGATGCTGGCCATCACCGGTGCCCTGAAGGGGGCGGGCCGCGGCGCCGACTGTGCGCTCATCACCGACGGCCGGTTCAGCGGTGGCACGTGGGGCTTCTGCATCGGCCACGTCGCACCCGAGGCGGTTGATGGAGGCCCGATCGCGATCGTCCGCGACGGCGACCAGATCAGCATCGACGTCAATGAACTGAGCCTCGACCTGCTGGTCGACGATTCTGAGATTGCCCGTCGCCGGGCGAGCTGGGCGCCGAATCCGCCCCGCTACACCTCGGGCGTGCTCGGAAAGTATGCGCGCCTCGTGCAGGGTGCCGACACGGGTGCGATCACCAACACGCTCTGAGCACGCTGTCGCTCAGGCAAACACCATGACGCCATCGTCGACGGGATCATTGGCGAACATCTTGCGGTCTCGCGCGTAGTCCTGTGGGTTGACCCAGGGCTCGCGGCTGCCCTGCTTGGGGAAGCGGTGCATCTCGCGCATCATGTAGCCGGGTGTGAAGTCGTCGATCCACGGTCGCAGCGGCATCACCGCATCGTCGGGACGCGGCACCGGGGTGCATGTGGTGGTGCCGGTGTCCGACATGTGGCGCAGCAGTCGGCACACATAGGCGCTCACCAGGTCGGCACGCAGTGTCCACGAGGCGTTGATGTAGCCGAACACCGACGACAGGTTCGGCACGCCGCTGTAGGCGAAGCCCTTGTAGGTGAGGGTGTCGGCGAAGTCGACCTGGCGGCCATCGACGAAGAAGTCCATCTCGCCGAGTGTCACGAGCTGCAGCCCGGTGGCGGTGACGATGACGTCGGCGTCGAGATAGTCGCCTGACTCGAGCACGATGCCGGTCTCGTCGAACGACGCGATGCGGTCGGTCACCACCGACGCAGTACCGACGCGGATCGCCTGGAAGAGATCGCCGTTCGGCACGAGGCACAGTCGCTGGTCCCATGGTCCGTAGGGCGGAGTGAAGTGCCGCTCGACGTCGACGCCCGGCAATTCCCTGCGCACCTTGTCGATGAGGTACTGCTTCACCTTGTCGGGCTTGGTGCGCGTCCGCCGGTAGACCATCTGCTGGAAGGCGGTGTTCTTCCGTCGGGTGATGGCGTAGGCCGTGCGTGCCGGCAGCACCCTGCGCAGCAGGTTGGCGATCCAGTCCTGGTCGGGTCCGGCCGCCACGTACGACGGCGTCCGCTGCAGCATCGTCACGTGGGCGGCGCGAGCTGCCATTGCCGGGACGAGTGTCACCGCCGTGGCGCCCGAGCCGATGACGACGACGCGCTTGCCCGCATAGTCGAGATCGTCGGGCCAGTCCTGCGGGTGGACGATCGTGCCGGTGAAGCGCTCGCGGCCGGGGAAGTCGGGCGTGAAGCCATGGCGGTAGCTGTAGTAGCCCGAGCACATGTGCAGGTACGAGCAGGTGAGCGACACCGGCCCATCGTCGGTCGCGGCAGTCACGGTCCAGTGCTCCGCCGCCGAGTCCCACTCGGCACGTTCGACGCGGTGTCCGAAGCGGATGTGCCGGTCGATGCCGAACTCGCGGGCGGTCTCGTGCAGGTAGGCGAGGATCGACGGCCCGTCGGCGATGGCCTTCGGGTCAGTCCAGGGCTTGAACGAGAAGCCGAGCGTGTGCATGTCGGAGTCGCTGCGCACGCCGGGATAGCGGAACAGGTCCCACGTGCCCCCGAGCGCCTCGCGGCCCTCGAGGATGGCGTACGTGCGGTCGGGGCACATCGACTGCAGGTGATAGGCGGCGCCGATGCCCGACAGGCCGGCACCCACCACGATGACGTCGACGTGCTCAGCCACCGGACTGGAACCGGCCCACCTTGCCGCGGAAGAACAGCAGCGCATTGGGATCAGCGTCGGCGGGCGCATGGTCGAGTGCCTGCACTCGTCCCATCACGAACTTGTGGTCGCCGGCATCGACGACCGACTCGATCGTGCAGTCGATCCAGGCGATCACGCCATCGAGCAGCGGCGAGCCAGTGCCCGGCGCTGGAGTCCAGCCAACCCCCTCGAAGGGGTGCTCGATGCTGCTCTTGGCGAACTGCCAGCACAGGTCGGCCTGGCCGGCGCCGAGCACGTTGACGCAGAACGACCCCGCGGCCTCGATCGCCTTCCAGCGCCCAGACTCGGTCATCGGCAGGAATCCGACCAGCGGCGGGTCGAGCGACACCGACGTGAACGACCCGATGGTGAATCCCACCGGCCCGTCGGCACCGGCGGCGGTGACCACGGTGACCCCGGTGGGGAAGTGGCCGAGCACCTGTCGGAACGTGGCACTGTCGAACGACATGCGCGGAGACTAGAGCATTGACGGGCGTGCGATTCTGTTGCCGTGGCGTCGATCAGCAAGGCCGACTTGCGCAAGCGGATGGCGATGGTCCGCGACATGGTCGACGACCGCGTGATCCGCAGCGTGATGCTGTGGGCAGCCCTCGCCGAGGTGCCCGAGTTCGCCGCAGCCGACTGCGTGATGGCATTCGTGGGAATGCGCAGCGAGCCCGACACTGATCCGCTGTTCGCCCGACTGGCGTCCGAGGGGCGTCGGCTCGTGCTGCCCCGGGTCGAGGACGGCCGCCTGGCGGTGGTGGCGGCCGACGGGTCGATGGCGACCAGCCGCTTCGGGGTGCTCGAGCCGCAGGGCCCTGCGCTCGATGCATCGGTGGTCGGGTTCGTGGTCGTGCCGGGCCTGGCGTTCACCGCCGACGGCCGCCGCCTGGGCTACGGCGCCGGGTTCTACGACCGGTTCCTGCCGACCGTGGAGGCGCCGAATGCGGGCGTGTGCTTCGCCGAGCAACTGCTCGACGACCTGCCCACTGAGCCTCATGACGTGCGGGTACAGCGGGTCGTCAGCGCCTGAAGGGGTTGCGAACCGGCGCCGGCCGGTGCCAGACTGGAGCCGATGCGTGCCTCGACGAGCGCCCTGCCGACAGTCGTCGTAGTACTCGTCTAGACGCACGCCCCGGCATCGATGCGTGCGTCACAGCCTCCCGTCGGGAGGCTGTTGTCGTTTTTCGGCCCAGAAGGAACCCAGTCATGAAACTCACCGGCGCCCAGGCCCTCATCAAGGCACTCGAGATGGAGCACGTCGAGACCATCTTCGGACTGCCCGGCGGCTGCATCCTGCCCGCCTACGACCCTCTGCTCGACTCGCCGATCCGCCATGTGCTCGTGCGCCACGAGCAGGGAGCCGGCCACATGGCAGAGGGCTACGCCCACGTCACCGGCCGCCCCGGGGTTGCCATGGTGACGAGCGGACCTGCCGCCACGAACATGGTCACCCCCCTGATGGATGCGTTCATGGACTCGATCCCCATGGTGTGCATCACCGGCCAGGTGGGCACCGGCGCCATCGGCACCGACGCCTTCCAGGAGTGCGACACGGTCGGCATCACGCGCAGCGCCACGAAGCACAACGAGCTCGTGATGACAGCGCAGGACCTTCCGCTCGCCATCCGCCAGGCGTTCCACATCGCGACCACGGGCAGGCCGGGGCCGACGCTGGTCGACATCCCCAAGGACGTCCTCATCAACACGATGGACTGGTACTGGCCCACCGACGCCGAGGTGGCCGACAGCCTTCCCGGCTACCGGCCGGTGTCGAAGGGGCATCCGCGGATGATCAAGGAGGCCGCCAAGCTCATCCTCGCCAGCGAGCGGCCGATCCTCTATGTGGGCGGCGGCATCCTGAAGGCGCGCGCCGCCGAGGCACTGCGCGAACTCGCCGAACTCACCGGCATCCACGTGGTCACCACCCTGATGGCCCGCGGTGCGTTCCCCGACGACCACCCGCTGTGCCTCGGCATGCCGGGCATGCACGGAAACGCCACCGCGATCACCGCCCTGCAGCGCAGCGACCTGCTCATCACGCTCGGCGCCCGCTTCGACGACCGCATCACCGGCAAGGTGTCGACGTTCGCCCCTGAGGCGAAGGTGATCCACGTCGACGTCGATCCCGCCGAGCAGGGCAAGGTGCGCCGCCCCGACGTGCCGATCGTCGGCGATGCCCGGCTCGTCATCGAGGAGATGGTGAAGGCGATCCGCGACATGCTGGCGGCCGGCGAGGTGCAGGCCGACACGTCGGCGTGGAAGAGCCGCATCAGCGGGTGGCGCGAGCAGTTCCCGCTCAGCTACGAGCCCAGCGCGCCGGGTGAAGCGCTCAAGCCGCAGTACTGCCTCGAGCAGTTGCG
Organism: Actinomycetota bacterium; assembly: GCA_041178405.1. Taxonomy (GTDB): domain Bacteria; phylum Actinomycetota; class Acidimicrobiia; order Acidimicrobiales; family Ilumatobacteraceae; genus UBA668. Next base: position 1,381 of record JBEGVK010000030.1, on the reverse strand, counting down.
CGACTCGGCGCCCGAGGGAACGATCCTCGTCAGCGGCGTGGGCCAGCATCAGATGTGGAGCAGCCAGTACTGGCGATTCAACGAGCCCTACACGTGGGTGAACTCGGGCGGCCTCGGCACCATGGGGTTCAGCGTGCCCGCCGCCATCGGCGCCAAGGTGGGTCGGCCCGACCGCACCGTGTGGGCGGTCGACGGCGACGGCTGCTTCCAGATGACGGCGCAGGAGCTCGTCACGGCCAGCGTCGAGCGCATTCCCGTGAAGGTGGCCATCCTCAACAACAGCTACCTCGGCATGGTGCGCCAGTGGCAGGAGATGTTCTACGAGGAGCGCTACAGCGAGGTGTACCTGTCGCCAGAGGTGCCCGACTTCGTGAAGTGGGCCGAGGCGATGGGCTGCGTGGGCATCCGCGTCGACAGCCCGGAGGAAGTGCAGCCCGCCATCGACAAGGCCAACAGCATCGACGATCGTCCGGTGGTGGTCGACTTCCGGGTCGACGCCTCGGAGAAGGTGTTCCCGATGGTGCCCGCCGGCCAGAACAACGACGACGTGATCCTGCCGCAGTGGCAGCAGTCACATCGCGAGTTCCTGCGATGAGCGCCGGTGCCATTGATGGCGTGAGCCACCACATCCTGTCGGTGCTGGTGCAGAACCGGCCGGGTGTGCTGGCCCGCGTGTCGAGCCTGTTCGCCCGCCGCGGCTTCAACATCTTCAGCCTTGCGGTTGCTCCGGCCGAGGACGACGGCTTCAGCCGCATCACCATCGTGGTGGACGTCGAGGCGTCTCCGCTCGAGCAGATCACCAAGCAGCTCTTCAAGCTCATCGAGGTCGTCAAGATCGTCGAGCTAGATCCGCGTCGGGCGGTCGAACGCGAGCTGCTACTGGCCACCGTGCGGTGCTCGTCCGAGCAGCGAGGCCAGGTGGTCGAGCTCACCAATATCTTCGAGGGCAAGATCCTCGCCGTGGGGGTGGAGGCGATCACCGTGTCGCTCGACGGCCATCCCGACAAGCTCGACGACTTCGAGGAGCTGCTCTCGGGGTACGGGATCGTCGAATTGCAGCGCACCGGGCGAATCGCCCTTCCGAAACTCGACCGCGAAGCCCGCTTGCGGGCGGTCGCCGACCGCAAGTAGAAAGGCACGCCATGCCGGCACACATGTACTACGAGGCGGACACCGATCCGTCGATCATCCGCGGCCGAAAGGTCGCCATCATCGGGTATGGCTCGCAGGGCCATGCCCACGCCCTGAACCTGAAGGAATCGGGCGTGCAGGTGGTGGTGGGTCTCCGCGAGGGCAGCTCGTCAGCCGCAAAGGCCGAGGCTGCCGGACTGAAGGTGATGGGCATCGCCGAGGCGGCGAAGTGGGCCAACGTCATCATGCT
>JBEGVK010000029.1:0-5054 GCA_041178405.1 Actinomycetota bacterium | reverse complement strand
GCCGGCGATGCTGCCGGCCAGACGTCATGCTGCCAGCGCGAATGCCGATGCGTGCAGCACGCAGTCGTCCACGACCACGGCTTGGCCGACGAGTCGGCTGGAGCGGATGTGCAACTCGGTGCCGAGGCCGACTCCGGGAGTCGCGTCAGCGCGGCGAGAGGCCGCATCGCGCACGAACTTGAGCGCCCGGGTGGCCGACGGGCGGGAGACCGAGCCCTCGGGGGCATCGAGCATGATGCTGCGCACGAGTGCGGGCCAGTGCGCTGACAGCAGTGCTGGGGTGGCGAAGCACTCGAGGCTCACCGGGCGACCACCATGGGCGACCACGACGCCGCACTGGCCGGGCAGCGGCCCGCAGGCCGTGAGCTCGTCGATGGCACGCATGATCACGTCGAAGTGCGACTCGCGCTGGGGTTCGTGCTGCGCAGGACGCTCGGCCTGGCCACGGGCGACATCGTCGATGGCGAGCAGCGACCGCGAGGGGTGCTCGACACCGAGGCGGTCCATCTCGTGGCCCACCGTCGCCCAGACGGCACCCTGGTTCGAGGAGCGGTCGCCGCGCTGGCGCACGCTCTGGCTGACGCTGTGGGTCTTGGCGCGGCGCACCCGCCGGGTGGCGAAGGAGCGACCGTCGTCGAAATGGCTGCCATGGCTCCACCGGCCCTGCTCGACGCAGCTAACGGGGATGTCGATCGACTGGCCTGCCGGCACCACGATGCTGACGTTCAGGACGCGATCCTGCTGGCCACCACGGACCACCTGGCCCTCGACGAGCAGCACTGGCTGGTTCGAGGGGTTGGTGGCGCGCAGTGTGGGCACGGTGGCGTTCGGCTGCTCGGAGATCTCGACCCCGGCGCCCGGCCCGGTGATCACCGGAGATGCCGGCACGGGGCTGCCCGGTAGGTACACCGGAAAGAGAGAGACTCCGCCACGAGTGATCGGCGAGCCGATCGCTGCATCGGTGAGGGACGGGAGGAAGGCAGTTGCGTTGGTCATGAGGGCTGGACGCACCGGCGCGGTCCCCGCGTGACACCGGTGCGCGACGCGCCCGGCAGCGGTCGCCGCAGCGGTGATGCCCGACGGCGGGCGGATGAGCCGCCATGCTGGGGACGATGGGCCAGCGCCGACCAGCACCTCACGATCCCGACCGATTCGACGCTGCGTACTACCGCCGCTTCTACGGCCGCCAGGGCGTGCACGATGCGGCGCGCATCGGCCACCTGGCGACCGGCGTGCACGAGATGGCGGCGTGGTGGGGCATCCGCATCCGCTCGGTACTCGACGTCGGTGCCGGCACCGGACTGTGGCGCGACTGGTACCGGCAGGTGCATCCCGCCGTGCGCGTCACCTCGATCGACGTCAGCGACTATGCGTGCACGACGTGGGGCCACCAGCGCAGGGACATCGCCGACTGGCGGCCGCCGCGCCCGTTCGACCTCGTGGTCTGTCACGGCGTGCTGCACTACGTCACCGACGAGCGCGTCGAGCGGGCGATCGAGCACCTCGCTGCAGCCACCCGCCACCTGATGTACCTCGAACTGCCGACCGCTGCCGACCTGCGCGACATCGTCGATCGCGATCGCACCGACCTCGTCGCCCACCGCCGCACCGGTGCCTGGTACCGGCGCCGGCTCGAGGCCCACTTCCGGCAGGTCGGTGCCGGAATGTGGGTGCCGCGCTCGGGTGTTCCGATGTTCGAGCTGGAGGCAGCGGGACGCTGAGCCTCGGCACTGCGCGATGATGCTCCCGACCCGAGGAGGATCAATGCCCGTCGAACCCGCAGCCCAGAACGTGCTCGACCTGCTTGCCGCTGCCGGCGGTCCGCCGCTGCACGAGCAGACTCCCGAGGCGGCACGCACGGCGTTCGCAGGGATGGCGATGCTGGCGGGCGAGGGGCCCGACGTTGCAGCCATCGACCGGCGGCAGATCGCCGGCGTGCCATGCGTCGTCGTCACGCCCGTTGGCGACGGTCCGTTCCCCGTCGTCGTCTGGATCCACGGCGGCGGCTGGGTGATCGGCTCGGCCGAGGAATCGATCCCCACCTGCACGAGGCTGGCTGCGGCCGCCGACTGCATCGTCGTCTCGGTCGACTATCGCCTGGCGCCCGAGCACCGGGCGCCCGCCGCGCTCGACGACTGCCGTGCAGTCACGGCATGGGTGCTCGAGCACGCTAACGAGATCGGCGCCGACGGCAGTCGGGTGGCGGTCGGGGGCGACTCGGCGGGCGGAAATCTCGCCGCACTCGTCGCACTCGAGCACGGTGCCCGACTCCGCTACCAGGTACTCGTCTACCCGGTCACCGACCTGACGCTGTCGCATCCCTCGATCGACGAGAACGCCGAGGGCTACCTGCTCACCAAGGCCGGCATGCAGTGGTTCGTCGGCCACTACCTCGACTCGACCGGCATCGACCCGGCCGACCCGCGTGTCTCGCCACTGCACGCAGCCGATGACCGACTCGCAACTGCACCGCCCGCATATGTCATCACGTGCGAGTTCGACCCCCTGCGCGACGAGGGCGAGGCATATGCATCGCGGCTTGCCTCTCTCGGCGTCGCGGTCGAGCAGCAGCGGTTCGCTGGGCAGATCCACGCCTTCTACAACGTCCCGCTCGCCATCCCCGCCGCCGTCGAAGCCCAGTCGAGGGCGGCGTCACTGCTGCGCGCAGCGCTCGCCTGACGTGCCGGCACGTCCGACCTCATCCTCGCCGTCCGCGCGTCGACCCACGCCGCTCTCGATCGCCACGGTCAACGTGAACGGCCTTCGCGCGGCGCGCGCCAACGGCATGGGAGAGTGGGTGCGCTCGCGTAAGCCTGACGTGATCACGATGCAGGAGGTCAGGGCACCCGACGACATGGTGCACGGGCTGGTCCACGAGATCGCCGGCCGGGGGTGGCATGTCGCCCACGACGAAAGCTCGTCGAAGGGCCGCGCCGGCGTTGCCGTTGCGTCGCGCCGGCCAATCGCCGCTGCCCGCTTCGGGCTCCGCGACCTCCCCGACGGGGTCGACGGCTCGGGGCGCTGGTGCGAGGCCGACATCGAGGTCGACGCTGGGATCCTCACGGTGGTGTCGGCCTATGTGCACACCGGCGATGCCGACTCCGACACGCGAATGGCCGAGAAGCTCGCCTTCCTCGACGGCGCCGGCGCACGCCTCGACCAACTGCGCGCCGAGGGTCGGTTGGTACTGCTCACCGGCGACCTCAACGTGGCGCACCGCGAAGTCGACATCAAGAACTGGAAGGGCAACCTCTCTCGCGCCGGTTTCCTGCCGGTCGAGCGGTCGTGGTTCGACCGTCTGTACGGCCGGGGCTGGGTCGACGTCGGTCGCGTCCTCGGCGGCGAAGGGCCGGGCCCCTACACGTGGTGGTCGTGGCGCGGCAAGGCATTCGACACCGATGCCGGCTGGCGGATCGACTACCACATCGCCGATCCGGCCCTCGCCGCGACGGCGGTCGATGCCGCTGTCGACAGGGCGCCGTCGTATGCCGAGCGGTGGTCGGATCATGCGCCGCTCGTCGTCCGATACCGCCTCTGACGACGCCGCTGGCGCCCACCGACCATGGTCGGGGGACGTTCCCCGAGACTCGGTTTCCTCGGGCGCCTCGCTGCGCGCGAGAGTGACGACGCGGCCTTCCGCCGCCGAGGTGCCAGTGGGGGTTTCACGATGATTCGACGGCTGCTTGCCATTGCCGGGGCTGCGCTCATGGCTGCGTCGGTTCCGCTGTTTGCCGGAGTGGCCGAGGCCGCACCGGCCGTGCTGGTCAGCGTCGTCCACGATGGCCCCGACGAGGTCGAGGTGGGTGGCACTGCCGTGTTCGAGCTCACGGCCACACGCGAGTTCTCCAGCACGAACCCCCTACTGCAGATGTCTGTCGTCCTCGGCGACGGCTGTGATGGCGTCACGATCAGCCCGCTCAGCGTGGTCTTCCGGTTCGACGAGGCAGGACCGGCCACGTACACCCGCGAGTTCTCAGTGTCGGGTCTCGCATCTGGCGTGTGCACGTACTCAGTCGTCGTGCAGAACCTGCACGGCGCCGACGAGCCGCACACCGGCCTCGAGGACGGCACCATCACCGTGGGCGACCCGCCGCCGACGTCTCCTCCCACGACCGTCGGCCCGTCGACTTCTGCACCTGTCACCACGGTGCCGGTCACCACCGTGCCGGCGATCGAGACCTCGACCACCGATGCCGAATCGGGTTCGGTGCTGCCCGAGGCCGGCGACACGTCGAAGGACAGCACGGTGGTGGCGATGATGATGGCGACGCTGGGAGGCGTTGCCGTGGCCCTCGCGCTGAGGATCAAGCCGGCCTGAGACGCGAGTAACTGCGGGGGCCCGGAGGGCATCCAACGGCGGTGGTCAGCCCGCTGCCCACCGTCCAGGACGCGGCAGGTGGTGGACGAACCAGTCCCGTGCCGCTGCCGCCACCTGGTCGAGCGCCCCGGGCTCCTCGAAGAGGTGGCCCGCACCGGGAATCACCAGCACATCGGTCTCGCACACCATGTCGCGTTGCGACCGCCGGGTGAGGTCGAGCACGGTGCTGTCGAGTTCGCCGACGACGAACAGCGTCGGCGCGTCGACATCGCCGAGCCAGTCGGCGGCGAGATCCGGCCGGCCGCCCCGCGACACGATGGCTCCGACGTGCTCTCCCCATTCGGCCGCCGCCGCCAGTGCTGCCGCTGCGCCCGTGCTGGCGCCGAAGTAGCCGAGTGGCACCCGTGCCATCCCCTGCCGCTCGCGCAGCCAGCCGCTGGCACCAACCAGGCGACGCATCAGCAGGTCGATGTCGAATACGTGCGAGCCCTCGTCGTACTCCGGCGGCGTGAGCAGGTCGAACAGCAGCGTCGCAATGCGGGCATCGTGCAGCACGTCGGCGACGGCGCGGTGGCGCGGGCTCAGCCTGCTGCTCCCGCTGCCGTGGGCGAAGAGCACGATGCCGATCGGCGCAGCCGGCACGCGCAGATGCCCCTCGAGTCGGACGAGTCCGACTGCGATCTCGACTTCTTCATCACGTGGCTCGACCACGTCTGCATGACCGGACATCGGTTTC
>JBEGVK010000028.1:0-22876 GCA_041178405.1 Actinomycetota bacterium | reverse complement strand
TGGGCTAGAACGACTGCCATGAGTGGACCACTTCGCGGGACGCGAATCATCGAGATCGCCGGCATCGGGCCGGGGCCGTTTGCGGCAATGCTGCTCGCCGACATGGGGGCCGAGGTGGTGCGTGTCGAGCGTGCGCAGAGCGTGCGTGGACCGGCTCCTGAGTCGGCGCACTTCGATGTGATGCTGCGCGGCCGGCGAAACCTCGCCCTCGATCTCAAGCATCCTGACGGAGTCACGGCGCTGCTCGACATGGTCGCCTCTGCCGACGCGCTGATCGAGGGCTTCCGTCCTGGGGTGATGGAACGTCTCGGCCTCGGGCCAGAGCAGTGCCGGGCACGCAACGGGCGACTGGTCTTCGGCCGGATGACCGGCTGGGGCCAGGAAGGGCCGTATGCCCAGGCGGCCGGCCACGACATCAACTACATCTCGCTGGCGGGGGCCCTCGCCCACATCGGACGCGCCGGCGACGTACCGGTGCCGCCGCTGAACCTCGTCGGCGACTTTGGCGGCGGCGGGATGTTCCTTGCCTTCGGCGTGGTGTGCGCGCTGCTCGAGGCGCAGCGAAGTGGCACGGGCCAGGTGGTCGACGCCGCGATGGTCGACGGATCGGCGGTACTGATGAGCATGTTCTGGGCCTTCAAGAATGCTGGCATCCACGACGAGAACGCACCCGGCACGAACCTGCTCGACACGGGTGCCCACTTCTACGACGTGTTCGAGTGCAAGGACGGCAAGTACGTGTCGATCGGCTCGATCGAGCCACAGTTCTACGCCGAACTGCTCCGCCGTACCGGCCTCGAGGGCGACCCGGAGTTCGCCCAGCAAATGGATCGCAGCATGTGGCCGCACCTGAAGGATCGTCTCCGCGGGGTGATCCGCACCCGCACCCGCGACGAGTGGTGCGCCGAGATGGAGCACACCGATGTCTGCTTTGCGCCGGTGCTCACCATGACCGAGGCCGCGGCGCATCCGCACAACGTGGCTCGACGCACGTTCACCACCGTGGCCGGTGCGCCGCAGCCGTCGCCGGCCCCGCGCTTTTCGCGCACGGCCCCCGAGATCGTCTCGCCGCCCGCCCATCCGGGCCAGCACACCCGTCAGGTGCTCGCCGACTGGGGCTTCGACCCTGCACGAATCGACTCGCTGCTCGCCGCAGGCGCAGCTCGGCAGGCGTGATGGGCACGCTCGTCTGCTTCCACGCCCACCCCGACGACGAGAGCATCGCAACGGGCGGCACGCTCGCACGAGCGAAGGCCGAGGGCCACCGAACCGTGCTGGTGGTGGCAACCAACGGGGATCACGGCGAGGTCCCCGCCGATCTCGCCGATGGTGAGACGCTCGTCGATCGCCGACGCGCCGAGACCGAGCGGTCGTGTGCAGTGCTCGGAATCGACCGACTCGTATGGCTGGGGTACGCCGACAGCGGTATGACCGGATGGGACCAGAACGGCCACCCCGAGGCGTTCGTCCAGGCACCGGTCGACGATGCTGCGGCGCAACTGGCTGCCGTCCTGCGCGACGAGCGCGCCGACGTGCTCACCACGTACGACTGGCACGGCGGCTACGGGCATCCCGACCACATCCAGGTGCACCACGTCGGTCATCGCGCTGCCGAGATGGCCGGCACGCCCAAGGTGTTCGAGTCGACGATGAACCGCGACGCAATGAAGCGCTTCTTCGCCATGGCACGCGAACTCGGAATTGCCGCTGAGCCAGAGGGCGAGGACTGGGACCCCGACGCGCCAGCCGATGACGGCAACCCATTCGGCACCCCGGAGTCGGAGATCACCCACGCTGTCGACGTCTCGGCATTCGTCGACCTGAAGCAGCGGTCGATCCGCTGCCATGCGAGCCAGATGACCGACGCAGGATTCTTCTCGTCGATGTCCGATGAGATCTTCGCAATGGTGTTCGGCACCGAGCACTTCATCGAGCGCGGCGGCACGCCGCCGATGCGCCCCGGGTGGCTCTTCGAGTGACAAGGCTCTACCTCGTCCGTCATGGCCGCGCCGCTGCCGGGTGGGATGTCGACCCTGATCCGCCGCTCGACGACATCGGCGAGCGGCAGGCGCGGGCAGTCGCAGCCGACCTCGGCCGCCACCCGCCGCTCGACATCGTCTCCAGTCCGCTGCGCCGCTGCCGCGAGACCGCTGCGCCGCTCGCCGAGGCATGGGGGCGTCCGGTGGCCGTCGAGCACGGGGTCGCCGAGATCCCGTCACCCGAGGGCATCGCAATGCCTGACCGAGTGGGATGGCTGCGTACGGCGATGCAGGGGAAGTGGTGGGATCTCGGGCCGCGGTACACGGCGTTCCGCGACGGCGTCATACGCGCCGTCGTCGACCACGCGGCCGCATCGCCCGCCGGGGCCGTTGTGTTCAGCCACTTCATCGCCATCAACGCCGTGATCGGTGCTGTGTCGGGTGACGACCGGCTCGTGCTGCACAGCCTCGACAATGCGTCGGTCACCGTGATCGACATCGTCGGCGACCGCATCACCCTGATCTCCGTGGGGCACGAAGCCGACACGTTGATCCGCTGAGACGCGTTACTGCGGCCACTGCCGCGCCAGCGAAGGTGACCTGTGCGCCCATGGTCGCTTTGGCAGACTGACTGGGTGAGCACTCGCATGCACCTCTCCGGTCTCAGGGTTGCGATGGCGGCCGTCGTGACTGCATCGATGCTCGCTGGGGCGTGCAGCGATGACTCGTCGCAGGGCGCCGGAACCTCGGTTCCGCAGGGACAGTCGACCTCTACCACGGCCACGGATCCGACCTCAGACTCGGCAGTGTCGACGGTCGAGTCGACCACGAGTTCAGCACCGGCCAGTTCGGCGCTCCCGACGACGAGCACCATTCCCGCCGTGGAGGGACTCGGGCTCTCGGCTCGAGGGCTTGGCACTGCGCTGTTCGGCGCCGAGGCCGAGAGCGTTGTCGAGTACGTCGTCACGATCCTCGGCGAGCCGACGACCGATTCCGGCTGGATCGACCCGTTCGCGATCGGCGTCGCGTGCCCTGGGTCGGAGATTCGCTTCGTCGAGTGGAATGACCTTCGACTCTTCTTCAGCGACGACACCACTGCGGCCTCGAGTGTGCGGCACTTTGCATCGTTCTCCTACGGGCCGGCATTCGGCCCGACTCCGTCGCCCTACGGGCTTGCCACCGACAGGGGGATACGGCTCGGAGCGACGGTGCGCGACCTGCGGACGGCACATCCCGGTGGTCTGCTGTCGCCCGGCGACGACGTGGTCGGCCCGACGTACCAGATCGAGGATGGCTTCGTCGCCTACGTGACGGAAGCTGTCGGTGCAGGCATCATCCGGTCGTTCCAGGGCGGTTTCGGGTGCAGCGAGTAGGGTCGCTGTGATGCTCGCCGCCGGCCTCGACACGGTGAACAACCTCCACCAGGGATGGGGCTGGGTGGTCATCATCGCCAACGGCCTCGCTGGCCTGTGGGCGCTTGGCGGCCACTGGACGACGGCGGTGCGCACGAGGGCGCTGTGGTGGTTCGTCGGCGCAGCGCAGGCGACGATGTTCGTCCAGGTCGTGCTCGGTGCGGTGCTCGTCGGCACCTACAAGGTGCCCCTGCCGAAGTTCCATGCCTTCTACGGGTTCGTCGGCCTCATCGCGATCTCGATCATCTACAGCTACCGGGCCCAGATGCGCCACCGGCTCTACCTGCTCTACGGGCTCGGCAGCCTGTTCGTGATGGGACTCGGCATCCGCGCCCTGCTCGTCGCCACGAGCTGACGACCTGGCTGCCCGCAGGGCTCAGACTGCGTCGGCGAGTCCGCGCAGGTGGCGGTGCAGTTCGTCGGGAAGGGCGTCGCCGAACTGTGCGAAGTGCGCCTCGATCTGCGGCACGGCGGCGCGCCACCCGTCGGTGTCGACCGCCAGCAGTGACTCGATGTCGGCCCCGTCGATGGCAAGGCCGTCGAGATCGAGCGCGTCGCGGGTGGGCAGCAGGCCGATCGGCGTGCGGATCGCGCTGGCGCTGTCGTCGATGCGCTCGAACACCCACTTGAGCACGCGGCTGTTCTCGCCGAACCCCGGCCACAGGAACCGACCGTCGTCGTCGCGGCGGAACCAGTTGACGAAGAAGATCTTCGGCAGCTTGGCGGCGTCGGTGGACGCACCGATGCGCAGCCAGTGGCGGAAGTAGTCGGCCATGTTGTAGCCGCAGAAGGGGAGCATGGCCATCGGGTCGAAGCGGAGGTTGCCGACGGCGCCCTGCTGCGCAGCGGTGGTCTCGCTGGCCATGATGCTCCCGAGGAACACGCCGTGCTCCCAGTCGTACGCCTGCGTGACGAGGGGCACCGTGGTGCGGCGCCGGCCGCCGAAGAGGATCGCACTGATCGGCACGCCGGCAGGGTCTTCCCACTCGGGGGCGATGCTCGGACACTGTGCCGCGGGCGCCGTGAAACGGGCATTGGGGTGGGCGGCGGACGTGTCGGTCTCGGGCGTCCACGCGTTGCCGCGCCAGTCGACGGCACGCGCCGGCTTGGTGTCGCTCATGCCCTCCCACCAGACGTCGCCCTCCGACGTGAGCGCCGTATTCGTGAAGATGCAGTTTCCCCACAGCGTCTCCATGGCGTTGGCGTTGGTCTCGTAGCCGGTGCCGGGGGCGACACCGAAGAAGCCGGCCTCGGGATTGATGGCGTAGAGGCGGCCGTCGTCGCCGAACTTCATCCAGCAGATGTCGTCGCCGATGGTCTCCGCGCGCCATCCGGGAATCGTCGGCACCAGCATCGCCAGGTTGGTCTTGCCGCACGCGCTGGGAAAGGCGGCGGCGATGTACTTGCTCTCGCCAGCGGGACTGGTGAGCTTGAGGATCAGCATGTGCTCGGCAAGCCATCCGTTATCGCGTGCCATCACCGAGGCGATTCGCAGTGCGAAGCACTTCTTGCCGAGCAGGGCGTTGCCGCCGTAACCCGAGCCGTAGCTCCAGATCTCTCGGGTCTCGGGGAAGTGCACGATGTACTTGTTCTCCGCGTCGCACGGCCAGGCGGCATCAGCCTGTCCCGGACCGAGCGGAGCGCCAACTGAGTGGAGGCACGGCACCCAGTCGTCGCTGCCGAGGACGTCGAGTGCACCCTGGCCCATGCGGGTCATGATCCGCATGCTCACCGCGACGTAGGCGCTGTCGGTGAGCTGCACGCCGATGTGGGCGATCGGCGATCCCAGCGGGCCCATGCTGAACGGCACGACGTACATCGTGCGGCCGCGCATGGCGCCGGTGTAGAGGCGAGTCAGCTCGGCGCGCATGTCGGCCGGATCGCGCCAGTTGTTGTTCGGTCCGGCGTCAGCCGGGTCGTTCGAGCAGATGAACGTTCGGTCCTCGACGCGCGCCACGTCGGCGGGGTCGCTGTGCGCCCAGTAACTGTTGGGCCGTTGTGCCTCGTCGAGCCGGGTGAACGTGCCGGCATCGACGAGCGACTGACAGAGTCGGTCGTACTCGTCGGCTGACCCGTCGCACCAGTACACCGCGTCCGGCTGGAACACTGCGGCCCACTCGTCGACCCAGTCAGTCAGACGCCGATTGGTGGTGGTGGCGCTCATCGGCATCTCCTCCGCCGCCTGCGCAGCGCTGCGCTCGTCCGGCATGCCAAGTGTGCCAAACGGCACGCGTGCGGTCCCAAGGCGGACTGGCGCATGGCCATGCATTTCTCGTCCACCGGCCATCGGCAGAACCGATCGGCTGCGTCTATGCAGCAGCAGGGCAGATGGGGCAGGGGTGGCTGATCAGCCAGTCGCAGGGACGTGCGAGCGCGGCGTCAGCCGCCCGGCGTGCCCATGTCGCGCTCGCTGCCGAGGCGGAGGCGGGTGGCCCGACCCTCGGTGTCGAGTTCGAACACGACCCGCTGGCCCTGGCGCAGCATCCGGAACACCGAGCCATCGAGGGCATCGGCTGCAAGTTCGATCTCGGCGAGGTCGGTGTCGCGCATCAGCACGCCGTCGCCCGAGGATGGGTCGTAGGCCTTGACCACGCCCTGCATGGGACGCCTCAGCCAGCCTTGACGATCTTGCCGCTCTTGATGCAACCCGTGCAGACGTTGAGACGCTTCGGGGAGCCGCTGACGAGGGCGCGCACACGCTGGATGTTCGGGTTCCAGCGACGCTTGGTGCGACGGTGCGAGTGCGACACGTTCATGCCCCAGCTCGGTCCCTTGCCGCACACATCACACACTGCTGCCATGACATCACTTCCGTGAACGGGAACCGCCGACCCTCGACGTGTTCGGTACGAACGGAGGAGGCTAGCAGTGGCGGCCGCCAATCGCTCACTGCGCCCGCCGGAGTCCCTCCGGCTCACGCCGCCCAGGGGCCGGTCAGGGCGCAGCCCCGACGGGGCGGTTCAGTAGTCTGGCGGCGTGCGCACCCTCGAACGACTGAGCCCCGACGCCCTGCGCTCGACGCTCATCACGTTCCGCGACCAGATGCGGGCCCATGCCCCCGGGATCAACCGGCTCAACGTCTACCCGGTGCCCGATGGCGACACCGGCACCAACATGGCCCGCACGCTCGACGCCGTCGTCGCCGAGCTCGAGAATGCGCCCGAGGGCCTCGACCCGACGTGCGACGCCATCAGCCACGGCAGCCTCATGGGGGCTCGCGGCAACAGCGGCGTGATCCTCAGCCAGATACTCCGCGGCCTCACCACGACGCTGAAAGGTGCCAAGGAGGCGACGGCACCGCGAGTGGCGGAGGCGCTCCGGGCAGCAAGCACGGCCGCCTACCAGTCGGTGCTCAAGCCGATCGAGGGCACGATCCTCACGGTGGTCCGCGAGTCGGCCGATGCGGCCCACGAGGCAGCCGAGCGCGGTGAGACCCTGGCAGGGGTGCTTCGTGCCGCCCGCACGGCAGGCCGAAGCGCGCTGGCCCGTACGCCCGAGATGCTCCCGGTGCTGAAAGATGCCGGCGTCGTCGATGCAGGTGGGGCCGGATTCCTGCTGCTGCTCGACTCGGCACTGCACGTCGTCGACGGCGAGCCGCTGCCCGAGCCTGCCGAACTCGACGGCCCGTCTGCCGAGCAGCTCGAGGCTGCAGCGCATCGTCACGCCGCCGACGGCGGGGTCGACGTCAGCGAGCTGCGCTACGAGGTCATGTACTTCCTCGACCTCGCAGACGATCGCATCGACCAGTTCAAGCGCGACTGGGGGGCCATCGGCGACTCGATCGTGGTCGTCGGGGGCGACGGACTCTGGAACTGCCATGTGCACACCAACGACATCGGTGCCGCAGTGGAGGTCGCGCTCAACGTCGGAGGCCGTCCGCGGCAGATCCGCGTCACCGACCTGTTCGAGGAAGTCGCCGACGAGCACCGCGCCCGCGAGGCCTCTATGTCGCCGACGTCCGCGCACGGCGCACCGCAGGCACAGCCGCTGCCGGCTGTCGCGTGCGCAGTCGTGGCGGTGGCAAGCGGTAGCGGCATCGCCTCGCTGTTCGAGGCGCTCGGCGTGCAGCGGGTCGTCACCGGCGGCCAGACGCTGAATCCCAGCACGTCCGAACTGCTCGACGCCGTCGCCGGCTGCAACTCGTCGCAGGTCGTGGTGCTGCCGAACAACAAGAACATCATCCCGGTCGCCGAGCAGCTCGCCGGACTCACCGACACCAAGGTCGTGGTGGTGCCGACCACGTCGATGCCCGCCGCCCTCGCCGCCCTGGTCGTCTACGACGCAGATGCCTCGGCCGATGACAATGCGGCGGCGATGTCGGCGGCGGCCGCTGCGGTGGCGGTCGGCGAGGTCACCCAGGCCGTGCGCGCGTCCACCACGCCGGCCGGACCGGTGGGCGAGGGCGACTACATGGGCATCGCAGGCGGAGCGACACCCGATGGGTCGAAGGGGATCGTGTCGATCAGCGCCACGCTCGACGGCGCAGCGACCGCGCTGCTCGAGTGCATTGCCGGGCCCTCGGCCGAGATCCTCACCGTCGTCGAGGGCATCGATGCTCGCACCGACACCACCGATGCCATCCGGAGGTGGGCTGCCGAGCAGCGCCCGGGTCTGCAGGTCGAGGTGCATGTCGGCGCGCAGCCGCTGTATCCGTACCTCTTCGGCGTCGAATGACCGCACTCACGCTCCGCGAGCTTGCGGAGATCCCGGTCAGCAAACTGCGCGGGGTTGGCGACAAGAAACTGGCTGCACTCCGCGACTATGGCGTCGAGAGCGTCCTCGACCTGCTGTCCACGTACCCCCGACGGTTCGTCGACCGGACCAACGAGTGCCGGGTCAGCGACCTCACGCCTGGTGAGGAGGCCCTCGTGCTCGTTGCCGTGCGCAGCGTCAGCAAGCGCACGGCGAAGAATCGGCGCGTCATCGTCGAGGCCGTGGTCGGCGACGGCAGCGGACGACTGCACATCGTGTTCTTCAACCAGCAGTGGCGCGAACGTCAGCTGCGAGAGGGGCTCAACATCGCGTTGTTCGGCAAGCCCGACCTGTACCGCGGCATGCTGCAGATGACGAACCCGATCGTCGACCTGATCGGCGACAGGACGGGGCGCATCGTTCCGATCTACCCGCAGAGCGAGAAGGTGGCGCTGAGCACGTGGGAGATCGCCGGCTGGGTGGAGGACGCACTCGCCAGGTGCGAGCCGCGCACGATTGCCGACCCGGTGCCTGTCGAGCACCGACGAGCCCTCGGACTCGTCGACCGCCACCGCGCCATGCGCGACATCCACCTTCCCGAGACGATGCACGACAAGGTCGAGGCGCGACGACGGCTTGCCTTCGACGAACTGCTCCGCGTGCAGACAGTGCTCGTGATGCGCAAGCTCGCTCTCGAGCGCGAGTCGCGAGGCATCCAGCATGTCGTCGACGGCTCGCTCGTGGGGCGGTTCCGGGGGTCGCTGCCGTATCCGCTCACCGGCGCCCAGGAGCGAGTGATCGCCGAGATCGAGTCCGATCTCGCAGCACCGCACCCGATGCACCGTCTCCTGCAGGGCGACGTGGGCGCTGGCAAGACGGTGGTGGCAGTGAGCGCGCTGCTGGTGGCGGTGCAAGGCGGCCACCAGGGTGCGCTGATGGCTCCCACCGAGGTGCTCGCCGAGCAGCACGCCGCAGGGGTGCGGCGACTGCTGTCTGGTGTCACCGTGCCCGACCCGTCGAGTCTCTTCGGCGACCGGCCGCTGCGCGTCGAGATGCTCACCAACCGCATCACCGGGGCTGACCGCCGCGAGCTGCTCGCCGGGATGGCCGACGGATCAGTCGACCTCGTCATCGGCACCCATGCGCTGATCCAGGAGGGTGTCCAGTTCCGCAGCCTCGGCGTGGTCGTCGTGGACGAGCAGCACCGATTCGGTGTCGAGCAGCGGGCCGCGCTGCGCGAGAAATCGGACGGAGAGTCGATCCCCGACGTGCTGGTGATGACGGCCACGCCGATTCCGCGCACGGCGGCGATGACGGTGTACGGCGATCTCGACGTGAGCATCCTCGACGAACTCCCGCCGGGGCGCACACCGATCCGCACCCGCTGGGCCAATGGTCCGCTCGAGGAGCAGGCGGCGTGGTCGGAGGTGCGCGACGAGGTCTCGGCCGGCCGACAGGCGTACGTGGTGTGTCCGCTCATCGACGACAGCGACAAGCTCGAGGTGGCGAGCGCACACGAGACCTTCGAGCGGCTCGGCAGGTCAGACCTCGCAGGTCTACGACTGGGGCTGCTCCACGGCCGGCTGCCCGCCCCCGAGAAAGATGCCGTGATGGAGCAGTTCCGCTCGGGTGCAATCGACGTGCTCGTCGCCACGACGGTGATCGAGGTGGGCGTCGACGTGCCCAATGCCACGGTGATGGTGATCCTCGACGCCGACCGCTTCGGCATCGCCCAGCTGCACCAGCTTCGAGGCCGCGTCGGACGTGGCCAGCACGCGTCGACATGCTGGCTCGTCACTCAGCACATTGCCGGCGACAGTCCCCGCGTGGCAGCGCTCGTCGCGAGCACCGACGGCTTCGAGCTCGCCGAGATCGACCTCGAGCTGCGCGGAGAGGGCACCCTGATGGGCACGTCTCAGAAGGGTCGCACCGACCTGAAGCTGGCCTCGCTGCGCCGCGATCGCGAACTCGTGGCGCAGGCACGTGAGGTGGCGATGAGGATGGTCACTTCCGATCCGCTCTTGGAGTCGAACGCTGCGCTCCGCGACGAGCTGCGGCTGCTGTTCTCCGCCGAGGACGAAGAGTTCCTCTTCAAGGGCTGAGGCCATCGACGACGTCCTCGTCGCCGGGAAGCACGAGGTCCCATCGGTCGTTGCAGTCCTCGCAGCGGTAGGCGACGATGTCGCCGGGAAGCCATTCGCCGTCCTCGCGTGGCCGCGTGAGCAGGTGGCATCGGCCGCCGCAGTCGACGCACACGATGACGGCCTCGGGTTCGAGCATCCACCTAGTGTGGCCGAGTGCGAGTAGTTGCGGGCGAGTTCGGTGGTCGGCGACTCGTAGCCCCGGAGGGCACCGCGACGCGGCCCACCACCGACCGGGTGCGCGAGGCGGTGTTCAACTCGCTGCAGAGCATGGGTGTGCTCGAGGGGACACTGGTGGCCGACCTGTTCGCCGGTTCGGGCGCGCTCGGCATCGAGGCGCTCAGCAGGGGAGCGGTCCACTGCACGTTCGTCGAGCGCGAGCGCGCTGCGTTGGCAGCCCTGCGCGCCAACATCGACTCGCTAGGCATCGCCGAGCGGTGCACGGTTCGAGAGGGCGACGCGATGTCGTGGCTGCCTTCGATGGGCAGTGTCGACATCGCATTCGTCGACCCGCCCTACGCATTTGTTGACTGGCCGGTGCTGCTGGAGCGCATCACCGAGTGCGGACTGCTCGTCGCCGAGGCCGACTCGGCGGTCGAACCGGTCGGCGCCTGGCGACAGGTGCGGACCCGGCGCTACGGGCGGACATGGGTGACCGTGCTGGAGTCGTGACCGCGCCGGTCTGCGCCGCACGGCTCGCATCTGTCATCACCCTGTAACGTGGGAGCGCCATGGCCACCGTGCTCTATCCCGGCAGCTTCGACCCACTGCACCTCGGTCACGTCGACGTGATCGAGCAGTCGGTCGCGCTGTTCGGCCGGGTCATCGTCGGCGTGATGCACAACCCGACAAAGCCGTCCGGCATGTTCTCCCTCGACGAGCGCACGGCGATGATCAAGGCCAGCATCGCCTACCTGCCATCGGTGAAAGTGACCGCCTTCGAGGGCCTTGCGGTCGACGCCGTCAAGCAGGTGAAGGCCGCCTTCATCGTGAAGGGACTGCGCACCGGAGGCGACTTCGAGGTCGAACAGCAGATGGCGCACACCAACCATGCCGTGAGCGGCGTCCGCACGGTGTACCTGCCGTGCAATCCGAGCCTGGTCAGCATCAGCAGCCGATTCATCCGCGAGATCGCAACCTATGGCGGCGATGTCACCTCGCTGGTGCCGGGGCCGGTGGCAGCCGAACTCGCCCGCCGTTTCCCGTCGAAAGGGGAGCAACGATGAGCCATGACGACCGCTTCCGGGGACAGACCGCCCATGACGTCTGGGGTGACGACCTTGACGCCTTCGATGACGACGGCTACGACGACGGCGCAGCGCCGCAGCCCTACGCCGACCAGCGCATCGAGGACTCCGATGCCTTCGTGCGCTCGACCAACGGCTACGTGGGTGACGCCGAGGCACTGTTGCGGCGCATCCTCGAGATCATCGTCACCGCGCCGACGATGCCACTGTCGTCATCGCCGCGCCTCGACCGCGATGAGCTCATCGAGCTGCTCGAGGAATGCCTCCATCGCCTGCCCGAGGAGATGCGCCACGCTCGCTGGATGGTGAAGGAGCGGCAGGAGTTCGTCGCCAAGACCCGCCGCGAGGCCGACGAGCTGCTCGAGGCCGCCCGCGTGCAGGCAGAGCGCATGGTGCAGCGCACCGAGGTGGTGCGCGCTGCCGAACAGCGAGCCCGCCAGGTCGTCGAGGCTGCCGAGACCGATGCTCGCCGCCTGCGCCACGAGACCGAGGACTTCCTCGACCAGCGCCTCGCCAGCTTCGAGATCCTGCTCGACAAGCTGAGCCGCACCGTGCACGCCGGCCGTTCCAAGCTCAGCATCGGCGAGCAGCCCTCGGAGCCGGTGCAGATGCCGCGCGGCGAACGGTCCGACCGCAGAGAGCGCGGCGACGAAGGCTTCGAGGCGCCCGGGTTCTTCGACCAGGACCGCTGAGCACACGCCGATGGCCGGCCCGCTGCTGGTGAACGCCGCCGAGCTGCTGCGTCGGCCTGGCTCGGAGAAGGCGGTATCGGTCGACGTGCCGCTCGAGTCGGTCGGCGTCGTCGACGACGGCAGGTTCGACGCGCACGCCGAGGTGTCGGTGCGGCTTCGGCTCGAGTCGCTCACCGACGGCATCGTCATCGACGGAGCGATCGAGGTGCCGTGGCATGGCACCTGCCGCCGCTGCCTCGCCGCCACGGGCGGCACCTGCCGCAGCGAGGTGCGCGAGCTGTACCAGCGCACCCGGACCGACCCCGACGCCTTCGACCTCGAGGGCGACCAACTCGACCTCGCGGCGATGGTGCGCGAGATCGTGCTCCTCGACGTGCCCACCACCCCGCTGTGCCGTCCCGAATGCGCCGGGCTGTGCCCCACCTGCGGGGCGAATCGCAACGACGAGGCCTGTGGCTGCGTCGAGGCACCGGCCGACCCGCGCTGGGCGGCGCTCGACCAGTTGCGGGGCCTCGGCGGCGACGGGACGTCGGACGCAGATCAGGATTGAGTTCGCCCGTCTGGGCAGCGGGTAGCGACCCGACCGGCGGCGCCGGTAACCTTGCCGACCGCTCGCCTGATGGGTCGAGCCCACGCCGACCCGGGAGTCACCATGGCTGTCCCCAAGAAGAAGAAGTCGAAGTCGAAGACACGCAGCCGCCGCGCCGGCAACTGGCGCCTCGCTGCGCCGTCGCGCAGCATCTGCCCGAGGTGCGCTGCCGCAAAGCTGCCGCACGTCGTGTGCCCCACCTGCGGTTGGTACAAGGACCGCGAAGTCATCAACGTCGGCTGACCCGGTCCGAGTCCGAACACCCATGCTGCCCGTCGCCGTCGATGTGATGGGCGGCGATCGGTCGCCCGGCGAGATCCTCGCCGGCGCCCACGCTGCAGCGGCCGATGGCATCCCCGTGCTGCTCGTCGGCCCGCCCGGCCTCGACGGCTACGGCGGTCTGCCCGTGGCCGAGGCGCTCGAGGTGATCGCCATGGACGAGGACCCGATGAAGGGCGTCCGCAACAAGAAGGACTCGACGCTCGTGCGCGCTGCCGAGGCGGTCCGCGACGGCCACGCCAGCGCGATGGTCTCCGCCGGCAACACCGGTGCCACGATGGCATCTGCACTGCTGCGCATGGGGCGGATCCGCGGCGTCGACCGCCCGGCCATCGCCACGCCCATCCCGGTGCCGGGATACGTGCCCAACATCATGCTCGATGCCGGAGCCAATGCCGAGGTGCAGGCCGAATGGCTCGTGCAGTTCGCGCGGATGGGCTCGATCTACGCCCGCCACCGGTTCGACATCGCTGCGCCGAAGGTGGGCCTGCTCAGCATCGGCGAGGAACCGGGCAAGGGCGACTCGCTCCGCAAGGAAGCGTTCGGCCTGCTCGAGTCGGCACCTGGCATCGAGTTCATCGGCAACGTCGAGGGTCGCGACCTGATGAAGAAGACGGCCGACGTGATCGTCACCGACGGCTTCACCGGCAACGTCGCCCTGAAGGCGCTCGAGGGTGGCATGCGGACGCTCTTCGCGGCACTGCTCGAGGCATTCGGCAGCGAGCCCGGCTACAAGCAGCACGCCGATGCCCTGCTGCCGGCGTTGCTCCCGCTGCATGCAGAGATGAGCCCCGACACGTATGGAGGCGCCGTGCTGCTGGGCGTCAAGGGCATCTGCATCATCAGCCACGGGTCATCGGGCTCCACGGCGATGCGCAATGCGATCGCACTTGGTCACGAGATGACCCAGCGAGGCCTGGTGGCCGAGATCACGGCCGCCTTCGCTGCGGCCGACTGAGCGGCGCACTACGCTCCGGTGTCGCCCGACGGACGGGGCCCGCCCGTCCCGGACATCCGCACACGAAGCACCGAGGAGCGCCCAGTGCCTGCCGAAACGCACGTCGAACGGAACCCCCTCACCCGGGCCGAGATACTCGAGATGGTCCGCGGCCTGCTCGCCGACATCCTCGGCATCGAGCCCGACACCATCGCCGAGGGCAGTTCGTTCACCGACGACCTCGGTGCCGCCTCGCTCGAGCTCATCGAGCTCGTCGAGGGCCTCGAGGAGGAACTCGGCGAGCGCAGCATCGAACTGCGCATCGAGGACTCCGATCTGGCCGACCTCAAGACCGTGCGCGACGCGGTCGACTTCGTCTTCGAGCGCGTCGGCGGGCGCTGACCGACAGCGTCCCATGACCGATCTCGCCCGACTGCAGGACGCGCTCGGTCACCAGTTCGCCGACGACGGACTGCTCCGCACGGCCCTGTCGCATCGCAGTTGGTGCGCCGAGCAGCCCGGCGAGACCAGCAACGAGCGACTCGAGTTCCTCGGTGACGCCGTGCTCGGCCTTGTCGTCGCCGACCTGTCGTACCGGCGCCACGGCGACCTTGCCGAGGGCAAGCTCACCGATGTCCGCAAGAGCCTCGTGAACGCATCGGTGCTTGCCGAGATCGCCGTCGAACTCGGCGTCGGGCCATGCCTGCTGCTGGGCAAGGGAGAGTCTGCGGCCGGCGGACGGGGCAAGCCGAGCATCCTGAGCGACGCGCTCGAGGCACTCCTCGGCGCCGTCTATCTCGACGCCGGCGCACCGGCCGCGTTCGCGGTGATCGAGCGCCTGCTGGCCGAGCGGATGGCCGAGGCGGTCGAGCATCTGGGCCGACTCGACCACAAGACACAGTTGCAGGAGATGGTGGTGCGCATCGCCGACACTGCTCCCGTGTACGTGGTGAGCGAGACAGGGCCCGACCACGACAAGCGATTCGCTGCCACGGTGATCGTCGCCGGCGAGACCATCGGCGAGGGCGACGGCCGCTCGAAGAAGGCTGCCGAGCAGGCGGCCGCATCGCAGGCGTGCGCAGTGCTCGCCGAGCGACTGGCAGCCGCGGTCGCCGACCGAGGCTGAGCGATGCCCGAACTGCCCGAGGTGGAAACGGTGCGGCGCGGCATCGAGCGAACCGTCGTCGGCCGCCGAGTGATGCGAGTCGAGGTCGGACGCGAGCGGACCGTGCGGCGCACCTCGCGTCGAGCGCTGATCGACGGCCTCACCGACACGACCGTCGTGGCGGCAGACCGGCGGGGCAAGTACCTCCTCTGTCCCCTCGACAGCGGCGACACGCTGATGGTGCACCTGCGCATGAGCGGACGGCTGCTCACCGCCCCGGCCGGCGCAGCCCGGCCAGCGCACACGCACGTGGTGGCGCACCTCGCTGCGAGCGCCGCCCGCCCGGCTGAGGAACTGTGGTTCGTCGATCCGCGCACGTTCGGCGAGATGGTGGTGTTCGATCCCGGCAACGCGGCAGCCGAAGTGCCCGAGCTCGGCCGACTGGGCCGCGATCCGGTCATCGACGGACTGAGCACCCGCGACCTGCAGCGCCTCGTGGCGGGTCGACGCCGGCAGTTGAAGGCGCTGCTGCTCGACCAGCACGTGCTCGCTGGCGTGGGCAACATCTACGCCGACGAGTCGTTGCATCGGGCGAGGCTTCGACCCGATCGCACCAGCGACACCTTGACCGGCCGCGAGATCGGCCGACTGGCGTCGTCGGTGGTCGAGATCCTGAGCGAGGCGATCGATGCCGGCGGCAGCACCCTTGCCGACACCCAGTACGTCGATCTCGAGGGCAACGACGGCTGGTTCCAGGTGCACCACAGGGTGTACGACCGGGCGGGGGAGCGCTGTCTCACGTGCGGCCGTGCCGACATCGTGCGGGCCGTGACCGCGGGTCGGAGCACCTGCTGGTGTCCCCGCTGCCAGCGCTGAGAACCGCTCCGGCGGGCCCGAACTGGCAGGCCCGTAGCCGGTTGGGGGCCGCTCAGGAGGGCGTGTAGGGTCGGCGCGCTGTGTTCCTGAAAGCCCTGACCCTCAAAGGTTTCAAGTCCTTCGCCGACTCCACGACCATGGAACTCGAGCCCGGCGTCACGGTCGTGGTCGGGCCGAACGGGTCGGGCAAGTCGAACGTCGTCGATGCCATCGCGTGGGTGCTCGGCGCCCAGGCTCCCAGCTCGGTGCGCAGCCAGAAGATGGACGACGTCATCTTCGCTGGCACGGCCAAGCGGCCGGCGCTCGGCCGCGCCGAGGTCACCCTCACGCTCGACAACTCTGCGGGGCTGCTGCCCATCGAGTTCACCGAGGTGACGATCAGCCGCATCCTGTTCCGCAGCGGCGAGAGCGAGTACGCCATCAACGGCGCACCGTGCCGCCTGCTCGACATCCAAGAGTTGCTCAGCGATGCAGGCGTCGGCCGCCAGCAGCACGTCATCGTCAGCCAGGGTCAGATCGACGCAGTGCTGAACGCGCGCCCCGAAGACCGCCGCGCCATCATCGAGGAGGCGGCAGGCGTCCTGAAGTTCCGCAAGCGCAAGGAGAAGGCCGAGCGTCGCCTCGACGCCACCGAGTCGAGCCTCACGCGCGTGCAGGACCTGTTGCGAGAGGTGCGCCGCCAGTTGCGGCCGCTCGAGCGCCAGGCCGATGCAGCGCGGCGACACGGCGACCTCGTTGCCGAGCTCGACGCGCTGAGGGTGCACCTCGCAGGTCGCGACATCGCATCGCAGCGCAGCAAGCTGGTGGCAATCGCCTCCGACCGCACCCGCATCGCCGATGGCGAGGCCCGCCTGAAGGCTGAGCTCGTCGACCTCGACCGCTCGGTGGGCGAGTCCGAGTCCGAGCTCACCGCCCGGGGCGACACCGACCTCAGCGACGAGATGGTCCGTGTCGAGCAGCTCCGCGAGCGGTCACGCGGCCTTGCAGCAGTGCTGGTCGAGCGGCGGCGGTCGATGGAACGCGACCGCGGCCAGCTGATGGACAGCGGCGTCGTCGCCAATCTCGAGGCTGATGCCCAGCGACTGCGCGACGAGTTCGACGCAGTGCAGGCCGAGCTCGCCGGCCTCGGCCCCGAGGCCGACGCCGTCGCAGCCGACGAAGCTGCCTTCGCCGAACTGCGCCAGACCACGCTCAGCTCGATCGACGACATCGCCACGGCATCGTCAGCGGCGAGCGCAGCCGCCGAGGTGCGCGGTGAACTGCGCAGCATGCGCGGCGGCGTCGAGCGCTCCGAGGGCGACCAGCGGCGACAGCGCACTCGGCTCGACAGCCTGCAGCAGCGCGCAGCCCGCCTCGACGGCGAGATCGATCGCCTACGCGGTGATGTCGAGCGGGCCCAGGAGGCGGAGAGCACGCTCGTCGGCGAGGTGGAGGCGGCCGAGGCCCGCCGCCTCGCAGCCGAGACTGCCCACGACGCCCTCCTGTCGAACCGTCAGGACGCAGCCGAGGAGAGTTCGCGCTGGTCGGCTCGGGCCGAGGCGCTTGCCCAGGCGCTCGAGACCGCTCGTGCTCGCGCCGGTGCGGCGCATCTCACCGGCGTCGATGGCGTGCTCGGCACACTGCTCGACGTCATCGAGGTCGACGCCGGCTGGGAGGTTGCCGTCGAGGCCGCCCTGGGCGAGGCACTGCAGGCAGTGGTCGTCGAGTCGCCGGCCACTGCTCGCGCGGCACTGTCGTCGCTGCAGTCGAGCAGCGTCCACGGTGCAGTGCTGGCACTCGGAACGCCGGCATCCAGCCCGTCGCCGCTCCCGCAGGGCGGCGACCCTGTTCGGCCGCACGTGCGCAGCCGCCACGCCGGCGTGTCGACGCTGCTCGACTCGGTGCTCGGCGGTGCGGTGCGAGTCGGCACCTGGGCCGAGGCCGTCGACCTTGCGCTCGCAACGCCGGCGTCGGTCGTCGTCACGGTCGACGGCGACCGCTTCGGCCCCACGGGCTGGCGAATCGGCGGCACCAGCGGCGGGGCCACGGCAGCGGCGCTCGACGAGGCCCACGAGCGTGCCGCTGCTGCCTCGGCCGAACTTGCCAGAGTCGAGTCGGCGCTGGCCGCCGCGAGAGCCGAGCTCGATGCCGCACGCCAGCACGAGTCGGGCCTCACGCGGTCGCTCGACGCCCACGACGCGAGCTTCTCGGCCAACAGCGAGGCGCTCTCGCGTTCGCAGGCCGAGCGCCGCGACACGCAGACCGAGATCGAGACGCTCGAGCGCTCGCTCGCCGAGTCGGAGGAGCGGCTCAGCCGAGAGCGGGCACGAATCGACGAACTCGAGGCGCTGGTGCCGGCGCTCGAAGCCGACGAGGCTGCCGAGGCCGCCGCCGCCAAGGCGCGCGGAGAGGCGAGGGCGCGACTCGATGCACAGGCGGCACTGCTCGCCGGTCGCCGCAAGGATCTCGAGGTTCGGAACGCGGGGCTCATCGAGCGTCGCGACTTCGTCGAGCGTCGCCTTGCCGAGACCGAGCGACGCCTCGAGGCCGACGCAGCGGCGAGGGCAGAGGCCGCCGAGCGGCGACGCGCCGTGGAGCGCTCGCTGCTGGCGATCGAACGCCTCGCTGCTCTGGTCGAGCAGCACCGACGCGTGATCGAAGTCCGCCACAACGAACTGCTCGACATGCGTCGCCGTCAGAGCGACGAGGTGCGCGCCATCGCTACCCGGCTCGAGGGGCTCCGTCGCCGGCGGGTCGCCGCTGAGCAGGAGCTCGACGAACTCCGCGAGCGCAGCCGCCGCCTCGAGGTGGACGAGGTGGAGGTCAGGACCAGGCTCGAGGGAGCGCTCGAGGCGCTCCGCCGCGATCACGACCTCGATCCCGAGACTGCAGAGGCAGCGCCGCTGCCGCCACTGCCCGAGGGGGTCACTGCATCGGCGAGGGCACGCGAACTCGAACGCGAGTTGCGACTCATGGGGCCCATCAACCCGCTGGCCCTCGAGGAGTTCAACGAACTGCAGGAGCGCCACCGCTTCCTCGAAGAGCAGCTCGAAGACGTCCGCAACACCCGACGCGACCTGATGCGCGTCATCAAGGCGGTCGACCTCGAGATCCAGTCGGTGTTCTCTGCGGCGTTCGCCGACGTGAGCACGCACTTCGCCTCGCTGTTCGGCACGCTGTTCCCCGGTGGCACCGGTGCCCTCGTGCTCACCAACCCCGACGACCTCCTGAACACGGGCATCGAGGTCGAGGCCAAGCCCAGCGGCAAGAACGTGAAGAAGCTGTCGCTGCTGTCGGGCGGAGAGCGCAGCCTCACGGCGCTCGCCTACCTGTTCGCTGTGTTCCGCAGCAGGCCCTCGCCGTTCTACGTGATGGACGAGGTCGAGGCTGCGCTCGACGACGTCAACCTTCATCGATTCCTCGGGCTCGTCGCCGAGTTCCGCCGCGAGGCGCAGTTGCTCATCGTCAGCCACCAGAAGCGCACCATGGAAGCCGGCGACAGCCTGCTCGGCGTCACGATGCAGCCGGGCGGCTCATCGAAGGTCATCGTCGAGCGCGCCGCCGCCAACGCCTGAACCCGCCACTCGGCCGCCGGTAGCCTCGCCTCATCATGCAGACGCTGCTCATCGTCCTGATCGCTGCGGTGCTGGTCTTCGGCCTAGGCGTCGTGGCATGGAACCGCCGCCAGGCGGCACGACCGGCTGACGGTCCAGCACCGCACGACGTGCCGGTGACGGGTGTGCCGGCGTCAGTGTCCGGAGTCGGTGCGGCGACGCAGTCCTCGGATGATGTGGCCGCCGGCATCGCCGAGACCGCCGAGGCGCCCACGTTCCGCGGCCGGATGTCGCGTGCTCGCGGCGCGCTCGCTGGCGCATTCCTCGGCATCCGATCGCGTTCGGGCATCACGCCGGAGGTATGGGACGAACTCGAGGAGGCCCTGCTACGCGCCGATGTGGGCGTGCGCGTCACCGGCGAGCTGCTCGACTCGCTCCGCCCACGCGTGGCGGCCAAGGAGATCACCGACCCAGCACAGCTGCTCGATGCGCTGCGGGCCGAGATGGCGTCCCGGCTCGCGGGTGCCGATCGCTCGCTGCGGTTCGACGCAGCGCACGACGGCGGCCCCAATGTGTGGCTGTTCGTCGGCGTCAACGGCGTCGGCAAGACCACCACCATCGGCAAGGTGGCGCATCAGCAGACTGAGCTCGGCCGCCGCGTGCTGCTGGCAGCCGGCGACACCTTCAGGGCCGCCGCTGCCGAGCAGCTGGGCACGTGGGCCGAGCGCAGCGGCGCCGACCTGGTGCGCGGCAACGAGGGTGGAGATCCGAGTGCGGTGATCTTCGACGGCATCGAGCGCGCCGCGGCGCGTGGGCTCGACCTGGTGCTCGGCGACACCGCCGGTCGGCTGCACACGAAGAGCAACCTGATGGACGAGCTGCGCAAGGTGCGCCGGGTGGCGGGCAAGGGCAAGGGCCTCGTCACCGAGGTGCTGCTCGTCATCGACGCCACCACAGGGCAGAACGGGCTGGCCCAGGCACGCGAGTTCGGGGCCGCGACGCGGATGGACGGCGCCGACGAGGGCCTGTCCGGCGTGGTGCTCACCAAGCTCGACGGCTCGGCCAAGGGCGGCATCGTGTTCGCCATCGAGACCGAGCTCGGCCTGCCGGTGAAGCTGGTCGGCCTCGGCGAGACGATCGGCGACCTCGTCGCGTTCGATCCAGACCTGTTCGTGGCGGCACTCTTCGACGACTGAGACGGTAGTTGCCGTCGGTAACGGAGGTGCATTGCCGCCAGAGCCGGCCCGATTCGGCCAGACTTGGGAACCGGCGCCGCATCCCGGTCGTCACAGGGCCACACGAACCTGACAGCCCTGCCGAAAGGACTCTCAATGCTCACCTCCCGCCGACTCGCACTCGTCACCGCCGCCATGTCGCTCGGCCTGCTGGCCACCGGATGCGGCGACGACCCCGGCAGCACCGCAGCAGCGCTGCCGAAGATCAGCCTCTCCGCCTCTGGCGGCGGCACCGCCGAGTTGACGGCAGCCGACGGCGCAAGCCGGATGTCGATGATCGCCTGGGGTGACATCACCTACGTCTACGAGGGCGAACTGCCCGACCTCGGCACCGCCGCGACCGCCTACCGGTTCCCCGGAGGCGTGTCGCCCGACCTCGACAGGGTGGCCGAGATCGCCACCACGCTCGGCGTTGAGGGAGCGGTCACCGAACTCGGCGACGAGATGGGCGGCGGCTGGATGGCGGGACCATCCGACTACAGCGGTCCCACGCTCAGCGTGGGGCGCGACGGCCTGCTGAGCTGGTGGTACAGCAACCCCGAGACCTATGGCGTCGTCGGCTGCGTCGAGCCCGTACCGGCCGACACGGCCCCCGACGCGAAGTCGTCGGATGGGTCGTCGGATGACGCGACGCGGGGCGACGTTGGATGCGCCGCTCCCGAGCCGCCTGCCAATGTGCCGACCGCCGATGAGGCCAAGGCCCTGGCCGTCCAGCTCTTCGGCGACCTTGGCGTCGACACCGACGGACTCGAGTGGGAGGTGTGGGCCGACGACTGGAGTGCCTCGGTGACCGCATTCAGCCTCATCGACGGCGTGCGCAGCCCGCTGGCCTGGTCGGCCGGCTATGGCGGCGATGCCACGCTTACATGGGCGAGTGGCACGCTGGCGACCGCTGAGGTGGTCGGGGAGTACCCGATCGTGTCGGCCGCCGAGGGTGTCGAGCGCCTCAACGACGAGACCCGCATGTGGCAGTGGTACGGCGGGATGATGTACGCCGCCCGCAGCGGTGTGGCCGCCACCGATGCCGTGGTGTCGGAGTCGGCAGATATGCCGGCCACCCCCGACACGATGGTGGTCACCGTCGGTGGGGGCACGAGCGACGGATCGATGGGCAGCGGTGGCGGGATCGACCCGACGACGACCGATGCCACGGTCATCACCGGCACGATCGACGCCGGCAGCTCGCCGACCGTGATCGCGCCGATGCCGATCGACGAGATGCCGCCGCCCGTCACCGTCACGCTCACCTCGGTCGAGCTCGGGCTCACCCAGGTGTGGGACGCCGACGGCACCGTGTGGATGCTGCCCGCCTTCGTCTTCGGCTCGACGGACAGCGGTGACGTGACCGTGATCGCCGTCGCCGAGGACTACCTCGACATCCCGGAGGTGCCGATGCCCGAGCCGATGCCCGAGCCGATGCCGGTCGAGACCATCGCCGGTGAGCTCGTCGATCCGATGGCCGACCCTGTCGACCTCGCCGAGGCCGCAGCGCTGCTGGTCGGCCTGACGGAGGCCGATGCCGTTGATCTCGCAGCAGGCCAGGGCTGGACCGTGCGGGTGGTGCGCCTCGACGGCGAGGACCTCGCTGCCACCATGGACTACTCGCCGACACGCGTGAACGTGGCTGTCGAGGGCGGCGTGGTGACCGAGGTCATCAGCATCGGCTGACGATGCACTCCCGCCACGGCGGGACCATCCACGATGCCTGTCTGGAGGGGCTGCCGTATGGCGGCCCCTCCGGCGCGTCCGCACCATCCGGTGCATCGGTAGCGTGACGACACCATGTTCGACACCCTGTCCTCCCGACTCGATGGCATCGTCAAGCGCCTGCGCGGCAAGGGCCGACTCACCGAGGCCGATGTCGACGAGATCCTGAAGGAGATCCGCACCGCGTTGCTCGAGGCCGACGTGAACGTCGGCGTCGTACGCGACGTGATCGCGCGCATCCGCGAGCAGGCGGTGGGTGCCCGGCTGAGCCAAGTGCTCGATCCCGGCCAGCAGGTGGTCAAGATCGTCAACGCCGAACTCGTGCGCCTGCTCGGCGGCGAGACGCTCTCGCTGCACTTCGCCAGCAAGCCTCCCACCGTCGTGCTGATGGCCGGCCTGCAGGGCTCGGGCAAGACCACCAACTCGGCCAAGCTCGCCCGCTGGTTCAAGTC
>JBEGVK010000027.1:0-2860 GCA_041178405.1 Actinomycetota bacterium | reverse complement strand
GCCGATGGGTAGACGCTGACGAAGCCGGCTCCCACGTTGCTGATGGCGGTGATGTTGACGACTGCGGCCACGGCTCCGG
The DNA here is from genome assembly GCA_041178405.1 of Actinomycetota bacterium. GTDB lineage: Bacteria > Actinomycetota > Acidimicrobiia > Acidimicrobiales > Ilumatobacteraceae > UBA668. Next base: position 2,781 of record JBEGVK010000027.1, on the reverse strand, counting down.
CGGGAACGCCCGTGCGGTCGGTGACCTTGATGCGCATCGTGGTGGACGAGACGGCGGTGTACCCGAAGGCCACCGAGGTGCCGCTCGTGAAGTTGCGGGCAATTCGCGTGGGCTCGATCGGCACGTACTTGGTGGCGCCGGCGATGACTGCGGCAGCGGCGGGCATCGCCGGGCTGGCGATCACCACCGACGTCGTGGCGACGGCGAGGGCGATGAGCCGCGCGGTCAGCGAGCGGCGGCAGAGGGGACGAGCCTGTCGGTGCATGGGGGCGAATACTAGTTGTACGCCGCCGGATGGCAATCGGGCCGATTCCCCGGGCGGAGGGGCGCCACAACGCCTCCGTGGCAGGCCGGGCCGCTCAGAAGTAGATGATCTTCTCGGCTTTGGCCTCGGCCTCGTCGAGGTCGTCGGTGTAGGCCCCAGTGCTGAGGTATTTCCAGCCGCCGTCGCAGACGATGAACACGATCGTGCCGCTCTCGATCTCGGACGCCACCTTCGCAGCCCCTGCCAGCGCAGCACCTGCCGAGATGCCGGCGAAGATGCCGCACTCGCGCACCAGACGGCGCGTCCACTCGATGCTCTCGCGGGGCCGCACGACACGCTTGCGGTCGAGCAGGTCGAAGCCATGCCAGTTCTCGAACAGCGGCGGGATGTAGCCCTCGTCGAGGTTGCGCAGTCCCTCGACACGCTCGCCGAGCGGCGGCTCGATGGCGATCAGCTGGATGTCGGGATTGCGCTCCTTGAGGAAGCGGCCGGTGCCCATCAGCGTGCCGCTGGTGCCGAGGCCGGCGACGAAGTGCGTGATCTCGGGGCAGTCGCGCCAGATCTCGGGGCCTGTGCCCTCGTAGTGGGCCATCGGGTTGCTGTCGTTGCCGTACTGGTAGAGGAAGCACCAGTCGGGGTTGGCAGCGGCCATCTCCTGCGCGCGGCGCACGGCGCCGTTGCTGCCCTCCTCGCCCGGGGTGAGGATCAGTTCGGCGCCGAACACCTCGAGCATCTGGCGACGCTCGATCGACACGCTGGTGGGCATGAGGATCTTGATCGGATAGCCCTTCATGCGGGCGATGGCGGCGAGGGCGATACCGGTGTTGCCCGACGACGGCTCGATGAGCGTCTGGCCGGGCTGCAGGCGGCCGTCTTTCTCGGCCTGCTCGATCATGTGCTTCGCGATGCGGTCCTTCACCGAGCCGAAGGGGTTCTGGCTCTCCATCTTGGCGACGATGCGCACCTCGGGGTTCGGCGACAGGCGGCTGACGTCGACGAGCGGGGTGTTGCCGACGAGGTCGAGCACGTTCTCGTTGATGACCACGGGTTCCTCCTGGGACACGACGTGCAACCGCCCGCCAAGGGCGACTATTCCGACCAGATCTGTCGACATTCTAGGCGTCAGGGGCCGGCCAGGCGACACCGAGCGACCAACCTGGCTGCACCGGGCGGTTCACGTGAACCGCCTCGCCCGGCCGTCAGCCGGCAGTGACCGGCTCCTCGGCGATCTGCCCGTCGACGATCCGGTAGCTGCGGGTCTCGGGGGCCTCGCGCTTCAGCGAGACGATGACGTAGTGCCAGCCCGGGTCGGGCGCCTGGGCCACATCGGTCGGGCTGGGATACGGCTCGCTGTGGGTGTGGCTGTGGAACACGCCGATCACCTCCAGTCCGTCGTCCTCGGCGGCCCGCTCGGCGCGCAGCAGCTCCTTGCCCGGGATGCTGTAGATGCGTGCCGACGCCGCCTCGTTGGTGCACGGCACGAACCGGTGCACCGCGTTCGCCGTCCCCACCAGCAGCCCGCATGCCTCGAGCGGGTAGCCGGCGTAGGCGTGGGCGATCATCTCGGCGAATGCCCGGGCGGGAAACGACAGCGGCGGGCGTGCGGTGAACGGCGTCGGAGCGGACGACATGGCGTCCGAAGGGTACCGCTACCCTCTTGCGGCATGGCGAAGCCCCGCGAGAAGTCGGCCGCGGCCCTCGGGCGGAAGGTGATCGCCAGCAACCGGCGCGCCCGCCACGACTACGCCATCCTCGACACGGTCGAGGCGGGCATCGTGCTGACCGGCAGCGAGGTGAAGGCGCTCCGCGAGGGGCATGCGCAGATGGCCGATGCGTTCGCCCGCGTGGTGCGCGGCGAGGTGTGGCTCGACGGCCTGCACATCCCGCCCTACAAGTTCGCCAACGGCTTCGGCGCCCACGACCCCGACCGGGCGCGCAAGCTGCTGCTGCACGGCCGCGAGATCGCCAAGATCGACCACCGCGTGGCGACCGAGCACCTCGCCCTCGTGCCGCTGGCCCTCTATTTCAAGGAGGGCCGCGTGAAGGTGGAGCTGGCGCTCGCCAAAGGCCGCAAGCAGGCCGACAAGCGAGCCTCGCTCGCCGAGCGCGACTCAGCCCGCGAGATCGCCCGCGCGATGGGACGCCAGCGGAAGGGAAGGGACTGAGATGAGCAGGCTCGCACTGGTGCGTCCGCCGAGCCCGAGGCTCGCCGACGGCATCGTCACCCACATCGAGCGCACGCCGGTGGACGTGCACCTCGCGATGCAGCAGTGGCGCGCCTACGTGGACGTGCTGGAGGCGAATGGGTGGCGCACCGTCGAGGTGCCCGAGGCACCCGACTGCCCCGACGCGGCGTTCGTCGAGGACACGATGGTGGTGTTCCGCGATGTCGCAGTGATCGCCCGACCGGGTGCCGACGAGCGCAAGCCCGAGGTTGCCGCTGCCGCCGACACGATCGCATCGCTCGGCTATCGACTGGTGCGGATCGAGGCACCGGGCACGCTCGACGGCGGCGA
>JBEGVK010000026.1:0-8057 GCA_041178405.1 Actinomycetota bacterium | reverse complement strand
CCGTACTCGAGTGCCCGAAGGTAGTCCTCGTCGACCGTGCCGCGTTCGGCATCGCCCGCCTCCTTCGCCTGCTGCTCTTCCTCGAACCGGATGCGCTGCTCGACGGGGTCGTTCAGCTCGCTGTAGCCGTTTGCCAACTCGCGGGCACCGACGAACAGTTCGAAGCGCTCGGTGAGGTGCGGGTCATTCCGGTCGACTCTGGCGAGGGGAGAGATCTCGACGGGGTGTCCGGTGACGAAGGTCGGGGCGATCAGGCGGTGCTCGGCAGTGTGCTCGAACATCTCCTCGATTACCTTTCCGTTGCTCCAGTGCGGGGCAACCTGGACGCCATGTCGCTCGGCGAGGGCACGTAGCTCGTGATGGGGCATCGAGGGATGCACGGGCTGTCCGATTGCCTCCTCGATGAGGTCCACCATCCGGGCGCGGCGCCATGGCTGGGCGAGGTCGACCTGCTCGGTGCCGCCGTCGGGCCGGAACACCGTGACGACGGAGGTGCCGGTGGCGTCGAGTGCAGCCTGTGTGATGAGCCGCTCGGTGATCGCGATCATCTCGCTGTAGTCGGCGAAGGCCTGGTAGAGCTCCATCATCGTGAACTCAGGGTTGTGGCGCGTGCTGATGCCCTCGTTGCGGAAGATCCGGCCGATCTCGAAGACTCGCTCCATGCCGCCCACGATGAGCCGCTTGAGATGCAGCTCGAGGGCGATGCGAAGGTACAGCTGCATGTCGAGCGCGTTGTGATGCGTGACGAATGGCCGCGCGTGCGCACCGCCGGCCTCGACATGGAGCACCGGGGTCTCGACTTCGATGAAGCCCTCGCCGTGCAGGGTGCGGCGGAAGCTCGAGATGATCTCGTGCCGGATGCGGAAGGCCCGGCGGGCATCGTCGTTGACGATGAGGTCGGCGTACCGCTGGCGGAAGCGGGTATCGGTGTCGGTGAGGCCGTGCCACTTGTCGGGCAGCGGGCGCAGCGCCTTCGAGAGCAGCTCGAGTCGCTCGACCTTGATGCTGAGCTCGCCCTTGCGCGTGGTCATGACGGTGCCGTGGGCGCCGACCCAGTCGCCGAGGTCGAGGCCCTTCGCGAACTCGAAGGCCTCGTCGCCGACAGTGGCCTTCGAGATGAACAACTGCACCTCGTCGTCGCGGTCGTGCATGGTGACGAAGACGAGCTTGCCCGAGTCGCGTCGCAGCATCACCCGGCCGGCGACGGCCACCGCAGTGTCGGTCTCGGTCCCCGGCTCGAGCGAGCCGTGCGCCGCACGCAGGTCGCCAAGGCCCGTCGTGCGGTCGAAGCGGTAGGGGTAGGGCTCGCGCCCGGCAGCGCGGATCGCGTCGACCTCGGCGATCCGTCCGGCTCGATATGCGGCGAGGCCGCTGTCGTCGCTGCTCACAGGTGGCGACGGTACCCGACTGATAGCGTCGGAGCCGACCCCCATGGCCGCTGCCCGATCGTTGTCCGTCCGCACCGCGGTTATTGCCGCTGCGGTGTTCGCTGCTGCGGCGGTCGTCGTCGACAGCGCTCCACCCGGATCGGGCGGCGATGGTGTCGGGCAGCCGGCCTCGGCGTCGGCGACAGCAGAGGCGGTCGAGCCCGGCCGGGATGTCGTCACGGTGTTCGAGCGGGGCGACCTCACGGCTGCGCTGCGAGACCGGGTGATCGCCGCAGCCCGCTCGGCCGGAGCGGCAGCCGGCACGGGCCGCGGGTTCACGGGGATGATGTCGGCCCTGCGCCGTGGCAACACGGTGCTGCAGCAGGCGAGTGGGCCCGGATGGGCGTTCCCCATGGCCGTGACTGCGTTCCCGCCCGACGTGATCCGCGGACTCATGGGCCGCGACATGGCCGCCCTCGTCGGGGGAGACCGGGTGGTGATGGGCGAGAGCTCTGCGGTGTTCCACGGGGTCGAGCCCGGCGACACGATCGACTTCGGCATCAACTCGGCAATCGTGCGATACGCAATCTCCGCCGTCGTCCCCGACTCCGAGGTGGGCGGCACCGAGGTGCTGATGACCGTCGACCAGGCGCGCCGTCTCGGCTCGACTGTCGACACGAGGGTAGTGGTGATGCCGCCCTTCGACCGGGCCCGGCTGGAGCTGGCCCTCCTCGCGTTCGGGATCAGCACCGATCCGCTCGTGCGCGTGCGCACCACGTGGGACGACTTCGACCCTGACTCGACACTCAGCCTCATCGAGACCAAGAAGGCGCTCGGCGAGTTCGACATCGACTATGCCAACCTCACGGCCGACGGATGGACCCAGGTCGACCCGGTGTGGCGAGACGAGAACCTGCCGCCGGAGCGCGAGTCGTATCCCACCGGAATCCGTGCCCGGTGCCACAACCGGATTCGCACTGCGCTGTACGGCGCGCTGAACGAGATCGCCACGCTGCTGCCGCAACTCGTGAACTCGCGACCCACCGGCATCGACGTGGCGAACACAAACTCGTACGGAGGGTGCTCGATCGGCCTTGCGAGGTTCTCTCGCTACGGATCATCGGTGGGGACGATCTCGCGGCACTCGTGGGGCCAGGCGATCGACATGAGCACCGTCGACAACTGCCAGGGTTGCGTGCCGAAGTTCGACTGCCGGATCGTGCAGGTGTTTCGCCGCTACGGCTTCTCGTGGGGCGGCAACTACCTGAGGCCCGACGGCATGCACTTCGAATGGGTGGGCGAGCCGCGTCACACGTTCCAGTACGACTCGAAGTACTGCCCCAACCCCGTGCTGCCGGTTGGCGCTGCGGCGGTGGCACCTGATGGGTACGACCCGCGAGCGGAGCTCTTCGCCGACGACGGGCTCATCCACGAATAGGGGCGCCAGCGGTAGCCTGCGGGCCGTGACGACACGACTGGTCATCATCGGCGGCGGCCCCGCCGGCAATACGGCTGCCACCCATGCGGCGCGCTTCGGCGCCCAGGTGACGCTCATCGAGCGCGATGTCATCGGCGGCGCAGCGCACCTGTGGGACTGCATCCCCTCGAAGACGATGATCGCCACCGGCGGGGCGATGAGCTTCACCCGTCGACTCCGCGGCATGGGCCTCGAGCAGCAGCGCGCCGAGGTCGATGTCGACGCGCTCACCTCGCGCATCGAGGACATCAAGGAGCATCTGAGCTCGAACACCACCGAGCTGCTCGCCAGCCAGGGTGTCGAACTGCTCGCCGGATCGGCCCGACTCGTCGACCCGCACCATGTCGAGGTGGCCACTGCGGGCGGCACGCGCCTGCTCGAGGCCGACGCCATTCTCATCGCCACGGGTACCAGCCCGCGGGTACCCGACTGGTGCCAGCCCGACGGCGAGCGCATCCTCACCACGCGTCACTGCTATCCGCCGCGCCTGTTCCCCTCGAGCATCACCGTCATCGGATCGGGTGTCACCGGTGTCGAGTTCGTGCACATGTTCTCCAGCTTCGGCGCGGAGGTGACGCTGGTGGTCAGCCGACAGCAGGTGCTGCCGCAGAAGGATCCCGAGGTCGCTGCCGTGCTCGAGGACGACTTCTTGCGCCGCGGCGTCCGCTTGCTGAAGGGTGCTCGGGCGACAACGATCGAACGCGAGGGCGACGAGGTGGTGGTGCGCTGCGACGACGGCCGCGTAGTGCGCAGCAGCCATGCGGTGCTGGCCATCGGGTCGGTGCCCAACACCGACGGACTCGGGCTCGCCGAGGTCGGCGTCGAACTCGACCGCAACGGCTATGTCGCGATCAACGGGGCGTGCCAGAGTTCGATTCCGCACATCTACGCCGCAGGCGATGTCAGCGGCAAGCTGCCCCTCAGCAGCGTCGCCAGCGTGCAGGGCCGAAAGGTGGCCGAGCACGTGATGGGCCGCAACGGCAGCGTCCACCGGGCCCTCGACTACGACAAGGCGGCCAGCGCCATTTTCACCGAGCCAGAGATCGCCGACGTGGGCCTGGCCGAGGCTGAGGCATTCGCGGAGGGTCGCAAGATCCGCGTCACGAAGGTGCCGTTCAGTGCCACGCCCAAGGCACTCATCAACAACGACCCGCGAGGGTTCGTGAAGATCATCAGCGACCCGGCCACCGGCGTGGTGCTCGGCGGCTCGATCGTCGGGCGACACGCAGCCGAGCTCATCAGCGTCATCGCTCTCGCCGTCACCGCCAACCTGAGGGTCACCGACATCGTCGAGAGCCTGCTGGTGCACCCAGCCCTTGCCGAGGCCCTCGCCGAAGCCGCCGAATAGTCAGGGCTCGCGCCGCACGGCGTCAGCCGATGACGGCGACCACGTCGCCGGCGCCGACATTGGCGCCGGCCGCCACGCGGATCTCCTTGACGGTGCCGGATGTCTCGGCGGTGATCTGGTTCTCCATCTTCATCGCCTCGAGTACCACGATCGCCTGGCCGGCCTCGATCGCCTGGCCGACCTCGACGAGCACCTTCACGATCGTGCCCTGCATCGGCACCGTCACCTCGCCGCTGCCGCTGCCGACCGCACCCGACGATCCGCTCCCGCCGCGGGCGGGCTTGCGCGCCCCGGCCTTCGCAGCGGGTGCGGCCACGGCGGGCATGTCGGGCACCCACATCGTGACGGCGAACCGCTTGCCGTTGACCTCGACGGTGGTGGACCGCTGTACCAGCAGAGTGCTGTCGGGATCGGCGGGTGCTGCGGGAGCGGTGGGCGGCGCGACGCCGGACAGGTCGAGGCGCTCCTCGACCCACTTGGTGCTGTGCTGCATCGACTGGAAGTCGGCGTGGCGGAGGATGGCGAGGTCGGCCGGAATGGTGGTGGCGACACCCTCGACCACCATCTCCTCGAGGGCACGGATCGTGCGGGCGATGGCCGTGGGTCGATCCCTGCCCCACACGATCAACTTGCCGACGAGGTTGTCGTAGTACTGGCTCACCGTGTCGCCTGATTCGTAGCCGGCGTCGAAGCGGACGCCGAACCCGTCGGGGGCCACGAGCCTGGTGATGGTGCCGGGAGACGGCAGGAACTTGCCACCGGCGGGGTCCTCGGCGTTGATGCGCACCTCGATGCCGTGGCCGCGCCTGCTGGCGGCGATCTGCTCCTGTGTCATCGGCAGCGGTTCGCCGCTGGCGACGCGGATCTGCCACTCGACGAGGTCGATGCCGGTGATCACCTCGGTGACGGGATGCTCGACCTGCAGGCGGGTGTTCATCTCGAGGAAGAAGAACTCGCCGTCCTGGTAGATGAACTCGACCGTCCCGGCGTTGTGGTAGCCGACTGCCCGAGCGGCCTTGATGGCGGCCTCGCCCATGGCCTCCTCGACACCCGGAGCCATCATCGCCGAGGGTGCCTCCTCGATGAGCTTCTGGTGCCGGCGCTGCGCGGAGCAGTCGCGGGTGCTCACCCAGACGACATTGCCGTGGAGGTCGCCGACCACCTGCACCTCGACATGCCGCGGCCAGGTGAGGTACTTCTCGACGTAGATCTCGTCGCGGCCGAAGAACGCCTTCGCCTCGCGCTGGGCGCTCTCCATCGCCGACTGCACCTCGTCGGCACTGCGCACCACCTTCATCCCGCGGCCGCCGCCGCCGTAGGCGGCCTTGATGGCGACCGGCCATCCGAACTCGTTCCCGAACTGGGTGATCTCGGCGGCGGTCGTGACGAAGTCGGTGGTGCCGGGCACGATCGGCGCCCCGCCGCGCAGGGCGGCCCTGCGGCTCGACACCTTGTCGCCCATCTCGTCGATGGCCTCGGGAGGTGGGCCGATGAAGGTGACGCCCTTGGCGGTGATGGCGCGGGCGAAGTCGGCGTTCTCGCTGAAGAACCCGTAGCCGGGGTGCACGGCATCGGCGCCGCTCTGGTCGATCGCCCGCAGGATGGCCTCGGTGTTGAGGTAGCTCTCAGCGGCGGTCTGCCCCCCAAGGGCATACGCCTCGTCGGCAAGGCGCACGTGGAGCGCATTGCGGTCGAGTTCGCTGTAGACGGCGACCGTGGCGATCCCCATCTCCCGGGCGGCGCGGATCACGCGTACGGCGATCTCCCCGCGGTTGGCGATCAGGATCTTGTTCAGCACAGGTGGCAATCTTGGCCGAATGGGGCCCTCCGACGCCACACTGCCGCCTGACTGGACCGTGCGGGTGGTCGAGCGCACGGGCAGCACGAACGCCGACCTGCTGGCCGCAGCGGGGGAGGGTGCACCCGACCGCTCGGTGCTCATTGCCCGGCACCAGACGGCGGGCCGCGGCCGCCTTGACCGCCGGTGGGAGGCACCGCCCGGAGCGAACCTGCTGATGTCGGTGCTGTTCCGCGACGCGGCCGAGCCGCAGGCGCAGGTGCAGCGGATGGCGCTGGCTGTGCGCGAGGTGGCTGCAGCGCACGGCGCGGCCGCCACGCTGAAGTGGCCCAACGACGTGATGGTCGGTGAGGCGAAGCTGGCGGGCGTGCTCGCCGAGGCGCGCGCCGGGGCGGTCGTGGTGGGCGTCGGGCTCAACATCGGATGGGCGCCGCCCGGCGCAGCGCGCCTCGATGACGGCGGTCGAGGCACGGCGCTCGATGTGCTCGATGTCGGCGCCGAGGTGCTCGCCGCAGTCGACCGTCGACGTGCAGCGAGTGCCGAACTCGATGCCGAGTACCGGATGCACCTGGCGACGCTCGGCCGCCGGGTGCGAGTGGAGTTGCCCGGCCCGTCGGGCACGACGGTGCTCGACGGTCGCGCGATCGACGTCGACGATGCCGGCCGGCTCGTCGTGCTCGACGAGTGTGCGGTGTCGCACCGAGTCGCTGCCGGTGACGTGGTGCACGTGCGGAGTACCCTCGACCCGTGCTGACGGCCGATCCGACGCCGCTGCGCCGGCCGCGCCGAGCCGCGCAGTTCGGCGCTGTCGCGATGGTTACCGCAGTCGTCGTCAGCGCCGGCGTCATCGTCACTGCACGTCGTGCCGCCGACGGAATCGGTCGGGTGGAGGCTGTTGCCGGGGTGCTGACCACTGCGGGCGGGCAGGTCGAGAACTTCCTCCTCGTCGGCAGCGACAGCCGTGAGGCCGGAGACCCCAACACCGGCGACAGCGGTGAGAACTCGTCAGTCGACGGCAGGCGGAGCGACTCGATCATCCTGCTGCGCCGCGATCGTGCGACGGGTGAGGCGGCACTGCTGTCGATACCGCGCGACCTGTACGTCGTGATCCCCGGCCGGCAGGGCATGCACCGGATCAATGCCGCATTCGGCGACGGGCCCGATGTCCTCATCCGCACCGTGCAGGAGAGCCTCGGGATTCCCGTCCACCACTATGTCGAGGTCGACTTCACCGGCTTCACCGCACTCGTCGATGCAGTCGGCGGCGTCGAGGTGTGCTTCGACCACCCTGCACGTGACGCGAACACCGGCCTCGACATCCGCGTCGCAGGGTGCCAGACGCTCGACGGCCGTCAGGCGCTCGCCTACACGCGCAGCAGGTACTACGAGGAGTTCGTCGACGGCGAGTGGCGGCGCGACCCGACGAGCGACATCGGGAGGTCGACGCGCCAGCGGGCATTCATCGACGCCACGCTGGCGCGGGCATTCGACGCTGTGCTCGGCAATCCGCTCGGTGCCGGGGCCGTGGTCGAGGCGGTGCTTGCCACGGTGCGGGTCGATCCCGGGTTCGATGCGGTGGCCGTTGCAGGGCGGCTCCGCCCTGCGGTGGCCGGCGGCCTGGCGGCTGTCACGCTGCCGGTGATGCCAGTCACCATCGACGGCAATGCCGTGCTCCTTCTGGATCCGGCTGCCGATGCCGTACTGGCGTGGTGCCGAGGCGAGGGGACCGTGCCGATCGACGCCACCTCAGCCATACTTGGCGACCATGCCGACCGTGCGCCGCAGTGACCTGATCGACGGGGTGTGGCACGTCGAGCCCACCGTGCACGGCGACCAGCGAGGCATGTTCATCGAGACCTACCGGCGCGAGTGGTTTCCGAATGCCCGCGAGATGGTGCAGGGCAATCGCTCGAACAAGCAGCGCGGCGCGCTCGTCGGCCTCCACTTCCACATGCACCAGGCCGACTACTGGTACTGCCCGGTCGGCACGATCAGGGTGGTCCTGCACGACCTCCGTGAGGGTGGGCCCACCGACGGTGCCACCGAGTGCTTCGACATCGGCGGCGA
>JBEGVK010000025.1:0-34598 GCA_041178405.1 Actinomycetota bacterium | reverse complement strand
GCCTCGATGCCCATGTCGAGGAAGCGGTGGAGCGCAGCGACGCTGTCGGTGCCGTGCAGCGACGAGAGCACGAGGTGTCCGGTGAGCGCCGACTGCACGGCAATGCGGGCGGTGTCGGCATCGCGGATCTCGCCGACGAGGATGACATCGGGGTCCTGGCGGAGGATTGCCTTCAGGCCGGTTGCAAAGGTGAGTCCGGCCTGGTCGTTGGTCTGGATCTGGTTGATGCCGGGGAACACGTATTCCACGGGATCCTCGACCGTGGTGATGTTCTTGCCCGCCTCGTTCACCTCGAGCAGCGAGGCATACAGGGTGGTGGTCTTGCCGGCACCGGTAGGACCCGCGCAGATGACCATGCCGAATGGCGAGTGGATCATCTTCGAGTAGTGCAGATAGGTCTCGCGGGGGAAGCCCAGCTCGGAGAGGCCGATCATCGACCGGCTCTTGTCGAGGATTCGCATCACGATCTTCTCGCCGAACACCGTGGACACGCTGGCGACGCGTACGTCGACTTCCTTGCCGTCGATGGTGGTGGAGAACTGGCCGTCCTGCGGGCGGCGCTTCTCGACGATGTTCATGCCGCTCATGATCTTGAGACGGCTGATGAGTGCTGCGTGTGCGCCGAGCGGAAGGCTGAACGCCTCGACGAGATGACCGTCGATGCGGAAGCGGATGCGCAACTTGTCGTCGAGCGGCTCGACGTGGATGTCGGAGGTGCGGTCGCGCATCGCCTGGCTGACGATGCGGTTGACGAGCTGGATGACGGGTGCCTGGTCGTCGAGGCTCACCTCGGCAGCGGTGACGGCGAGACGTTGCTGGTCGTCGACCGCCTCGATCGACTTCACGAGGCGATCGATGTCGGCGTCGGCGCGGTACACCGAGTCGATGAAGGTACGCACCGTCGATGGATCGGCCAGCATGAAGGTGACGGGCCGGCCGGCCGCCTTCTCGATGGCGGCCCGGCGACTCGCAGCAGGGTCGACGCAGAGCACGACGAGACTGCCAGCCGATTCGGCGACGGCGACCGCGAGGTGCGTGCGCACGATGGTCTCGTCGAGGATCCCCTTCAGGTTGTCGGGGATGACGACGCCCTTCGCATCGGCCGCCGGTACGCCGGTTGCCTGCGAGACCGCGGCGGCGACGATGTGGCGCTCGGTGGAGAACCTGCTGATGACGAAGTCGACGAAGTCGAGCAGGTTGCCGTTGGCCTGTGAGAGGGCCTGGGCGAGGTGGTCGGGCGTGAGATTGCCGCTGTCGGCGAGCAGTTGGCCGACGCGCATGCACACCTCGGCCGATTCGCCGAGCGGCGCGGCCATTGGCACGGTGGGATCAACCACCTGCTCGGGCTCTTTCGTTGCTCCCTTGTTCCGTGCCATGTCGGTGCCTTCTTGTCGAATCGTCTGGCGAGCGGGGCGGGGTGGGTGAGGCCGCAGCGCGGCTCACCTGCCGTGCCGACTACTCGCTGGGGGTGGTGTCGGGCTCGGGCTGGCGTGCGTCGGGCAGCCGCGGTTCGAGTGGTGCGTCGCCCTGCGCCGGTCGTCCGGCGAGTCGGGCTGCGATCGGCCCTGGCGAGATGGTGGGCATGGGCGGGATTACCGGCACCTCGGTGCTCGGTGTCGGTGATGCTCCCGGCTCGCTGGCGACGACCGGCTCCGGCGGCGGGGCAGGGGCCGACGGTGGGAGCTTGGCGCGGGTGCTGTCGAGCAACGACGACGGCAGCCAGTCGGGCGTGGCGCCGGGGCTGGTCGCCACCGGTGCTGGCTCGGGTGTCGGGGCCTGCGCCGGGACGGGTGTCGGTGCGGGCGGCGGGACAGATGCGGCACGACCTGCCGGCTGTGCCGCCACCAGTCGGGCATCGCTGGGCGCAAAGCGATCGGGGTCGAGCTCGGCGAGCGCGCGCTCGAGTTCGTCGAGCCGCTCGAGTTGCACCGAGGCATTGACATCCATCTCGTCGCTGAGCAGCGACTCGATCTCGGCCATGCGCACATTCGCCTTGTCGATCTTCTCGGCCATGTCGCCGACGGCACGATCGAGCTCGATGCGAACGAGCATCGCCTCGCCGACTGCGCTCGACATCTGCTGCTTCAAGTCGTCGAGCCCCGACTGGTCGATGCCCTTCAGGCGCTGGTCGAAGCCGTCGAGCACTGCCTGGAAGCCTGCGATGCGATCGTCGAGCTCGAGCATGCGGTGCGACATCGCCGTGAGTGACGCATCGAAGCCGCCACCAATGCGGCCGAGCGTTGCCTCCAGTTCGGCGAGACGCGTGCCCTGCTGTTCGTTGATGCGCGCCTCCATGGCGAGCATTCGGTCGGTTGCACCGTTGTCGGAGGCCTCGATCCGCTGAGCGACAGCCTGGCTCTGCTCGCTGAGCTGGCGCTGGATGCCCTGGCCGACCTCGCTGAGTGCGTTGCGGACGATGACAAGGCGCTCCTCGACCGCGGCGGCGAGCATCTGGTTGCCCTCGTCCATGCGCTGCGAGAGGGCGATGGTGGTGTCGTTGACGTGCTGCACCATGGCTGCCGCCTGCTCGTCGAAGCGCCGCGTTGCCTTGTGCAGATCGTCGATGCGCGAGTGTGCGGCAGCGGTCTGGGCGTCGAGGTGGTCGCGGAGCGCTGCGAGCTCGGTGGCATCGACACCGCCGGCGGGGATCATCTGGACGCGCCGTTCGAGGTCGTCGAGACGTGCCTGCTGGTGAGAGGCGAACATCTGCAGCCGCTCTTCGAGGGCAGTCTGCAGGGCCCGCTGGTAGCTCTCGGCGGACTGCTGCTGAGATTCGATGCGCTGCACGAGTGCGGTGATGCGCTGCTCGAGGTCGTGCTGCAGCGAGACGATGGTGGCGGCCGATGACTCGCGGACACCCTCGACTTGCTTGTGGATCGTGGCGAGGTACTGGCTGAGCTGTCGCTCGACGACCGAGGCGATGGTCGCTGCCAGCGCGTCGGCAGAGGGTGCAGTGCCGCCGGAGCCGGGCGTGGTGGTCATGCGGTCCCTCCTTGGGGTGAGAGCGGACAGGTAGTGGTGGATCGGTCCCGTTGGGTGGGATGGGATGGTTGGTTGTCTGGGTTCAGTCTGGCCGACGGGTCGGGGATCCGTGGCGGCGGGTCGTCGAGACCACCCGCCAACGGGGTATGTATCGACCAGTCTTGCCCAATCCTTGAGAGATTTCGGGTACTAGGGTGACCGGGTGCAGGTCCACCTCGTCGACGGCACGTACGAGCTCTTCCGCCAGCATTTCGGCATGGCAGTCCGCCACGGGAGCGGCCACCCGTCGGCAGCGGCTGCTGGCGTGGTGGCCAGCACGCTGCAGCTAGTGGCGTCCGGGGCCACCCATATCGGCGTCGCCACCGACCACGTGATCGAGAGTTTCCGCAATCGACTGTGGGCGGGCTACAAGACCTCAGAGGGCATGGAGCCCGAGTTGCTGGCCCAGATCCCCGTCGTCGAGGACGCCCTGTCGGCATGCGGCTTCACGGTGTGGCCGATGGTCGAGTTCGAGGCCGATGACGCCCTCGGGTCGGCAGCCGAGGTGGCCGATGCCGACGAGCGGGTCGAGCGGGTGCTGATCATCACCCCCGACAAGGACCTCGGGCAGTGCGTGAGGGGTGGGCGCGTCGTCCAGTACGACCGGCGTAAGGACGAAATCATTGACGCCGACGGCGTGGTGCAGCGACTCGGTGTGCCGCCGGCGTCGGTCGCCGACTACCTCGCGCTCGTTGGCGATGCCGCAGACGGCTTTCCGGGGTTGCCGGGCTGGGGTGCCAAGAGTGCGTCTGCGGTGCTGGCCCGCTATCGGCGACTGGAGGACATTCCCGCCGACGGGTCGGCATGGGACGTGACAGGACTGCGCGGCGCCGAACGATTGGCGACGACGTTGCGCGAGCGGTTCGACGAGGCTGTGCTGTTCCGGCGCGTGGCCACCGTGGTCACTGACGTCCCCGTGGGCTCGGTCGACGACTGGCGGTGGGCCGGCCCCACGGAACGGTTCGCCGAGGTGGCCGACGCACTGGGCTCACCCGCCCTGGTGGCTCGGGCGGCACGCGCTGCGGCAGCGCTCGGCTGATCGGCACCCGACTGCTCGCTGCTCGGTGCGTGCTGCTGCCCGCACAACACTGCACCCGCCGACTGCGGTGACGGCCAGGCGACCTGCGGCACACAGGCGGCACCGTTGAAGGCTGCTCCATTCCTGGCCTGACCTGGTTCCCGGACGCCCGTCGCACAGGGCCCGACCGTCACCGCACCCGGCGGGTGCGTCGCTGCGGGCAGTGCCCGCTTGCCCTGCGAAGCCTAACGGCATACCCGAGACGTGCCGCTACCCTCTGCGCCCTCGGGAGGGATGCGAGAGCGGCCGAATCGGCACGCCTGGAGAGCGTGTGTGGGGAAACTCACCGTGGGTTCAAATCCCACTCCCTCCGCTCATGACACACGCCGTCGACGACAGCGGCGCACGCGACCGCGAGTTCATGGCGCTCGCTGTGGCCGAGGCTCAGGCCGCCGAGCAGCACGATGATGTGCCGATCGGCGCTGTCATCGTGCGCGACGGCCGTGTGATCGCACGACGCCACAACGAGCGCGAGCTGACCGGTGATCCCACTGCGCACGCCGAGGTGCTTGCGCTGCGCGATGCGGCGTCGGTGGTGGGCCACTGGCGTCTCGGTGACTGCACGCTGTACGTGACGCTTGAGCCGTGCGTGATGTGCGCCGGTGCAGTGGTGAATGCGCGGGTCGGTCGCCTCGTCTTCGGTGCTGCCGATCCGAAGGCAGGCGCCGTACAGAGCCTCTACGAGGTGTGTGGCGATGCTCGGCTGAATCACCGCCCTCCCGTGCTGGGCGGCGTGCTGTCGGACGAGTGCGGTGGGCTGCTGCGCGAATTCTTCGCCCGTCGTCGCTGAGTGGACGGGCGGTTGGCGCACTGAGGCCGTCCGCTAGCCTGCCGCACGGAAGGATGCCCGAGCGGCCGAAGGGACACGCCTCGAAAGCGTGCGAGGTGCAAGCCTCCGTGGGTTCAAATCCCACTCCTTCCGCCAGATCACATGAGGTCCGGGCCTTCGGGTCCGGACCTCTGTGCTGTCAGGGTGCCGCTGCTACTCGCTGCACGCCGTCTCGTCGGCCGGTGCGCCGTCGATCGGATCGAGTAGGTAGCGGTCGACGACGTCGATGCTGCACTGGTTGACGCCGTATCCCGTGTGCTGGTCGGCTTCGACCACCACCAGTCGCCCGTCGAAGAGCACATCGGCCATCGCCCGAGTGGATGACAGCGGCGTGGCCGGATCGCCGGTGGTGCCGATGACGAGGATCGGCAGGCGGGCAGCGGTGCCGATGTCGATGCGAGGCTCGAGGGTCTCGGGGAAGAAGGTGCAGAAGTAGCCGCCGACCGTGCCGGGCGAGAACCGCGGCGCGGCGCTGCGGATCTCGGCAGCGGCTGCGTCCTCCTCGGCGATCGTCGGACGTTCGACAGCGTCCATGCACACGATGGTCTGGAAGGCCTCGAGCGAGTTGTCGTACATGCCGTCGTCGCGGCGCTGGTAGTAGCTGTCGTAGAGCTGCAGCAGCAGTTCGCCATCGCTGTACCGGGCACTGTCGAGGGCCCGGGCGAGCTGCCGCCAGAGCGACTCGTCGTACATCGAGTACGCCACAGCCGTGAGCGCCATTGCCCGCGTGACATCTGGACGTCCGTCGATGCTGGGGATCGGGCGCTCGTCGAGTTCGGCCATCAGTGCATCGAAGGCCGCCTCGGGATCAACACCTGAGGCGAACTGGCAGCTGTCGCTCGTGCGGCACCACTCGAGGAACGCAGTAATCGACTGCTCGAATCCGACCGACTGCTGGAGACTCTCCTCGAGGAACCCGGCTGTCGGATCTGACGCGCCGTCGAGCACCGCAGCGCGGACTGTCTCAGGAAACATCGTCGCCCAGGTTGCGCCGAGCTCGCTGCCGTAGCTGAAGCCGAAGTAGCTGATGGTGTCCTCGCCGAGTGCCCGCCTGATCGAGTCGATGTCTCGCGCCGAGTGATTGGTGCCGACGTACTGGATGATGTCGGCGTTGTTGGCCTCGCACTCACTGGCGAACTCGGCGGCAAGGTCGATCAGTTGCTGGCGCTCGTCGTCGGTGTTCGGTGTGAGGTCGGTGCCGGCGAAGTAGCGGTCGTAGTCGGTGATGCAGTCGACGGCGGGCGTGCTCTGGCCGGTGCCGCGTGGGTCCCAGCCGATGATGTCGAAGTGGCGCAGCAGGGCCGGGCTGTAGATCTGGTCGGCGAAGATGGCGAGGTCGCTGCCGCCGAAGCCCGGCCCACCCGGGTTCACCAGCAGGCTTCCGATGCGCTCCGCGTCGTCGGCGCGGTGTCGGGCGAGGAACAGGGTGAAGGTTCCCTTCGACGGATCGCGGTAGTCGATGGGCACCTCCATCGTGCCGGTCTCGACTTCGGTGTCGACGCCGAACGACTCCCACGCAATGGTGGTCTGCCATGGGGCAGGCTCTGACGCGTCGGTGCTGGACGGGCTGACAGTGACCGGTGCGGTGGTGGAGACGGACGTCGTCGATCCGGCCGGCTCGTCCGATCGGCTGCTCGTCACGCCACTGTCGGAGCACCCTGCTGCGAGCATCGACGCCGCTGCGACTACGAGCGCCAGGCGGCGCGGGCCCGCGTTGCGGCGTCGGCGCAGCCTCGGCGGGAGGTTTCGATCGGCCACGCTGGCGAGGCTAACGGGACTGCTGGGCTGGGGCTGAAGCGTGACTCGTCGCAGCGGTTTGGCGGCGGCGCTCCTAGCCTCGGAACCATGCGCATGGGCCCGCACATGATGATGGGGAGCGACCGCGACGCGGTGCGGGGCAGGCAGTTGTCGCAGGGATCGCTGCGCAGGGCGTGGCGATTCGCCCAGCCGTACCGTCGGACGATCGCCCTGTTCCTGCTGTCGATCGTGGTCGCTGCACTGGTCGAGCTGATCCCGCCGTTCGCATTCCGTCGCATCCTCGACGACGCCATTCCCGCAGGCGATCGCGGCGCAATCACGGCGATTGCGGCAGTGGTGGTCGTTGCAGCGCTCGTCGATGCGGGCCTTGCCATCGTCCAGCGCTGGTGCAGCTCCTATATCGGTGAGGGACTGATCTACGACCTGCGCTGCTCGCTCTTCGCCAAGGTGCAGCGGATGCCGGTCGCGTTCTTCACTCGCACCCGCACCGGTGCGCTCACCAACCGGCTCAACAACGACGTGATCGGGGCCCAGAACGCCGTCACCTCGACGCTTGGCAGCGTCGTCAGCAATGTCGTGGTGCTGGTCACGACGCTCAGCGCGATGCTGGCGCTCGAGTGGCGACTCACGCTGCTGTCGCTCATCGTGCTCCCGATGTTCGTGATCCCGGCGAAGCGGGTCGGCCGGAGGCTGCAGGCGATCTCGCGCGAGCAGATGACGGTGGATGCCGAGATGAACTCGCAGATGACCGAGCGCTTCAACGTCGCGGGCGCGCTGCTCGTGAAGTTGTTCGGCAGGCAAGGTGACGAGAATCGGGTATTCGCCGACCGCGCAGGCCAGGTCCGTCGCGCCGGCATCAAGCAGGCGATGTACGGAAGGGTGTTCTTCGTTGCGCTCGGCCTCGTCGGCGCACTCGGTGCCGCAGCGATCTACGGCGTCGGAGCGCACCTCGTGGTCGACGGCGACATCTCTCGCGGCACACTCGTGGCCCTCGCTGCCCTCGTGACCCGGGTGTACCAGCCGCTTACCGGCCTCACGAACGCCCGTGTCGACCTGATGACGGCGATGGTGAGCTTCGAGCGGGTGTTCGAGGTGCTCGATGCGCCCGAGCACATCACTGACCGGCCAGGAGCGATCGATCTCGTCGGTCCGCAGGGACGCGTCGAGTTCCGCGACGTGCGATTCCGCTACCCGGCTGCATCGGCGGTCACCGTGCCGTCACTCGAGGCGCCGACCGGCGTGGCTGGCACCGACGATGACCGCGAGGTGCTGCGAGGCATCTCACTGATGATCGAGCCGGGCGAGACAGTGGCGCTGGTGGGTTCCTCAGGGTCGGGCAAGACGACACTGTCGTCGCTCGTTCCACGCCTGTACGACGTGAGTGATGGTGCCGTGCTGGTCGACGGCCACGATGTGCGCGACCTCACCCAGCAGTCGTTGCGAGATGCCATCGGCGTCGTGAGCCAAGACCCGCACCTGTTCCACGACACCATCGGCGGCAATCTTCGCTACGCGAAGCCAGATGCGTCAGTTGACGAACTCGATGCGGCATGCCGGGGCGCGCAGATCCTCGACATGATCCGGTCGCTTCCCGACGGATACGACACCGTGGTCGGCGAGCGCGGTTATCGGATGAGTGGTGGCGAAAAGCAGCGACTCGCCATTGCCAGACTGCTGCTCAAGAACCCGGCGGTGATGATCCTCGATGAAGCCACCAGCCACCTCGACAACGAGAACGAGGCGCACGTGCAGGCTGCGCTCGACGAGGCGTTGCGCGGCCGCACGGCAATCGTCATCGCCCATCGGCTCAGCACCATCCGCGACGCCGATCGGATCATCGTGCTCGACGAGGGACGCGTCGTCGAGCAGGGTCGCCACGATGAACTCATCGCCCGCGACGGCGTGTATGCGGCGCAGGTGCGCGCCGGCGAATCCGTGGCAGCTGGCTGAGCGTCCCGCGCTTGGGTGATCGTCGACACTGTTTCTGACGGCTCACCTCGTCGTGTGCTGACGGACGACATCGGCCTCTACTCTGTCGGCCGTGGACGACCGCGACGACGAGCGCACCTACTCGGTTGCCGAGTACAACGCCCTGCTCAATGCGGTGTTGAATGAGGCCTTCCCAGACCAGGTCTGGGTTCGCGGCGAGGTGAAGGGGTTCAACGGCAAGGGCAGCCACGCCTACTTCGACATCGTCGACGACTCGGGTGCCGACGCGATGATCAGCGTGAAGCTGTTCGCCGGGGTGAGAGGGCGGGTCGAGGCGATGATGGCCAAGGCCGGCACGGACCTCGCGAACGGCATCAAGGTGCGCATCGCCGGACGACCTGACGTGTGGGTCCCTCGAGGGTCGCTCGGTTTCAAGATGTCCGATGTTGATCCGCGTTTCACGCTGGGTGAACTCGCACTGCAGCGCGAGGAACTGCTGCGTCGGCTCCGCGAGACCGGCCTCGCTGATGCCAACTCGCGTCGGCCGCTGGCGCCGGTGCCATTGCGGATCGGACTTGTCACCAGCGACGGCAGTGCCGCATTCCACGACTTCACCAACGAGCTCGAGGCGAGCGGCCTGGCCTTCGACGTGCGGCTCGTCGACTCGAGAGTGCAGGGTGAACAGGCACTGATCGATGTGCCGGCCGCCATCACCCGCCTTGGCGCTGCCACCGACCTCGATGTCGTCGTCGTCGTACGCGGTGGCGGCAGCAAGGTCGACCTCGCCGCGTTCGACAGCGAGGCAGTGGCGATGGCAATCGCTACGTGCCCGCTCCCGGTGATCACTGGCATCGGCCACGAGATCGATCGCAGCATCGCCGACGAAGTGGCGGCGCGGTCGTTCAAGACGCCTACTGCCTGCGCTGCAGCGCTCGTCGACATGGTGCGGACATTCGTCGACTCCGTCGAGGATGCCTTTGCCGAGATCGTCCGGCGTGCCGGCGAGCTGCTCGCCGCCGAGTCGGCTGCCCTCGACCAGCGGCAGGTCACAGCCCGCCACCTCGTCGAGCAGGCCGTACAGCGAAGCGAGCGCCAACTCGCATCGAGGTCGATGGCGGTGCACGCGCGCGTGATGGCTGCGCTGGCGCGAGCGTCAACACATGTCGATCGGAGCACCGACCGACTGCGCCAGACGATGGCGCTGGTGCGGCAGCGAGCGGTGCTGCTCGACTCGCTGTCCGAGCGCCTCCGGCTGCTCGATCCCGCCAATGCACTGGCGCGAGGCTGGAGCATCACGAGGCGTGCCGACGGCGGTGTGGTGCGCAGCGCCGCCGACCTGTCGCCAGGCGATCTCGTGCTCACAACGTTCGCAGATGGCACGGCAACAAGCCGTGTGGAGGAGGTCAGTCGGTGAGTCCGTCAGCCAAGGGAACACAGTCATCAGGTGCAGGACAGCCGCCCGCCGGCTACGCCGAGGCCCTCGACGAGATCGAGGAGATCCTCGCCTCGCTCGAAGAGGCCGACGTCGACGTCGATGTGCTGGCGTCGCGCGTGCAACGTGCCGCGATGCTCATCTCGTTCTGCCGCGAGCGCATCGGTACTGCCACGGCCCAGATCGAGCAGGCAGTGGCCGGCCTCGACGGTCACTGACCTGCAGCCGTCGGCCACCCGCCTGCTGCTGGTGCCGATGGGGCCGTAGCCTGCCGACGTGAACGGTTCGGCCCCCGCCTCGCTGCTGCAGATAGCAGCCCGCGTCGAGCGTCGACTCGGTGAGGTGCTCGAGCCGGAACTCGCCCGGTGGGCGGCGTTCGATCCCGATCTCGAAGAGCCACTGGCCGAGATCCCACGACTGGTACTGGGCGGCGGCAAGCGGTTGCGTCCGGCGTTCTGCCACTGGGGCTACGCCGCTGCTGGCGGCGACCCCACGGATGCGATCGTGGCCGATGCCGGAGCGGCATTCGAGTTGATGCACGCGTTTGCCCTGTTCCACGACGATGTGATGGACGATGCGGCAAGCCGCAGGGGACTGCCGACCACCCATACGCGCTTCGCCGAGCGCCACCGCAATGAGGGGTGGGTGGGCGATGGCCGGCGGTTCGGCGAGGGAATCGCAATCCTCATCGGCGACCTGGCGTTCGTCTTCGCCGATCGCCTGATGGCACCCGTCAACCGCACGGCATGGGATGTGTGGGATGAACTGCGAATCGAGCTCAATCTCGGCCAGGTGCTCGACATCCTCGGCAGCGTGCAGAACGACCGGCGCCGAGCGAAGGCAGAGCGAATCTGCCGGTACAAGAGTGGCAAGTACACGATCGAGCGACCGCTGCACCTCGGTGCGGCGATGGCTGCACCCGATCGAGTGGACGAGCTGATGCCCCAGCTGAGCGCCTACGGGCTGCCCCTCGGCGACGCCTTTCAGATGCGCGACGACGTCATGGGCGCCTTCGGCGACCCGGCAGTGACCGGCAAGCCCGTCGGGGGCGACTTACGCGAGGCCAAGCCCACACCGCTGCTGGCGCGCGCGGTGGAGTCCGCAACGCCTGCTCAGGCAGCAGTCCTGCAGATGGTCGGCCGTGTCGATCTTTCCGACGACGACGTCGCTCGCGTGCAGCAGGCCATTGTCGATACTGGCGCGCTCGCTGATCTCGAGCTGTCGATCGACGCGCTTGTGGCCGAGGCGGTCGATGCCATCCGAACTGCCCCGATCGCACCGGTAGCGCGCGAGGCGCTCGTCGAGCTCGCCGACTATGTCAGCCGTCGCCTGGCCTGACGGCGACGACTTGTCGCGTCACGCAAGCGTGGCGTAGGCAGCGAGTGCCGACTGCAGCGGCCGCTCGACGACGCCCACCTCGGCGATGACGGCATCGAGCCATGGCGGCCGGACGGTTGCAGCGACGCTGATGGGCTCGTCGAGGCCGGAGTGCTCGATGGCGAGACGGGCGAACAGTGATGCGTAGTCGCGGGGCCGCAGATCGCGGCTGAGCTCGAGCAGCGCGTACGGGTCGGGCGTGCGACGGGGTTGGTGCAGTACGGGAAAGCTGGCCGAGGTCGGGCCCGAGGCACCGCCCCACAAGCCGGGCCCGTCGCACAGCACGGCACCCCTGACCAGCGACGGGCGTGCGCCGGCGATGAGCAGGGTGACGTATGCCCCGATGCCTCGGCCCACGATGGTGCACGGGCCGACTCGCTCGAGCGCTGCATCGGCGTCGGCCATCAGGATCTCGGCCGAGTACCCACCGCCCACCGGCACCGTCGACGCGCCGTGTCCGGTGAAGTCGAGCGCGAGAACCGGGCCGGGCCACTCGGCACATGCATCGGGCACGGTCGTGGGTGACTCCTCGCCGAGGCCATGCAGGAGCAGCAGCGGCTTGCCCTCGGCGGCTCGCAGCGAGTGAAGGGCGAGACCCACCCTGCAGTGCACGAGTATCTCGACGGTCATCGTGCACCGCCGAGGAAGCCGAGCACGAGCGATGCCACGGCATCGGGTTGCTCGATGTGCACGAAGTGGCCGGTGCGCTCGAGCACTTCGAGCCGGCCGCCGTTCGGAAGGGTGGGCACGACCTGCTCTGGCAGCGTGCCCCAACCCATCGGCTCGTGCTCGTCGCCCATCACGCCGAGGAACGGCATGCCGAGGCCCGGCATGCGGCTGGCAGTCCATTCGGGACGCCATGGGCCAAAGCCCCCGAACCGCATCGACGGGTCGAGCTTCCAGCGCCAGCCGTCGGCGTCGCGCCGCGCGCCGACGGTGACGAGGTAGCGCAGCCATTCGATCGGCAGTCGGGGATTCATCGCCGATCGTCGAAGTGCGAGTTCCTCGAGGCTGCCGGGTCGACGCACAGACTCGGCGGTGGTGCGCCGGTGGTCGAGCCAGCCGGTGATGTCGCTCGCCATCATCCGCGTTCGCTCGTGCTCAGCGAGGTCGGCCATTGGCCGTTTCGATGGCAGACCGTCGAGGTTGACGAGATGGCTGAAGCGAAACGGCTCGGCGTCTGCCAGCTGGATCATCAGGGCGCCACCCTTGCTGTGGCCGATGACGGGTGACGGCTTCGAGGTGAAATGCTCCATCACACTGAGCGCGTCGCGGATGTCGGCGTCCCACCCGTACAGCGCGGCGTGGTCGCTGTCGCCGTGGCCGCGCTGGTCCCAGGCGATGACTCGCCAGCCGGCTCGAGCGAGCCGGGGGGCGAACTCGGAGTAGGTGCGGGCGAAGTCGAAGCCTCCGTGCACGAGAAAGAGCGGATCGTCCCGTTCGCTGCCCCACTCGTGCACTGCGATGCCGAGGCCGTCGAGATCGATGCGGTGCGTTCTCGCCGGTGCCTCAGCACCGGGATACGTGGGAAGGTGTTCGTCGGGCATTTGAGCGGTACGCGTGTGGTGATGCTGTGCACCCTCGTGACGATGGCGCGCCGACGAGGCTACGGCCGCAACGCCACCTGACCGCCCCTGACGGCAGTGGCGCATACGGCGTAGGATCACGGTATGTCTCGCCGGCGGATCTGGTTGGCCGTGGCGGTGGCCGGCGGGCTGCCGCTGCTGGTCGCGGCGTGCGGTGGCGGCGATTCCTCCGGCGAGGTCGCCACGCTGCCCCCCATTGCGACGACCTCGACCACGACGACCACGATCTTCGTCACCACCACCATCGTGTACGTCAAGCACACGGTGCAGCCGGGTGAGACCCTGTTCATCATCGCCGATGCCTATGGCGTGACGATGGACGAACTGATCGAGATCAACGAGATTAAGAACCCCGACTACATCCAGGCAGGCGAGGTGCTGCTCGTGCCATCCAGCGGCACCGTGTCCCCCGGCGGCGAACCACAGCCGGGCACCACGCTGCCGGGCCAGCCGGGCACCACGCTGCAGCCGGCACCCGCTCCGGGCTCGACCACCGCTCCCTGACCGCAGCGCAGCGTCGTGTCCTTGTGCCGGGCCGACGACGATGACGTGACCGAGGTCCCTAGGCCGGGAAATCGTGCATTGGTAGCCTGCGGAGCATGAGCTTCTGGCCCACGATGGAACATTGGAGCGTGGCGATTCCCACCCGGACGTCGCACTACCTGTGCCCGTCGCTCGAGGAGACGGGGTTCGTGGCGCTCACGCCGTACGCCGGCGAGATTCCCGAGAGCGAGTGGCTCGGCCTCGAGTACATGGACTGGAAGAGCGGCGGCGACACCAACTTCGCGCCGCTGGCCTCTGCCGACGGCGAGCTCGACTGCCGCGGGTTCTGGGACAAGGGCAAGCCCGACAAGGGAGCCAGCTGGACGGTCAACGCGTCGAAGGCACCCACGATCCAGCGCTATGTCGACTCGATCGGCGCCAACTTCGGACGGGTTCGCATCATCAAGCTCGAGCCGCAGGATCACGAGACCGCCATGCGCAGTTTCCACCGTGACGACAACAATCGCCTCAACCCCGACGGCGAGGGCTGGGTCGTGCGCTCGTGGGTCGAGCTCACCGACGACCCCGACAGCTACATGCTGCTGATGGACCTCGACGAGAACCGCCTGCCCGATCCGAGCACCGAACGCCGGGTACCGCTGCCACGTGGAGCGCGCTTCATCGTCGACACGCAGCGCCTCTGGCACGTGGTGGTGCACCACGGCTCAGCGCCGCGCTACGGCCTCATCACCAGCATCGAGTGCACGCCGGACTTCGAGGGCTGGATCCAGCGCCACGTGCCGGCGATGGCCTGACGGCAGTCGCAGCAGTCGACGGGGTGCCTCAGCGCCGGCGGTGAGCGGCGGCCAGCGTGGCGACGTCGCGCATGATCTTCGAGATCTCGAAATCCTTCGGCGTGTACACGGCGCTCACGCCTGCCCGGACGAGTGTGTCGCGATCGGCCTCGGGAATGATGCCGCCGACGATGACCGGCGCCTCAACGCCCACGGCACGGAGACCATCGACGATCGCCGGGACCAGTGCGAGATGTGAACCGCTGAGGATGCTGATGCCCACGACATCGGGATCCTCGTCGCGCGCGGCCGCGACGATCTGCTCAGGCGTCAGCCTGATGCCGCTGTAGACGACCTCCATGCCGGCATCGCGCGCGGCCACTGCGATCTGCTCGGCCCCGTTGCTGTGGCCGTCGAGTCCCGGCTTGGCGACGAGGAAGCGAGGTGGTCCGCCGGGAATGCTGCGCACGAACGCAGCGACCTCGGCGAGGTCGCCCGCCCGTCGGCCGATGGCGGCGCCGACACCCGTGGGCGCCCTGTACTCGCCGAACACCTCGCGCAGCGTCCCCGCCCATTCGCCGGTGGTGCCGCCAGCTCGCGCCAGCGCGATGGATGGTGGCATCAGGTTGGTGCCCGACTCGGCAGCGGCGCGAAGGGCGTCGAGTGCGGCACGTACCTCGGCGTCGTTGCGGGCCGAGCGCCAGTGGACAACGTCGCTGATCGTCTCGGCCTCGACAGCGGGATCGACAGTGAGGATGTTGCCCGGAGTATCGAGCGGCGAGACCGCGGTCTCGTTGTACGCGTTGACGCCGACCACCACCTGGTCGCCTGCCTCGATGCGCCGGGTGCGGTCGGCCATCGACTGCACGAGACGGCCCTTCAGCTGCTCCACGGCGGCAAAGGCGCCCCCGAGGCCGAGCACCTCGTTGAGTTCTGCCCACGCCGCATCGCGGATCTCGGCAGTGCGGGCCTCGACGACATGTGATCCGTCGAAGAGGTCGTCGTGCTCGAGGAGATCGGTCTCGAACGCGAGCACCTGCTGCATGCGGAGTGACCACTGCTGGTCCCACGGTCGCGGCAGGCCGAGTGCCTCGTTCCATGCCGGCAGCTGCACGCTCCGTGCTCGGGCGCGCTTCGACATGGTGACTGCGAGCATCTCGAGCACGATGCGCTGCACGTTGTTCTCGGGCTGCGCCTCGGTGAGTCCCAGCGAGTTGACCTGCACGCCGTACCTGAAGCGAAGCGCCGACTCGTCGGTGACGCCATACCGCTCGCGGCCGATCTGCTCCCACATCTCGGTGAAGGCGCGCATCTTGCAGAGCTCGTCGACGAATCGGATGCCGGCATTGACGAAGAACGAGATGCTGCCGAACACCTGTGAGAAGCGCTCGGGTGGAACCTGGCCCGACTCACGGACGGCATCGAGCACGTCGATGGCGGTAGCGAGCGAGAACGCGATCTCCTGCACGGGCGTGGCGCCAGCTTCCTGCAGGTGGTAGCTGCAGACGTTCATCGGGTTCCACTTGGGCGCGTGCTCTGCGCACCACGCCACCATGTCGACGATGAGCCGCCGGCTGGGCGCCGGCGGGAAGATGTACGTGCCCCGCGACAGGTACTCCTTCACGATGTCGTTCTGGGTGGTGCCGCGGAGCGCCGCAGAGTCGATTCCTTGCTCCTCCGCATTCGCCACGTACAGGGCCAGCAGCCATGCAGCGGTGGCGTTGATCGTCATCGACGTGTTCATCCCGCCCGGTGGGATGCCGTCGAGCAGTGCGCGCATGTGCCCGAGGTGGGTGACGGGAACGCCGACCTTGCCGACCTCGCCGCGGGCGAGGACGTGATCGGGGTCGTATCCGGTCTGGGTCGGGAGGTCGAAGGCGATCGACAGGCCGGTCTGGCCCTTGGCGAGGTTGGTGCGGTACAGCTCGTTCGAGGCACGGGCCGACGAGTGCCCCGAATAGGTGCGCATCAGCCATGGCGTGTCGCGGCGTGGCGCCGGTGTGCCCGTCATCCTCACAGTGTTCCCGACCGGCCTGCCGGTGCGCCACCCCGATGACATCGTGCATCGTTCGGGGTCATGGCCCAGACCGTCCGTCGACGGTGGCAGCGGAGTCGCCCAGTGCGTCGGCGAGCATTCTCAGGTACTGGGATCGGGGCACCTCGACCACGCCGAGCGTGGACAGATGCGGTGTCTGCCACTGCACGTCGAGCAGCACCGCGCCGGTGGCCCGCAGCCAGTCGACGAGGTGCACGAGGGCCACCTTCGACGCGTCGCTCTCGGTGGAGAACATCGACTCCCCGGCGAAGAACCTGCCGATGCGGACGCCGTAGAGGCCGCCCACCAGCGTCCCGTCGTGCCAGATCTCGATGCTGTGCGCCCAGCCCATCTGGTGCAGGCGCACGTAGGCGCGCACGATTGCCTCGTTGATCCATCCATTTGGCCGACGACCGTGCGCGCAGCCGCGCATCACCTTCTCGAAGTCTGCGTTCAGCGATGCCTCGAACCTCGGGATGCTCTTGCGCAGGCTGCGCGAGATGCGCAGTCCGTCGAGGGGCAGCACGCCTCGCGGGTTGGGCGACCACCACCCCACGTGGCGTCGCTGGTACGGCATCGGGAACAGGCCGGTCCGGTAGGCGGCGAGCAGCGTGCTCGGCTCGAGGTCGGCGCCGACCCCGACGAGCTCGTGCTCATCGGCGACGTCGGGAGAGGGGAGAGTCCACTCGCACGGTCCGGGGTCGACGGGCTCGACAAGATCGGCGACGCGCAGGGCGGGCATCAGTACTGGTAGAAGCCCTGCCGCGACTTGCGCCCCAGATGCCCTGCCGCGACCATGCGGCGCAGCGTCGGCGTCGGCGTGTAGTTCGGGTCGCCGAACTCGGCGTGCAGTGCCTCGAGGATGGCCACCGACGTGTCGAGCCCGACGAGGTCGAGCAGCTGGAAGGGGCCCATCGGGAAGTTGCAGGCGCCCTTCATCGCTGCATCGATGTGATCGATCGAGGCGGTTCCCTGCTCCCACATGCGCACCGCGTTGTTGAGGAAGGGGAACAGCAGCGCGTTGACGATGAATCCCGCACGGTCCTTCACCTCGACGGGATCCTTGCCGCATTGCCGTGCAAACTCGGTGGCGGCGCGGATGGTGTCGTCAGATGCGGTGAGCGGGCGAATGATCTCGACGAGTGCCATGGCCGGTGCTGGATTGAAGAAGTGGATGCCGCACACACGGTCGGGTCGACGCGTGGCCATAGCCATCTCGATCACCGGGAGTGTGCTCGTGTTGGTGGCAAGGATGGCGTCGGCCGCGACGACCTCGTCGAGCTGCGTGAACAGCTCCTTCTTCACGGCGAGGTCCTCGACGACCGACTCGATCACGAGCGAGCAGCCGGCGAGGTCGCCGATCCGGTCGGTCGGGCGGATTCGAGCGACGATGGCATTGCGCTCGTCGTCGGAGAGGCGGCCGCGCTCGACGGCCCGTGCGAGTCCCCTGTCGATCATCGCCACCATCTCATCGGCTGCCGCCTGGGTGCGAGAGCGTGCAACGACGTCGAAGCCTGCCCTTGCCGCCACCTCGGCGACCCCGGCGCCCATGATGCCCGAGCCGACAATTCCGATGGTCATGGGTGCTGCCATGACGCGAATGTACCTACCGACGGGTAACCGCGCCGCACGGCACGTGCCGCTGAACGCTCACACCCCGCCGGTACCGTGCGCAGGGTGCCCCGTCGCCGAGTGCCACGTCCCGTGTTCGAGGTCACTGGCGACGGTGTCGTGCTAAATCTCGAGTCCGACGATCGCGCCCTGCTACTGCGGCTGCTCGACGAGCTGCGGTCGCTGCTGCAGTCCGACGATGCTGCGGCCCAGCCGCTGCTACGCCGCCTGTTCCCACCCGCCTACATCGAGCACCAGCACGCCGAGGCCGAGGCCGACTTCCAGCGATTCATGCGCGACGAGCTGGTCACTTCCCGGCTGACGGCGATCGAGGCCGTCGAAGCGGTGTTGCGCGAGCCGCGGCCCTTCAGCGAGGAGACAGCATTCGGCATGCTGCACGCCTTCAACAACGTGCGGCTGGTGCTGGGCACGATGCTCGATGTCGGCGAAGACGACGATCCCGACGACATCGGCGACGACGACCCGATGGTGGGCGAGCATCATCTCTACATGTACCTCAGCTGGCTGGTGAACTCGCTGGTGGTGGCACTCGGCGGCGCTGACTAGTCGATGTTGCCGGTGTTGGCCGACAGTCGTTCAGTCGGCGAGCTCGGTGAGCCAGGCCGGCAGTCGTGTCGGCCGACCGTCGGCGGTCACGCAGCCGTGCACTGTGACGGCAGTGGCGCACGGGGTGCCATCGACGGTCAGCAGGTAGGCAATCTGGAACGTGGTGCGCGTCGCGCTGCCGAGCAGCAGGTGCACCCGCACCACGTCGTCGAAGCGCAGCGGCTGCCGGTACTGCACGTACGCCTCGAGCACTGCGTAGTCGCGGCCGTCCTCGCGGAGCTGGGCGTATGGATGGCCGAGATGGCGGAGATACTCGACGCGCGCTGCCTCGAGATACGGCAGGTACCTGCTGTGGTGCACGATGCCCATCGCATCGGTCTCGGCGAAGCGCACGCGCAGCTCGTGGCTGAACGGGTAGGCACCGGGATCCGTGGACGGAACGAGGTCGAGGCGCACGCCGCCGACCGTACCCTGCGCTGGCCGACTGGGCTGGTGGAACCCCGTAGGCGGGCTGGTAGTGTTGGCTCGCTCTCAACCGGAGGACACCTGGCCCCCATCGTCTAGTGGCCTAGGACACCACCCTTTCAAGGTGGCGGCACGGGTTCGAATCCCGTTGGGGGTGCAGTCGTGGTGCCCAGTGCACTGCGACGAGGACGGGGAAACCCGTGCTCAGGCCAGTCTGGTCACAGCCTGGTCCCGTGGTGAAGTCGGAGTTCACGCCGGCCTGTCAAGCCGGAGGTCGCGGGTTCGAGTCCCGTCGGGACCGCTCGGGTGCATACCCGAACGGAGGAGTCGTGCGAGAGCGCCGGCAACGGCCAACTCGCCCGGCTCTGCCAACTCGGTCGAGTAGCTCAGTCGGCAGAGCATACGCCTGAAAAGCGTAGGGTCACCGGATCGACGCCGGTCTCGACCACCAGCGGCCACTGCCCAACGGGCGGTGGCCGTTCGGCTTTCTGACGTGCGACGTCGGGGTCAGCGTGGACGCTGCGGGGCCAGTGACGGATGCGCGGCGGCCATCGATGACCATCGCCACGACTCGTTGAGCAGTTCAGGCGCGAGGTGCGCCCATCGCGCCCGGCATCGGTACACCACCGAGAGACGATGCAGCGTCCGCGCCGTGTGCAGGCGGACCGCAGCGAGGTAGTCGTCGACGTTGCCGTACGCGTGCGATGCGACCTGCCCAAGCGCGTCGAGCAGGAATTCGCCGTCGGCCCGGGCGAGGTCGGTGCTGTCGCCGCGCTGAAGTCCGCGAAGCTCGACGTGGGCGATGAGATTGCCTTGGTCGACGAGGGGATCGCCCACGCCAGCCGCATCGAGGTCGATGATCGCTGCATGGTCGTCGGCGAGGAACAGGTTCTTGTCGTGGAAGTCACCGTGCGAGAACGTCGCGCGCCCTGGCAGCGTCCGCCGTTCGTAGCGACCGAACAGCGTGTCGATCTGCTCGACAGCTGGCCGATGCAGTGCTGCGAGGCTCGGGTAGAGGCCGCTGGCCACCGCAGCCCACTGCGACGTGCTGCCCCCGTCGCCGGCGATCGGCAGGTGGGGAAGGCTGTCGGCGTCGCCTGCGGCGAGGTCGAGCCCCGACAGCGCAGCGAGCACAGACGCGGTGCGAGCGATCGCGGTGTGCCTGGCAGCAGCCGAGTCGCTGGCCAGCGTGTCGACGAGCGGTGTGCCGGTCATGCCCTCGAGTTCGAGAATGCCGAGGTCGGCGTCGAAAGCGATGACTGCTGGCGACCGAATGCCGTCGATGCCACGAAGGTGATCGTGCACGAGTCGATGGCGGTCGGCGAGCTGGGCGGCGCGGTGAGGCGGCGTGACCTTGAGATATGACCCCGAGCGTGACGCGATCACGGCGCGGCGCCCCGGACGATGGGCGACCAACGTCCCGCGCTGCTGTGCTGTCTCGAGGCCGACGAGTGCCGAGTCGCCGGCTGCGTCCACCATGGTGATGCCGCTGGTGCCCAGCACGGCTCGCGCAGTGCCCTCGTCGGTCCGTATCACGGCGGACCAGTCGCCCTTCGGTCGAAGGTGCAGTGTGACGAATCGGGGCGCCTCGATGACAGTGGCGGCCGAGTGCAGCAGGCTGGCCGCAAGGTCGGGAAGCCGGTGGTCGAACGACCTGACAGCGAGCAGGGCCCTCCGGACGAGGCCCGTGCAGGCAAAGACCGGGTGAAGGTCGTCGGGGTTGCCACCGACCGCCTGCCAGTTCGAGGCGACGGCGTCGATGATCCTGCGTGCTGCCGGATGGTGCCCCGGCCGGCAGGCGAGCTCGACGAGGTGGCCCGCAAGGCATCCGAGGTCGTAGCCCGGCGCGCCGAGCCGCGACCGCTCGAGATCGACAACGGTGACGCGGTCGCCGGCGACGAGGAACTGGTCGAGATGGAGGTCGCCGTGCAGCCGGACCGTGGCGACGGGCGGCCGGGGCGCAGTGCGCAGCGTGACAGCCACGCGCATCACCTCCTCGGCGAGCGTCGGTGCGATCACGGCAATGGCATCGAGTGCATCGAGTGACTCGGCGATGGCGACATCGGCGGTGAGCAGAGTTTCGACGTGGCCAGCGCCGCCCAGCGTCGTCGTGGCACGGTGCAGCTGACGCACGACCTCGAGCACGCCGGAGAGATCGAGCCGGCCGTCCCGCTGGAGGCCTGTGGCGTCGACGCCCGCGACGAGCTGCTCGACGACAAGCCTGTCGCTGTATCCGGTAGCGATCACCCGCGGCACGGGCACGCCGCTGCGCTCCAGCATCGTTGCCAGCGCGGCGAGGCGTGCCGCGCCCGGGGATCCGAAGTAGCGGAAGAAGGCGTCGAGATGCTCGTCGGTGTCGTGGTGGCGGAGTGCGACGCGGCCGACGACTCTGCGGCCCGGCTTGTAGCGCACCACCTCGACATCCCTGCTGTGAAATGGCATGGGCTCGCCCGCCATCGTCGTGCTCTCGCGCATGAGCCGCTTCCATCCGTGCGGTGCGACGGCGTGACGGAGGCCGCGGAGCTCGCTGTCGTTGGGAAATGTGAAGACCACGCTCGAGCCCACTAACGCGATTCCATCGCCGACCCGCTTGCGACCCTGCCACTTGTCGACGATGGAGGCGGCCCGCTGAGCATCGGAGAAGGTGCGTACGTGCAGTGGCTCGCTGATGTGATCGCCCGCAGGCGTGACGTCCGGTGAGTCGGTCCGCCGTCGCATCGTCGCCGAGTAGCCGACCACCGCCGACTCGGCTGTCTTCAGCCGCAGGTAGTTGGGCGTCAGGCTGACGACCTCGATGCCTCCTTCGGCGCACAGCAGGCGCGCCGCGTCGGCGTCGAGCAGTTGCTCGAGATCGCCGGACGAACGCCAGTCGGTGGGAGGCAGCGCCACGAGGCTCCTAGGCGCCGTCAGCAATGGGCGCCACGCGAGGCTGGCGGTTGCGGAAGGTGATCTTGTCGGTGACCATGCCACTGCCGATGTGGAGGATGATGTCGGGGTCGAAGACCTCGCTGCCGACGTGGTTGACGATGACAGTGGTTCGGCCCGCTGAGATCGACTTCACCGAGGTTGCCACGTGGTCGCGTGCCTCGGGGTCGAGGCCCGACAGGGGTTCGTCGAGGATCAGGATTCGACTGTTGCGCAGCGCGGCACGGGCGAGCATCAGGCGCCGCGCCTGCCCGCCCGAGAGCGATGCCCCGCCCTCGCCGATGACGGTCTCGTAGCCGTCGGGCATCTGCGCCACGACCTCGTCGAAGAATGCGGCCCGTGCGGCCTCGATGATCTCCTCGTCGGTGGCATCTGGACGTCCGAAGAGAATGTTCTCGCGCACCGAGGCATCGAAGAGGTGGATCTCCTGGGGCACGTAGGCGAAGCACGACCGATAAGACGACAGGTCGAATTCGTCGACGGGAATGCCGTCGACGAGCACGGTGCCTTCCTCGACCGGTGTCAGTCGGAGGAGCACGGAGAGCATGGTCGACTTGCCGGACCCGTTCGACCCCTCGACGACCGTGACACTGCCGGCCGGAAGGGCGAACGACATGCCGCGCAACGCCTCGACCTCGCCGTCATAGGTGCTGCGCACGCCCCTGAACTCGAGATCGCCGCGAAGCGACGAGGCGTCTCGCCCGCCGTCGGATGCGGTGGGCTGGATGCGCATCACCTCGAGAATCCGCTCGGCTCCAGTCGATGCCTTCGAGAGCCGACCACCCTCGCGTGTGGCCCTTCGCACCGGCCGGAACATGCTGCGTGAGTATGTGGTGGCGACGAGCAGCTCGCCGGGACTGAGGTCGCCCGAGAGCACACGAAGAGCACCGACCACCATTACGAGCGCAAGGCCGGTACCGCTCATGATGTCGGTGTTCAGAGTCATGCGGGCAGAGATCTTCGTGGCCTTCAGACCGGCCCGCTCACCCTGGCCGGTCATCTTGCCGAAGCGCTGCGCCGCCGACTCCTCCTGCGCGTATGCCTTGATGATTCGGAACTGCTGGAGGCTTTCGAGCGCGTACGACGTCGCCGAGCCCTCTCGGCGACGCTGCTTGCGCGAGGTGACGCGCAGCTCTCGGCTGGATCGCGTGAGCGAGAGGCCCAGCAGCGGCAGCGGTGCAAGCGCGCAGAGAGCAAGGATTGGGTCGAGCGCAATGAGAACAATCGCCATGCCCAGCATCAGTGCGCCGCTGTCGGCGAGGGCCAGCCAGCTGTTGACAAGCGCCGTGCGGGCAAGCATGACGTCGCTGGTGAGTCGGACGATGAGATCACCGGACTTCGCCGACGTGTGGAACGGCAGATCGAGCTTGTGCATGTGCTCGAAGATGCGCTGGCGGACGCGAACGCTGACCTTTCGCCCGACCTCGGCCACCATCAAGGTGGAGCGCATGGTGAGCAGTCCGCCGATGAGGGCGAGCACCACCACCGACGCTGCGAGCGCGATCGCTGATCCGGTGGGACTGAGACCCATCCAGCCCTGTCCTCCGCCGTCGGCAAGCAGTACGCGGTCGAAGAGAACTTTCGTCGGCCACGGCTTCAGCAACTCGATCGCCGTGGCACCAAGCGCCAGCACGAGGGCGCCGAAGAACCTGACGCGCTGCCCCTTGAAGCAGTCGCCGAAGGTGCGCAGCGTCTCGATGAGCACGGTGGGCGAGACACCCCTGAAAGCCTTGCGCACGAAGCTGGTCATGCTCGTCTCGGCCCGGACTGCCCGGCCCGCTCGATGGCATCGAGCGTGGCCGCCGCCGCTGCGTCCCAGGTGAGATCGCGAAGCGCGCGGTTGCGCCCGCGGCGGCCCATTTCGGCTCGTGTTGCGGGGTCGGCTACGAGGCGTGCAGTCTCGTCGATGAGCGCGTCGACGTCGGCGGCGCCGACGAGGGCGCCGGCATCGCCGACCAGCCACGGGATGTCGCCGAGACTGCTTGCCACGACGGGAACGCCTGCTGCCATGTACTCGACCACCTTCAGCGGGCAGAAGTAGAAGAACTCGTCAGGATGGTACGGGGCGACCCCCACCCATGCCGACGCAATGGCGGCAGCGGCCGCATGGTGGTCGAGGGGCCCGGTGATGTCGACGGCATCAGAGAGGCCAGCGTCAGCCGCTGCTGCCGCAACCAGATCGGCACCATCGCCGCCGCCAACCAGCAACAGGCGGGCATCGATGCCGCGTCGGCGCACGCCGGCAAGCAGCGGCACGAGTCGGTCGGCGCCGTGCCACGGCTTGGGATGTCCGAGGAATCCGATGGTGGGACGCGGGTCGGGCTGCGGGTCGCCGGCGAAGGCCGTCGGGTCGCAACCGTTGGGCACGACGACGATCGGCGCCTCGCCTCGCGCCGGGCGAAGGTGGTCGCGGAGCGGATGGCTGACGGTGATCACCACATCGGCCGAGGCGATCAGCATCGACTCGATGGCGGCCGTCGCCTCGTCGACGGTGTCGGGGCGGTGCCGGGACGCTTCCATCTGCAGCGGCGCATTCACCTCGAGCACGAACGGGCAGCCGAGTGACCGAGCCGCCTCGAGGCCTGCGGTGCCGCCCAGGCTGTAGCGCTCGTAGACGGCGGTGGGCGTTCCGTACCGCGTTGCTGCGGCAACGATGGAAGCCGCGCCGTCGAGCCGCTCTACCGGAACTGTTACGCCATCGTCGCCGACAAGTTCGGCAGCAGATGAGCGAGCCGCCAGCATCACCACCCTGCAGTGGCCGGCGAGCGCCGTGGCGATCGAGCGCAGGTGGATCGACGCGCCCTTGGTGCCAGCCGGATCGATCCCGCGGTCGGCGCACACATGGAAGATGGTGCGCATGGCTATGCGGCGGTCGTCGGGCCCGTGAACAGCTCGAGCAGGCGCGGCAGCGTGGCGTCCTGTGTGAACTCTGCGGCGACACGTGTCGGGCCGGCGGCGCTCATCCGGGCGTGCATCTGGGAGTCGTCGATCAGGCTGATGATCGCAGCAGCAAGGCCGGACACGTCGCGCTCGGCGATGATGACGCCCTCGACATCGTGCTGGATCATCTCCTCGATGCCGCCGACGGGAGTTGCGACGACGGGCAGGCCGACCGCCATCGCCTCGAGGACGACGGTTGGCAGAGCGTCGCGGTTGCCGTCAGTGCCGGTGACGCAGGGTACGGCAAGCAATGTGGCTCTGCGCATGAGATCGATGACGCGGTCGCGGGTCACAGGACCGAGCAGCTCGACGAGGCCGCCGAGGTTGCGCTCTGCTGCGTGCGCTGCGAGCCGATCGAATTCGTCGCCACCGCCGGCGATGACGCACCTGACCGGCCGCCCACTGTCGCGGAGTGTGGCACAGGCATCGATGAGAACGTCGAAGCCCTTCTTCTCGACAAGGCGGCCCACGGCGAGCACGAACTGCTCGCGGGAGATGTTCGTGTCGGCAGCGGGCAGCATGTCGAGCGGCAGTCCGTTGGCGATGACGTCGATGGGCAGTGACGGATCGGTTACCAGTTCGGAGCGGATGTGGCGCTCATTGGCATGACAGACCGTCACGAGTGATCGTGCGGCCATGACCACCTCGGTGAACACATCGCGGTCGATGCCGTGCCGGTAGATGTCCTTTGCATGAGCCGTGCAAGTGAACGACACGCCGGTGAGCAGGTGCACGACGTACGCCGTGTGGGCGGCAATGGTGACGAAGTGGGCATGAAGGTGGGTGATACCCCGTGACTCGACGTCGGCTGCGATCGCAAGCGCTTGCGCCACGAGTCGTCGCTGGCGGTCGACCGGAAGCTTTCCCACGAAGCCGGCGACCATGTCGGCGACAGCGTTGCCGCGCTCGGCCGAGATACGGGCGAGCAGCTCGCCGAGCGAGCTCCCCTCGCCGCGTTCGACGACAGAGACCGTGGCTCTGACCTCGCTGAGGGCGCTGTGCCGCGGCTCATCGTCGGGGGGCCTCAGGGAGAAGACCGACACCTCAAGGCCGCTGCGCTCGACGCCGAGGATCTCGTTGAGGACGAACGTCTCCGACAGGCGCGGGAACTTCTTGAGCACATAGCCGACATGACCACTCGGTGCTGGTGAGGGAGTGGTTCCGGTCATGCGCTGACACCGGTGAGCCGGGCGGTGCGGTGATGCGTGATGCGGCGCACGGGCTGCTGCATCAGCGACACGAGTTCGAGCGCAGTCCGCTCGAGACCGCCGAGATCGAGGCCGCACCGGCGGGGGTGCATCCGCAGGGCACCGGTGATGAATGCCTTCATCCGTCGTGCATCGAAGTGCTCGACAGTCTCCCAGTCGAGTTCACCCGTGCCGCCGATCCTCTGTGCCCGCAATGCCTGCTCAAGGCGGAACTGGTTGCGAGGCACCACGAGGGTGGGTACGCCCAGTTGCAGCAGTTCGACGACCGAGTTGTAGCCGCCCATGGTGATCACCGCTGCTGCCCGACGCATGTACTCCTCGGGGTGGTCGGTGAACTCCACGAGCTCGACTGGCGCACCGATCGAGGCGAATCGCGCTGAGAGTGCGTCGCGCCGGTGCGGCTCGAGCAGCGGTCCGGTGAGGATGACTGAGCGGAATCCGGGGTCGGTGCCGAGAGCGGCGAGGTTGTCGGCGTAGCGGTCGAGCAGCACCTCGCCGTCGGAGCCGCCGCCAACGGTGACGAGCACGGTGGGGAGTTCGCCTGCCTGTGTCGGCTGGCGCTCTGGCATGGGACGTGCGAGATAGCCGACATGCCGCACTGCACCCGGAGCGATGTCATCGAGGGCGAGTTCCTGGGCGGTGGTGAGCACGTCGGGGTCGCCGTAGACCAGCACGCTGTCGTACCAGTGCGTGATGGCGTCGAATCCGCCGAGCCTCCGCCACTCGTCGCGGACCGCCGAGGGCTCGTCGATGATCTCTCGCATGCCGAGCACCAGGCGGGGCCGGTCGAGCAGGGAATGGAACCTCGCTAGTACGGGTCGCAGTTCGCCGCCGAGGCCGGTAGGTGCGTGGTCGACCAGGAGTAGGTCGGGGCCGAAGGAAGCGAGTGCCTCGCTCGTGATGCTGCCTCGCAGGCGCAGCATCTGCTCGATGGGAAGGCGCAGAGACCGGCTGGTGTACCTGCCTGCGGCATCCTTGGTGACCGCCGGCAGCGTGACGACGTCGGTGCGCGGCGGCATGGCGAATCGCTGTGCCACCGGCGAGCCGGTGATGATCAGCATGTCGCCGATCTCGTCGTGAGTGCGCAGTTGCTCGGCGATCAGCAGCGTGCGGCGGAGGTGGCCGAGACCGAAGCTGTCGGGGCTGTACAGCGCAACGCGCCTGGGGCGCGAACGAGCGACCTCACGACCGGCCCAATATCCGGAAGAAGCTGGGCGCTGAGAAGACCGTGACGACACGCTGGCGGACGGTAGTGACCCGACACCGTCTCGTCACCTCCTGTTTGCCTCATATTTTCCAAGATTCATCAAAGTCCGGCCGCTGTGGAGACCGCTGCGATGGCGAGAGCGGCGCGTGCTCACATGCAGGTGCCTGAGCCGCATGGCACAGCCGACCGGACGGCCTTGCCGCGGCATGATGAGTCCATCGACCACGTACCCGCGATCGTCACCCGCGAAGGCTCGCCGACCGACTTCGACCGCTACTTCGACGAGGGGTTCCGCGAACTCGGGCCCGAGTCGCGCCACCTTCGGTTCTTCACCGCAGTGCGCGAGCTCACGCCCGAGCTGCGCCGGCGGCTCCGCGACGTGGATGGCCAGCAGCACGCCGCAGTCATCGCATTCGACGCTGCCCTTCGCGACGCCGAGCATCCGGAGGGCAAGCCGGTGGGCGTGGCGCGGTGGATCAGCGGTCCGGACGGGCCACCCGAGCTGTCGGTCACCGTGATCGACGACTATCAGGGAATGGGTGTTGGTTCGCGTCTGATGGATGCCCTGCTGGCGCTGGCACGAAAGCGCGGCGTCACGCGCATCATCGCCGACATCCTGCGCGAGAACACCGGCATGCGCGGACTGGTGAACCGCTACCACGCCGTCATCCAGCGCAGCGGCGACCCCACGATCGTGCGCTACCGCATCGACGTGTGACAGCCCCGACCAGCGACTGGCACACTTGGGCGATGGCAGGGCCCGCCCGCGAACCGCTCAGCGCCGCCGACGCAACCGCTGTCGGCCGGACGCCGCTCGAAGAGCAGGTGATCGACGGCATCGCCGCCATGCGTACGAGCGCACCGCGAGGACTCTCGCTCACCGGCGACCAGCAGTCGGCGCTCCTGCGGCTCTTCGACGTGCAGGTCGCCAGCCGGCACTGCGACATGGCGGCGCGGTGGCTGCGAGGCAAGGGACGGGGCTACTACACGATTGGCTCTGCAGGACACGAGAGCAATGGCGCCGTGGCGATGGGACTGCGCGACGACGATCCCGCGCTGCTGCACTACCGCAGTGGCGCCTTCTATCTGGCGCGGGCCGGACTGCACGGCGTGCACGATGTCCTGTCCGGCGTGGTGGCATCCGCCGACGAACCCATCGCCGGCGGCAGGCACAAGGTGTTCGGCCGCCACGACCTGGCGGTGATCCCGCAGACATCGACGATCGCCTCGCACCTTCCACGTGCAGTCGGTGTGGCATTTGCAATTGCCCGCGCCGAGAAACTCGGAGTGGCGTCACCGTGGCCGTCTGACGCTCTGGCGGTGTGCTCGTTCGGCGACGCATCGGCCAACCACTCCGTGGCGGCCGGTGCCGTGAACACGGCGGTGCACTGTGCCCACCAGCACCTGCCGCTCCCACTGCTGCTGGTGTGCGAGGACAACGGACTCGGCATCAGTGTGCGCACCCCTCCCGACTGGATTCGTACGGCGTATGGCAGCCGTCCGCACCTGCGCTATGAGTTCGTCGACGGCACAGATCCGCAGGCAGTGCTCGAGGTTGCGCGGGACCTCGGCGACTGGGTGCGCACCCGTCGGCTACCGGCATTCCTGCACCTGCGCACTGTGCGCTTCGGCGGGCATGCGGGCACCGACGTGGAGAGCGCATACCGGACCGCAGCCGATCTTCGCGCCGATGCGGCTCGCGATCCGATCGTCGCAACCGCCACAAAGCTGGTTGCCGGCGGGGTACGCACGGTGGACGAACTGCTCGCCCGCCACGACGAACTCCGCTCGCATGTGCTGGGTGTCGCGGTGTCGGTTGCCGATGCGCGCCAGTTGCGTAGCGCCGATGAGGTGATGGCACCGCTCGCGCCTCGTCAGAGCGACGCCGTGCGCACGACAGTCGGCCGCGACGCGGCTGCTGGCGGCACGGCGACTTCGTCGGCCGCCGGGCCATCGCCACTGACACTTGCCCAGGCAGTGAATGCGACCTTGGCCGACCTGCTCGTCAGGCGACGCGACCTGCTGGTGTTCGGCGAGGACGTCGCAGCGAAGGGCGGCGTGTACGGCGTCACGAAAGGCTTGCTCGGAGCTGCCGGTGCCGGCCGGGTGTTCGACACGCTGCTCGACGAGACGAGCATTCTCGGCCTTGCCCTCGGCGCAGCCGTGAGCGGATTCGTGCCGATTCCCGAGATCCAGTACCTCGCCTATCTCCACAACGCCGAGGACCAGCTGCGCGGCGAGGCATCAACGCTGCAGTTCTTCTCGAACGGCCAGTACCGCAACGGCATGGTCGTGCGCATCGCCGGCCTCGGCTACCAGGAGGGATTCGGCGGCCACTTCCACAACGACGACTCGGTGACGGTGCTGCGTGACATCCCCGGCCTCGTCGTCGGCATCCCGGCGCGGCCCGACGACGCTGCAGCGATGCTGCGCACGCTCGTCGCTGCCGCCGAGGTCGACGGCACCGTGGGCGTGCTGGTCGAGCCCATCGCCCGCTATCACACGACCGACTTGCACGAGCCGGGTGACCGTGGCTGGCTGGCAGTGCCCGATCCTGCTGCGCACGTACCGGTGGGCAGCGCCCGTGTCTACGGAGACGGTGCCGACCTGGCGATCGTCACGTTCGGCAACGGTCTGTTCATGAGCCTGCGCGTCGCCCGCCGCCTGGCCGCCGATGGCATCGCAGTGCGTGTGGTCGACCTGCGCTGGGTGTCGCCGCTGCCGATCGACGACGTCGTGCGGGCGGCCACCGTCACCGGCCGCGTGCTCGTGGTCGACGAGACGCGACGGTCGGGCGGAGTGGGCGAGGGCGTGCTCGCCGGCCTCGTCGACGCCGGCTTCGCAGGGCGCATGGCACGCGTCGCCAGCCGCGACAGCTTCATCCCGCTCGGCGATGCGGCCAGGCTGGTGCTGCTGAGCGAGGCCGAGATCGAGGCTGCCGCCCGCGGCCTCGTCGCCTGACCGGTACGGCGGCCGCCAGCGCCCGCCGTTCTCACCGAACTCTCACCGCCGGGCAGTGCCGTTGGCGGAGCCGTCGGCGACGATATGGGCATGAGTTCGTGGTGGTGGTTCCTCACCAGGTCGACCGGCATCGTGGCTGCGGCATTGGCGGTGACGTCGCTCGCATGGGGCTTCTTCTTCACGAGCCGAACGATGGGCAGCCGACTGCGGGCCAACTGGTGGCTGTCGCTGCACAAGTGGCTCGGCGGCATGACGCTGTCGTTCGTGGTCGCGCACATGGCCGTGTCGTGGCTCGACGAGGATCAGGCGCTGCGACTCGTCGACCTGGTCGTGCCGAGCGGAGCCGTGGGCTGGTCGATCGGCTACGGCGTCATCGCTGCGTGGCTGTTTGCCCTCGTCGTGCTGCCGTCAGTGGCGCGTATCCGCCGGCGACTGCCGCGGTGGCTGTGGCGCACAGTGCACCTGCTGGCTGTGCCGGCGGTGGTGCTCACCGGCATTCACACTGCACTCGCCGGCACCGACATCACCTCGCAGGTGTTCATCCTCGGCTTCTCGTTGCTCGTGGCGTTCGCTGTGTTCACGCTGACAATCCGGCTGCTCGGCCTCGGCTCGCGCTCGCGTCGGCCGCCGGTGGCAGCGTGAGGGGTCGGCGCTGATGGACGATCGCGTCCCGTCGTCTGAGCAGCGCACGCGTCGCGGCCCTGCGACTGCCAGCAAGGCTGCCTCGCTGGTACTGAGCGTGGCTGCGACGTTCGGGCTTGCTGCACTGTTTGCACGCGCCGACCGGCAGCAGTCGGTCGCCGAGGGCATCGACGAGGGCATCGACGACGCCGACGGCGCGGGCAGTGCCGGCACAACCGCCCTGACACCGTCGCCTGCCGGAACCTCGACGGTGCCTGTCGGCGAACTGCCCATCGCCGACGGCACATACGACGGTGACGCCTTCACCAACCGATGGGGCATCGTGCAGTTGGCGGTCACCTATCAGGGCGGCCAGATCGTCGACGTCGCCGTACTGCAGTACCCCGACAGCGACCGCAGGAGCGTGTCGATCAACCAGCGCGCCCTGCCGAGTCTGGAGGCGGCGGTGCTGGCGGCGCAGAGTGCCGACATCTCGTCGGTCACCGGAGCCACGATCACGTGGCGCAGCTATCGGGAGTCGCTGCAGTCGGCTCTTGACGCGGCGGCTGCCGCGAGCGCCGGAGTGCAGGGCTGACCATGGGACGTGTCGTGCAGCGGGTGATGGGCACGGTGGTGTCGATCGACGTGGTCGGACTCGATTCCGGCGATGAGGCGGTCGCTGCCGGCAGCGTGATGTCGTGGCTGCACCATGTCGACGCAGTGTTCAGCGTGCACCGCGCCGACAGCGTTGTGTCGCGCGCCGGCCGCAGCGGGGTGATGCTGACCGATCTGCTGCCAGGATCCGACCGCGACGACCTGTGCGAGGTGATCGAGCGGTGTGAGTCGTTGCGCGTGCTCTCGGACGGCGTGTTCGATGCGTGGGCGGTGCCGGGGCCCGACGGAGTCCGGTTCGATCCGAGCGGCTACGTGAAGGGATGGGCGGTGACGCGGGCAGCCGACATCCTTCGGGCGGCCGGTGCGACGGGGTGGTGCATCAATGCGGGCGGCGACATCTCCGTGGGCGGGCTCGATGCAACAGGCTGCCGCTGGCGGATAGGCCTGCAGCATCCTGATCACCGCGATGGCATCGTGCTGGTTGCCGAACTGCCGACAGACGTGAATGGCGATGGGCCCACGGCGGCTGCGATCGCCACTTCGGGAAGCTACGAGCGTGGTGCCCACGTGGTCGACGCCAGGTTCGGCACGTATTGCACCGAGCTGGGCAGCGCCACGGTGGCGGGTCCGTCGCTCGCCGAGGCTGATGCCTTCGCCACCGTCGTCTACGCAATGGGTGCAGAAGGCCTGGCGTGGCTGGCGGGTCGGGCCGGCGAGGCCGGATACGAGGGCTGCATCGTCACGCGCGATGGGCGGCTGCTCACCACGCCTGGGTTCGATCTGCTGGTGCCGGCGTGGCGGCATCCAGTGGGCGCCTCGCCGCTACCGTGATCGCATCACCTCGCCGCTGCAACTCGCCTTCGTCACTTCCGCCACGCGGCACGCCGACCTTCCCGACTCGCCATGCGAGGTGGCGTTCGTCGGCCGCAGCAACGTGGGCAAGTCGTCGCTCATCAACGCCCTCGCCAATCGCAGGCAACTGGCGCGTGTCAGCAACACGCCCGGACGCACGCAACTGCTGAACCTCTTCGAACTGCCGTCGGGTGGCACCGTGGTCGACCTGCCCGGGTACGGCTATGCGGCAGTGCCGGGCCGCGAGAAGGCCGGCTGGCAGACGATGATCGAGGGATACCTGCTCGACCGCGAGCCGCTCGAGTTGGTCTTCGTGCTGGTGGACGGCGAGATCGGCCCGACGAAGCTCGACGTGCAGATGCTGGTGTGGCTTCGCGAGAACGGCGTGCCGCATGCGGTGGTGGCCACCAAACTCGACAAGGTGAAGCCCTCCAAGCTCGCCACTCGCAAGCGCGACCTGTCGAAGGGGTGCGGACTCGATCCCGGTGACGTGTTCTGGGTGAGCGCCGCTAAGGGCGCCGGCATCGACGACCTGCGCCGGCACGTGGCGGCAATGCTGAGCTCGTAGCGCAACGGCGCACCGTGGCTCAGCGTCGGCGAAGCGCCGAACGCGCCTTGGCCATCACGTCGCGCGGATCGGCCAGTCCGATTGCCTTGCGCAGGATGCGCTCTTTCTTCGGCGTGTACGGCGGGTAGGTGAGCGGCGGGTCGACCGCCGTGCTGCGCGTGTGCACTGCCCGTGAGTGGCTGAGCGTCAGAAAGCCGTGTCGGCCGTGATAGGCGCCCATGCCGCTCTCGCCGACGCCGCCGAATGGCAGATGCGGGTTGCTGATGTGCATCAGCGTGCCGTTCACGCAGACGCCGCCGCTCGAGGTGCCGGCCAGCACGGCAGCATTGTCGGCGTCGCGGCGGCTGAATGTGTAGAGGGCGAGTGGCTTGTCGCCGTGCGCGACGCCGTCGTTGACGAAGCGGATGGCCTGATCGAGGCTGTCGACCGCGATCACCGGCAGCACCGGGCCGAAGATCTCCTCGCCCATCACCGGGTCGTCGCGGGTGATGCCGGTGAGCACGGTGGGAGCGATGTAGCGGGTGTCGGCGTCGGTGTCGCCGCCGACAGCGACGGTTCCCGAGTGGACGAGT
Source organism: Actinomycetota bacterium (assembly GCA_041178405.1). Taxonomy (GTDB): domain Bacteria; phylum Actinomycetota; class Acidimicrobiia; order Acidimicrobiales; family Ilumatobacteraceae; genus UBA668. The sequence goes on along the minus strand of JBEGVK010000025.1, from coordinate 1,164 downwards.
TTCTCAATGCGGTGGAAGTGGGCATCGTTGACGATGCGCGCATAGTCGGCACTGGACTTCGGGTCGTCGCCGTAGAACTGAGTGATAGCCGTCTTGATGCCGGCCACCAGTTCGTCGTGCACGGAGCGCTCGACGAGGACGTAGTCGGGAGCGATGCAGGTCTGCCCGGCGTTGACGAACTTGCCCCAGGCGATGCGCCGAGCTGCGACCTCGATGTCGGCGTGGCGGCTGACGATGGCCGGGCTCTTGCCGCCGAGTTCGAGCGTGACGGGTGTGAGGTGCTCGGCGGCGGCGCGCATCACCACGCGGGCAACTCGGCTGTTGCCGGTGTACACGATGTGGTCGAAGCGCTGTGCGAGCAGCTCGGTGGTCTCGGCCACACCTCCCTGCACCACGGTGATGGCGGGCTCGCGCAGCGACTCGATCAGGTCGGCGAGCTCGGCCGACGTTCGCGGCGCCAGCTCGCTGGGCTTGCACACCACGGCGTTGCCAGCAGCAATGGCCGCGACCATCGGCACCAGCACCAGTTGTACCGGGTAGTTCCAGGGCGAGATGACGCACACCACGCCGACCGGCTGGCGGACGATCTCGCTGCTGCCGGGCTTGAAGGCGAGCGGGGTGGGCACCCGTTCGGGCTGGGCCCACGAGGGCAGGTTGGCGAGGGTGTGCTCGATGTCGCTGAGCGTGAAGCCGATCTCGGTGAGCCATGCCTCGGCGCGCGGCTTGCCGAAGTCGTCGGCAAGGGCGTCGAGGAGCCGGTGCTCGCGTTCGCTGATGGCGGTGCGCAGGCGTTCGAGGGTGGTGATGCGCCACGACAGCGGTGCGGTCGTGCCACGGTGGAAGGCGTCGCGGGCCGTCGCGACCCGCCGGCCGATGTCGTCGAGCGCAGTAGTGGCGAAGTCCATGCCACGACCCTAGGCCGATCTGTGCTGCGTTGCCGCTGCGAGGCACCGAGGCCGACGACGTGTCGTACCCGGTATCGCGGCCCGGCATCCGGCGAGGGCCAGCGCCTCACGCCCACTGGGTCCACGCCGCAGCGCACGCTGTAGTTGACGGAATCTTGACTGTTGCCGGATGATGGGATAGCCGATGCACAGGGGTCGGTAGCCACGTGCCGCCCTGGGTACGCACCGAGAAAGGGAGTCCGACATGTCTCGCATCCTT
>JBEGVK010000024.1:0-4219 GCA_041178405.1 Actinomycetota bacterium | reverse complement strand
GGCCGCGTGCTGCCGTTCGCCCTGCACGAGTGCGAGTACTCGGCGCTGGGCGGCGTGCTGGATCCGCTCAACGGCGTCTACCCGTCGGGCGAGCAGATCATCTACTCGCGCTACACCACCGGCAACGGCGACGACCAGGACTGCCGCACCGACTACCTCGGCGAAGGCACCTCACCTGGCAACTACGGGTGGCTCGACAAGCCGCGCGTCGACTGCTTTGCCGACGCATCGGTGGACGTGTGGTCGCCGGGCGACCCGGGCAACAACCCCGAGATCCGCGACTGCGGTGCAGAGATCCTCAACCAGACCGTGCTGCTCGCCATCTGGCAGGACGCCGACCTCTCCGGCGGCAACAATGCGGAATACGAGATCATCGCCTTCGTCGGGTTCACCGTCACCGGCTACGACCTCTCCGGATTCAACTCGCCGGGATTCACGTGCCCGCCCAACCCGGCCGACCCCGGTGCGCCAGCGGGGTCGCTGCGCTGCTTCCGCGGCGTCTTCACCGAGGCGACCTTTGACGGCGACTTCGGCGGCTACTACAACACTGGTGTTACTAGCGTAAAGATGATCGGCTGAGCCGTCCGGCCGGCCTCGAACGACAGGAAGTCAATGAAGCGCAAACTGGTAGGGATCCTCGTCGCCCTCGTGCTCGCCCTGGTGGGCACGGTCAGCCTCGTGGGCTACGTCGAGAAGGCCAAGAACGACGCCATCGAGGATGACGCCCAGGTGAAGGTGCTGGTCGTCCAGCGCGACATTCCAGCGGGCGCCACGCTGGCCATCATCGGCAACGCCGTCCTGGCCACCGACGTGCCCAAGCGCCTCGTGTCACCCGACGCACTCACCAGCCTCGACAACGTCGACCCCACACTCGTGGCCGGCGTCGACCTGAAGGCCGGCGAGCAGCTGCTGGCAAGCCGGCTCGTCAACGCCGACGACCTCGTGCGCGTCGAGGTTCCCGAGGGACTCCAGGAAATCACCCTGGCGCTCGACCCCGAGCGTGCGGTCGGCGGCGCCCTCGCCCCCGGCGAGCTCGTGGGCATCCTGCTGTCGTTCGACTCCGAGGACCCCGAGGCGGCCGGCGTGACGACCACCACTGACGGCACTGAGGGCATCGAGGCCGACGCGATCCCGCGCCTGCCCAAGACCACCTACCTCACGCTGAACCAGATCCTCGTCACGGCAGTGCAGTACTCGTTCACCGACACGCAGCGCACCGCCCAGCCGCCCACCACCGACGAGAACGGTGAGATCATCCCCGGCACGACGGTGGCCACGGCGCCGGCCAGCGTGCTGCTCGTCACACTGGCGGTCACCACGCCGCAGGCCGAACAGATCACATTCGCCGCCGAGTTCGGACTCATCTGGCTGACCCGCCAGAACGCCGACACCGACCTCACCGGCGGCAGCATCCTGACCCTCGACAAGGTGTACGGAGTGGTGAAGGAATGAGAGACGCCCTCCCCATCGTTGCGGTTGTCACCAACGACAACCGCGGCGACGTCGAGGCGAACGCAGGCATCGAGGTGTCGACCCGCCGGGTGCGGTGGATCGACGATTCCGGACGTCCGCTGTCGCCGGCGGCCCTGCAGCAGCAGGTCGAGCAGCACGGCGCTCTCGCCGCGTGCTTCGGCCTCGATGTCCCGATCGACCTTGCGCTCAGCGTCGCCAACCTCCTCGAGGAGTCGGCATTCCCGACGGGTGCCGTGCTGGTCCGCGAGCCGTCCCCCGACCTGTGGCGCGAGGCGCTCCGCTCGGGCGTTCGCGACATCATCTCGCCGAACTCGATGGGCCTCGAGCTGGGACGGGCACTGCTCGCCGAAGCCGAGCGCGTCGCACGCATCCGCTCCGTGCGCGTCGAGGACATCGCCGTGTCCAACCAGCGGTCGGGCCGGATCATCGTCACCCTGTCGCCCAAGGGCGGGTCGGGCAAGACCATGCTGTCGACCAACCTTGCCGTGGCCCTGGCGATGGGACTCGGCTCCGATGTCGCACTGGTCGACCTCGACTGCGTGTTCGGCGACTGCGCCAGCGTGCTCGGCATGGTGCCCGAGCACACGATCGGCCAGCTCGCATCGATGCCGTCGTTCGACAGCACGACGATCAAGGTCTTCCTCACCCGGCACGAGCCGTCGGGCCTGTTCGTCCTCGCCGGTGCGGGGTCGCCCGAGGAGGGCGAGGCCGTCACCGGCGAGATCGCCTCGCAGATTCTCGGTTCCCTGTCGCGCGACGTCGGGCACATCGTGGTCGACACGGCTGCCGGCCTCGACGAGCGGGCGCTTGCCGCCATCGACATGGCCACCGACCTCGTGCTGGTGGCCAGCCTCGACGTCACCAGCATCCGCAACCTCGGCAAGGAGGTCGATGCGCTCGACCGCATGGGCGCCACGGCAGCCCGCCGGCATTTCGTCATCAACCGCGCCGATGCCCGCGTGGGCCTCGAGATCTCCGATGTCGAGAGCGCTATCGGCATGACGCTCGATGCTGCCCTGCCGAGCAGCCGCGACATCCCGCTGTCGATGAATCAGGGCACCGTCATCGCCCTTTCACAGCCCGACTCGCAGCTCGGGCGGCAGTTGCATGCCTTCGCCCGCCAGTTCATGGTCGACGAGTCGACCGATGCCATCGAGCGCCGCAATCGCTTCTTCAAGTGGAGGACCCAGTGAAACTCTCCGACCGCCTGCAGAAGGGCAACGCCACCGATCCCCGGCTCGCCCGCCCCACCCCGTCGACGGCGACGAACTCGCCACAGGCCGCTCCCACCGTCTCATCGGCGCTCGCCGGCTTCAAGGCCACCGTGCACCAGGGCCTCGTCGCCCGCCTCGGCAACCGGCTGTACGACACGAGCGTCAGCCCCGAGCAGCTGAATGCCTACGTGGCCCAGGAGATCAGCGATCTCATGGCCTCCACGGGAGTGCCGCTCTCGCTCGTCGAGCGCCAGCAGCTCACCTCTGAGATCCTCGACGACGTGATGGGCCTCGGCCCGATCGAGAAGTTCCTCGCCGACCCCACCGTCAGCGAGATCATGGTCAACTCACTCAGCTACATCTACGTCGAGCGCGATGGCGTGCTCGAGCAGACCAGTTCGGCATTCACCAGCGACGACCACCTCCGCCGCGTCATCGAGCGCATCGTCGGCAAAGTGGGCCGTCGCATCGACGAGTCGTCGCCGATGGTCGACGCCCGGCTCGTCGACGGCTCCCGTGTCAATGCCATCATTCCCCCGCTCGCCGTTGATGGACCGGTGCTGACGATCAGAAAGTTCTCGGCAGACCCACTGACCATCGACGATCTGATCACCTTCAAGACGGTCACCCCCGAGGTGGCGGCGCTACTGAAGGCCGTCGTCGAGATCGGGCTCAACATCATCATCTCCGGCGGTACCGGTACCGGCAAGACGACGATGCTCAACGTGCTGTCCAGCTTCATCCCGACGTCCGAGCGGATCGTCACCATCGAGGACGCAGTCGAGCTACAGCTGCAGCAGGATCACGTAGTGCGCCTCGAAAGCCGCCCGCCGAACCTCGAGGGCCGTGGCGAGGTCACCACCCGCGACCTGGTCCGCAACTCGCTGCGCATGCGCCCCGACCGCATCATCGTTGGCGAGGTCCGCGGGCCCGAGGCCCTCGACATGCTCCAGGCCATGAACACCGGCCACGAAGGCTCGATCTCTACGGTGCACTGCAACAGCCCGCGCGACGCCCTCGCCCGCCTCGAGACCATGGTGCTGATGGCAGGCGTCGAACTGCCCAGCAAGGCGATCCGCGAGCAGGTCTCGTCGGCCGTCGATCTCATCGTGCACATCCAGCGCTTCCCCGACGGGAGCCGAAAGATCACGCACCTCACCGAGGTCGGCCGGCTCGAGGGTGACGTCATCACCACCAGCGACATCTACAAGCTGATGAATGACAACGGCGCCGTCACCGCCGGCGGCACGCTCCGCTCGACCGGAATCCGCCCCATCTTCGCCGACCGCCTCCGCGAGGCCGGCGTCGGCGCCGGATGAGCACCGCCATGCGCACGCGGGGAGCCCGCTTCTTGGGGGCCGTGGTCGCCGGCATGGCGTCGACGGTGCTACTGCTTGCCACTGCGTCGGCGTCGTCCACCACGGTGCCGCCAGCGACTGCGCCGCCCACCACGGAGGGCCTGCTCACCGAGTCGGTCACCGGCGGGGCCTCGGCTGCGGCGCTCCGCAGCGTCGGCACGCTCACCGTGTTCG
>JBEGVK010000023.1:0-4116 GCA_041178405.1 Actinomycetota bacterium | reverse complement strand
TCGTTCGTGGGGCTCCCCTTCAGGCAGCGCGTCGTGGCCGGCTACTTCAACGGCGACCTCGGCTTCGCGCTGTTCTCGCAGCGCTTCCCCGACCAGACGGACCAGGGCAGCCCCTTGCAGCATGGCTATTACTACGGCTGCAACTCGATGAACTGGCTGGTGTGGGAAGTGGCCTCGATGGCCGGGATCTTCATCGGCGACCTGGCACCCACCGAGTGGGGCCTCGAGTTGGCGGCGGTGACGGCGCTGATCGCGGTACTGGTGCCGATGGTGGTGAGGGTGCCGGCACTCGTCGGCGCTGCGACGACGGGCGCGTGCTCGCTGGCGACGCTGCATCTTCCGATGCGGCTCGGGCTGCCGATCTCGGTACTGGTCGGCGTCGCCGTGGCGCTGGGCGCCGAGCACATCGTCGGCCGGCGCAGCGGGCCGTCCGAGTCCGGCGATCCTGCTGAGGTGGTCGCGTGATCGCCGCCGGTGCGCTCTACCTCACGGCCGGCATCGTCGGGCTTGCCGTCGTCACGGTGCTGACGCGCGCCAGTTTCTTCATGCTGCCTGCGCGAGTGCAGTTGCCGTCGGTCGTCGAGCGGGCCCTGCGCTACGCACCGGCCTGCGCGTTGGTGGCCATCATCGTGCCGAGCGTGCTCGCGCCGTCGGGCGAGGTGAGCATCGGCATCGACAACTACCGCATGTGGGCGGTCGCTGCCGGCACGCTGGTGTTCCTGCGGTTCCGCAACATGCTGACGCTGATGATCGTCGTGATGGGAGTCTTCACCGCGTTGCGACTACTGGCCTGAGCGCCGAGGCAGATCAGCTCAGCTGGCGCGTGCGGGCACGTCGAGCTGGAGGTGCACCTCGGGATTGCGGCGCTGGCGCCACACCACGGGCAGCATGTCGCGGTAGCCGGCCCAGATCGAGGTGGCGGGCGGCGGGAAGTCGTCCTTCAACAGGGCGTGCAGCTCGGGGAGCCGGTGGTACGGCACCATCGGGAACATGTGGTGTTCGGCGTGGTAGTTCATGTTCCAGTAGATGAACCTGCTGATCGGGTTCATGTACACGGTGCGGGTGTTCAGCCGGTGGTCGAGCACGTTGTCGGCAAGCGCCCCATGCTGCAGGAACCCCGTGAGCTGAATGTGCCACTGCCCGTACAGCCGCGGCAGGCCGATGAGCATCAGCGGCAGGATGCTGGTGGTGGCGACCGCCGTGGCGATGGTGGCCGCATAGATGAGCACCCAGATGCGGGCGGTGGTGTGCACCCGCGGCCGCCGGGCTGCCGGCACGTACGACGCCTCGTCGACGCTGAGCCGGCCCGCAGCGTGGCGGACCATGGCGCGCATCGCGCCCCAGCCGTCGTAGAGGCCGAGCAGGTTGCTGACCTGGCGCCAGAACCGCGGCGGGCGCATCAGCGCGATCTCTGGGTCGCGCCCGACGATCAGCGTGTCGGCGTGGTGGCGTACATGGCTCCAGCGCCAGGCCACCGGGCTGCGCATCACCATGAACGAGCCGATCTGGTACACGGCATCGTTCATCCACTTCGTGCGGAATGCGGTGGAGTGCCCGCACTCGTGCCATCGCGAATCGCCACCCGACCCGTAGAGCACGCCGTAGACGACGAAGCACGGCACGCACCACCAACTGCCCCAGGTGAGGACACCACCGGCGCCCGAGACGAGCAGTGCTGCGAGCCAGATGATGGTGTCGCGGATAGCCGGGCCGTCGGTGCGCTGGGCGAGCGCCTTGAGCGTGTCGGACGAGATCGGCGACCGGTACCAGTCGCTTCCCACCAGACCGCTGTCGACTGCCTCGCGGGTGCTCTCGCCCGCGAGCGAGTAGTCGCGCTGCCGGGGCTCGGAGGTGACGATGGCGGTCATGTCGGTATGGCTGAGATTACGCCGCTGACTTTTCGAGCACGTGCACTCCGCACGCCGAGCCGAGGCCGATCACATGGGCAAGTCCCACCTTGGCACCCTCGATCTGGCGGTCGCCTGCCTCACCGCGCAGGTGGTGGCAGATCTCCCAGATGTTGGCGATGCCGGTGGCCGAGATGGGATGGCCCTTCGACTGCAGGCCACCCGACACGTTCACCGGCGTGCGGCCATCGCGCCACGGCGCACCCGACAGGAAGAAGTCGACGGCACCGCCCTCGTCGCAGAGCATGAGATTGTCGTAATGCACCAGTTCGGCCGTGGCGAAGCAGTCGTGCAGTTCGACGAGGTCGAGGTCGTCGGGCGACACGCCCGACTGCTCGTAGGCCTGCTTCGCAGCGAGACGGGTGAGGGTGTTCACGTCGGGCAGCACCTGGCACGCTGCCTGCCACGGGTCGGAGGTGAGCACCGATGCCGACACCTTGACGGCGCGGCGCTGCTGCTCGAGCGACAGCGTGCGCAGCTTGGCGCCGGAGACGACGACCGCTGCCGCTGCCCCATCGCAGTTCGCCGAGCACATCGGCCGCGTGTTCGGGTAGGCGATCATCACGTCGTTCATGATCTCGTCGAGAGACATCCGCTTGGTGTACGCCGCCAGCGGGTTCAGCGTGCTGTGGGCGTGGTTCTTCTCGCTGATCTTCGCGAACAGCTCGAAATCGGCACCGCCGTACTTGTGCGCGTACTCCATGCCCACCTGGGCGAAGGTGCCCGGCATCGCGTCGGTGCCGATGCGGCCGTCGGTGGGCGCCACGGCGCCGAAGCGACCCGACGGGGAGTAGACGTTGCCGTCGCTCTTGGCGCGGCCTCCCGAGCCGAGGAGCCCGGCGCCGGCGAGCTTCTCGACGCCGACCGCGAGGCCCATGTCGCACTCGCCGGCCTTGATGGCCATGATCGCAGTCCGCAGGGCAGTGGCGCCGGTGGCGCATGCGTTGGCGACGTTGTAGACGGGGATGCCGGTCTGGCCGATCTGCTTCTGGATCTGCTGGCCGATGCCGCCCGAGCCGAGCAGGTTGCCGGCCGCCAGCACGCCGATGTCGCGCATCGACACGCCGCCGTCGCGGAGCGCCGCCATCGCTGCATCCGATGCAAGGTCGACCGCGTCCTTGTCGGGGTGCTTGCCGAACTTCGTCATGGTGATGCCGAGGATGTAGATGTCGTCAGCCATCGTGGTGCTCCTTGTGGTCGATGATGCGGGTCAGGCGGGTTCGAAGCCGAAGCCGATGGCCTCGGTGCCGTTGTCGTCGGTGCCCACCACATAGGTGGCGAGGCGGACCTTCATGCCGAGACGCACGTGCTCGGGTGACGGCTCGACGTTGATCAGATTGGCGCGCACGCTGGTGCCGTGGCAGTCGACGACTGCGGCAACGAACGGCACTGGCACGCCGGGGGCAGCGAAGGTGACGATGGTGAAGGCACGCACCTCGCCGTCGGTGGCGATGTCGACCCTGCGGAAGCCGGTCTCGAAGCATCCGGCGCAGGCATTGCGGCGGTCGAAGTAGCGAGCGCCGCACGAGGTGCACTCGTTGGCGGTGAGGCGTGGCGCACCGTCGAGGCTCAGGTACTCGACCAACGGGATCTGCGCTGCCACCGACGACCTCCTGCGACCCGGCGGAGAGTCCGCCGACGGGTGAACGCTATTCCACCACGGTGCGGCAGCGAGAGGCGGAGGCCTCGTCGCCTCGGCGCCACGGCGGATTCGTCAGCGCCCCAGCTGTGCGGCGCGGGCGAACACGGCGTCGAGCATCGGCTCGGTGAGCCGACCGGTGAAGGTGTTCTGCTGGCTGGGATGGAACGAGCCGAGCAGCACGACACCCGACGGCGTCTGGGCCTCGGCCCCGTGCCCGAAGCGCGGGCGGGGTCGCAGCCCGAACTCGGCGCATGCCACCTCGTGGGCGAAGGCACCCAGGCACACCACGACGCGCAGATTCGACAGCAGCGACAGTTCGCGCTGCAGGAACGGCCGACACGCCTGACGCTCGGCGGGCAGCGGCTTGTTGGCCGGCGGGGCACAGCGCACTGCCGCCGACACCCAGGCGCCGGAGAGCACCAGGCCGTCGTCACGCGACACCGACGTGGGCTGCGACGCGAGCCCGGCGCGGTGCATCGCACGGAACAGCCAGTCGCCGGAGCGGTCGCCGGTGAAGAGCCGGCCTGTCCGGTTGGCGCCGTGCGCCGCCGGCGCGAGTCCGAGCAC
>JBEGVK010000022.1:0-5276 GCA_041178405.1 Actinomycetota bacterium | reverse complement strand
GACCGAGCACCTCGCCGCGTCGGATGACGAGATCGACACCGTCGACGATGTCGTTGCCGTTGTCGGCGACCTCGATGCGCAGGCCCCTGATGTCGAGCGATGCCGACCCGTTGGCGCTCATGCCTCGTCCCTTCCACGATCGATGCCGGCAGCGGCCCGCGACAGGCCGTCGCCGATCAGGCCGGTTCCGATGGTGAGCAGGGCGATGGCGATCACCGGCAGCGCCGTGCCCCACGGCTGCTCGCCAGCGAGCCCAGTGCGGTGCTCGTTGATCATCAGACCCCAGTTGGCGGCGAGCGGATCGGCGGTGAAGCCGAGGAAGGCGATCCCGGCCACGACGCCGATCGAGAACGTGAGGCGAAGGTTTGCCTCGACCAGCAGGGGTGCCGACACATTGGGCAGCAACTCGCGGCTGAGGATGCGCCACCGCGATTCGCCGAGGGCCTCGGCTGCACCGATGAAATCGCGTTCGACGACCGGCACTGCAGCCCCGCGCACCACTCGCGCGATTCTCGGCGTGGTGGAGATCCCGACCGTGAGGATGATCAGCAGGTTGCTGGCACCGAACATGGCGATCACCAGCAGGGCGAGGATGATCTGCGGGAAGGCGAGGATGATGTCCATCGCCCGCATCATCAGGTCGTCGAGCTTGCCGCGGTTGTAGGCCGCCGCCAGCCCGATGATCGAGCCGGCAACGAGTGCCAGCAGCGTGGCGAAGAAGGCGGTAATCAGGATCGGCCGGCCGCCGTAGAGGAACCGCGTCCAGACATCACGGCCGAGCTCTCCGCTGCCGAACAGCGACGGAACCCGCAGCTTGCTGGCCGGCTTCATGGCGACGCCGATGCCCTCGTTCTCGCCGTAGGGGGCGATGTAGCGGCCGAGGAATGCGACCAGGGCGACGGCGATGGTGATGCCGATCCCGATCTGCGTGCGCCGCATTCTCGCCGCCACCCGCACGACACTCGGCGGGCGGCGCGAGGCGGCGGGCGTGTCGGGGTGGGACTGCGTGAGGTCGCTGCTCATGAGATCCTCGTGCGGAGTCGGGGCGTCACCAGGATGGTGGCCGTGTCGGCGATGAGGTTGGTCACGACGTACACCGTGGCGAGCACCATCACCAGGAACTGGATCACCGGGATGTCGCGCACCCGCACGGCTGCCTGCAGTGCTCCGCCGATGCCGGGATAGTTGAACAGCGCCTCGACGACGATCACGCCGCCGGCGAAGTAGGCGACGTTGAGGGCGATCACCTGGAACACCGGTCCGAGCGAGTTGGGCATCGCATGGCGCCACAGCACCGTGCGCTCCGGCGCCCCCTTCAGGCGGGCCATCTCGATGTAGTCGCTCTCGAGCACCTCGACCAGCGCCGCCCTCGTGACGCGGGAGATGTACGGCACCGCACCCAGCACGAGCGTGATGGTGGGCAGGATCATCTGGTCCATGAACTGCCACGGGCGACCATCACCGATCTGCGTCACCGCCGGCAGCAGCTTCACCCCGCGGGTGGCGAACGCGATGACCAAGCCGACGCCGATCACGAACTCGGGTACCGAGGCAAGGCCGAGGACGGCGAACGACGACACCTTGTCGAACCGTCCGTCTCGGCGCCGGGCCTGCACGGCACCCAGCAGCAGCGACACCGGCACCGACACCACTGTGGCGAGCACCAGCAGGAACAGCGAGTTGCCGACACGCCTGCCGATGTAGTCGAGGATCGGCACCTGCGCCATGAACGACGTGCCCGGATCGCCCTGCACGATGCCGCCGAGCCACGACGTGTACTGCTCGACGATCGGCCGGTCGAGGCCGAGCTGCTCGGTGAGGGCGGCCACCGATGCGGGCGTGGCCTCCTTGCCGAGCATGGCGGTGGCCGGATCGCTCGGCAGCGCCTGCGTGGCGCCGAAGACGATGATGGAGACAACCAGCAGCGTCAGCAGGCCGAGCGCGATGCGGCGTACGACGAAACGGGCCAGTCCCTTCCAGTTCGACATGATTCCCCTGAACGACGAGCGGGAGTCACCGTCGATCCCCTGGACGCGTCATTGCGCCGGGCCCCACGATGACGGCGGGCAGAGAAACGGCAGTGCCGGGTTCGCTCAGAGCGAACCCGGCACCGACGTCAGAACATCACTCCGAGAAGTAGAGGTTCTTGTAGCCCCGGCCGTAGTGGTCGAGGTTGAGCGTGTTCGGGCGCTCGACGAGGCCCTGAAGTCGCGGGTTGAAGCCGTCGAGCTGGTTGCCGAAGAAGGCGATGATGAGACCGCCCGTCTCGTACAGCTCGGTCTGCATCTTGTCGGTGATGACCTTGCGCTTGTCGAGGTCGGTCTCGGCCACGGCAGCGTTGTAGTCCTCGACGAAGGTCGAGCCTTCCGGCGGCCAGTGCGTGTCCGGGTACGGAGCCGTCGGCAGCTCGCCGGCGGCGCACTGGGCGAGGAAGTTGCGGGTGCCCCAGAAGTCGGTGCCGAACGGCCGCTTGAGGTACTCGTCACCCCAGTAGATGCCGCCGTCGACCACCTGGGCGTCGATGGTGATGCCGCCCTCGGCCGCCATCGCAGCGAACGACTGGATGAGCTCGGGCAGGCCGGCCGTGTCGTTCGGAGCGAGCAGCGCCGGGATCTCCGGGTTGCCTGCCTCGGCGAGCAGGGCGTTGGCCTGGTCGAGGTCCTGGTCGCGCTGGGGCAGCTCGTCGCCGATGTAGCAGGCGTCGAGCGGTGCGAACAGGTCGTTGGCGATGGTGCCGTACCCTCCGGCCACCTGGTCGATGGTCGCCTGGCGGTCGGGCACGAGTCGCATGGCGAGACGCACCTTGTTGTCGGTGAACGGCGGGATGTCGACGGCCATGAAGATGGGCGTCCAGCCGCCACCGGCCGAGTTGAGCACGTTCATGCCGCCGCCCTTGATCGTCTCGACTGCGGCCGCCGGGATGTCGGCGCAGACGTCGATCTGGTCGGCGAGCAGGGCGTTGACCATCGCATCGCCGTCGGCAAAGTCGATGATGTGCACCTCGTCGAAGTACGGCTTGTCGGGCTGCCAGTAGTTCGGGTTGCGAACGTGGACCGACTGCACGCCGATCTCGAACTCCTTCAGCATGAACGGGCCGGTGCCGATCTGGTTGGTCGGGTCGCCGGCGAACCGCTCGTAGCCGACTGGCACGATGTTCGACGTGTAGCCGCACAGACCCTCGGGGAATGTGGCCACCGGCTGCTTGAGCGTGACCTCGACGGTGAGCTCGTCCACCTTCACCACGCCGCTCGGATCGAGGATCGGCCGCAACGCAGCACCGCCGAAGACCGCGAGGTCAGGGTCGAGCAGGCGCTCGAACGAGTAGAGCACGTCGTCGGCAGTGAGCGGCTTGCCGTCGGCGAAGAGGATCCCCTGCTTCAGGCGGATGATGTACTTGTCGGCCGACAGCGCCTCGACCTCCTCGGCCAGCGAGTCGTCGTTGACGATGTTGTAGGCCGGGTCGAAGTTGAGCAGGCCCTCCCAGCCGGTGACGATGCGGGCGATGTCGGCCTTCGACACGATCTGCTGGCCGTCGAGCAGGTCGTTGGCCCCGCCGAGCGTGCCCATGCGCAGGATGCCGCCCTTCTTGATGCCGCCGCTGGGCGCGGTCGTGTCGGGCGCCGCCGTGATCGACGGCAGCGACGGCGCCTCGGTGGTGGCCGAGCTCGACTCCTCGCCGCCGCACGCAGCGAGCGTTGCAGCCGCTGCTGCCGCAGCGGTGCCGCCCACGATGAGCTGGCGTCGGGTGACCGAGTTGTTCGGCACCATGATGATCTTCTTCTCAGTCATTGGATGTGCATCCCCCAAGTGGTCGAGTCGGCGGTGCCGACGCTGAACGGCCGAACCATAGCCGACTGAAAGTTGACCGTGCGACGGGTTTTCCGTTGACTTTCTGTCCGGCCACCCCCGCCGGCACGTCGCGCAGTCTGGTGCTAAATGCGCTCCCAGTAGCGGCGCAGCTCCCAGTCGGTGACGTGGCGGTTGAAGGCCTCCCACTCGCCCCGGGCCATCGTGAGGATGTGGTGGTGCACCTCGTCGCCGAAGCACTCTCGGGCGATGTCCGAGCGCTCCCACAGCGCGATCGCGTCGGGCAGGTTCCACGGAATCCGGTCGATGTGCTCCGCCTCATAGCCGTTGCCGACGAACGGTTCGCCGAGCGGCAGTCGGTGCCGGATGCCGTACAGGCCGCCGGCGATCTGTCCGGCGAACGCAAAGTAACTGTTGGCATCGGCCCCGGGGATTCGGCACTCGACGCGGGTGCCGCCGCCGTGACCCACCTTGCGGAAGCCGAGCGTCCGGTTGTCGATGCCCCAGCCGACACCGGTGGGCGCCCATGATCCCGGCTGGAACCGCTTGTAGCTGTTCACTGTCGGCGCCCACAGCAGGCTGAACTCGCGTGCCGTGGCGATGAGCCCGGCCAGGTAGTGCTGGAAGACCTCGCTCATCCCGTGCGGGCCGTGGTGGTCGTCGAACACGGGTGTCGTTCCATCAGCGCTCCAGAGACTGGAGTGGATGTGGCACGACGACCCGGTGTCGCCGAAGTCGGGCTTTGCCATGAAGGTGACCGAGCGCCCGCTGAGGTGGGCGATTTCCTTGGCGGCGGTCTTGTAGATGCTGTTGCGGTCGGCCATCTCGACAGCTGTCGTGTAGTCGAGGTTGATCTCGTGCTGGCCGCGGCCAGCCTCGCCCTTGGAGAACTCGACGGGCACGCCGGCAGCCTCGAGGCCGCGTCGGATCTGCCCGAGGATGTACTCGTCCTTGGTGGTCTGCAGCACGTGATAGTCCTCGAGCCACGGTGAGTGCGGTCGGAGGTCGCGATAGCCCTTCTCGAAGGCCTCGTCGTAGGTGTCCTTGAAGAGGTAGAACTCGATCTCGCTCGCCACCATCGGCAGGTAGCCGAGTGCCGCTGCCGCCTGCTCCTGGCGGCGAAGGATGGTGCGAGGCGCCACCTCAATCGGCTCGCGCGACTCGACGTCAACGAGGTCGCACAGCACGATCGCCGTGCGGTCGACCCACGGCGTGATGCGCACCGTCGACCAGTCGGCCGTGGCCAGCATGTCGCCGTATCCCTGCTCGTAACTCGTGAAGCGGTAGCCCGGCACGGGGTTGTTGTCCATGTCGCAGGCGATGAGGTAGTCGCAGTTCTCGGTGCCGTCGTCGGCGACATGCTCGAGGAAGAAGCGTCCCGACGTGCGCTTGCCCACCAGACGCCCCTGCAGGTCGGGGAACGCCATCACCACCGTGTCGATCTCGCCGCTGCGGATCTTCTCCTCGAG
>JBEGVK010000021.1:0-5971 GCA_041178405.1 Actinomycetota bacterium | reverse complement strand
GATCGCTCGATGACCTCCGCCTGGAATGTCGCATCGGTGACGTCGATTGCCATGCCCGCACCATACCGGCGGTACCGTGCGGGCATGCCTGCCGAGCTGCCGCCGGCGGCCGACGCCGACGGGCTCGGGCCGCTCGAGACGCCGCCGGGAGTCAGGCTGCGCGAGGTGTCGGAATGGCTCGCCACGCACGTGCCCGGTGCGGTCGGCCCGTTCCGCTTCGAGACCATCGCCGGCGGCCACTCGAATCTCACCTTTCTCGTCACGGGCGGCGATGGGGCGCAGTACGTGCTGCGCCGTCCTCCCCTCGGCCGCCTGCTCCCCCGCGCCCACGACATGGCCCGCGAACACCGGATCATCGCCGGTCTCCGCCACAGCGCCGTGCCGGTGCCAGAGGCGCTGGCACTGTGCGACGACCCAGCTGTCAATGATGCGCCGTTCTACGTGATGGGCTTCGTCGACGGCCACGTCATCCGCGACCGCGCCGCCGCCGAGGCGCACCTGTCGCCCGACCATCGTCGGCACGCAGCCGAGTCGCTGGTCGACACCCTTGCCGCCATCCACGCCGTCGACCTCGACGCTGCGGGTCTCGCCGACCTCGGCCGCCACGACGGGTACATCGCCCGACAGCTGGCTCGCTGGTACGCGCAGTGGAACGACCAGCACACCGCCGACCTGCCCGCAGTGCACCGGGTGCACGACGCGCTTGCCGCCAAGATCCCCCGTCAGGGGCCGGCGACGGTCGTCCACGGCGACTACCGGCTCGACAACACCATCCTCGACGACGACGGCACGGTGGTGGCGGTCCTCGACTGGGAGATCTGCACGCTCGGCGATCCCCTCGCCGACCTCGGCCTCCTGATGGTCTACTGGACTGGCCCAGGCGACACGTCGTCGGCGTGGGTCGGCAGCGCCACCACGGCACCGGGGTTCCCCGACCGGGCCGAGCTGGCCGAGCGATATGCCGCAGTGAGCGGCCGCGACATCTCGTCGCTGCCGTTCTACGTGTCGTTCGCCTACTGGAAGCTGGCCTGCATCCTCGAAGGCGTGTACTCGAGGTATCTCGCCGGCGCACTGGGCGATCGCCATCGCAGCGAGCTCGAGCCGTTCCGCCAGCAGGTCGAGGCGGCAGCGGCCACTGCCGAGTCGCTGCTGGCAGAGATCCCTACGCCCTGACGGCGGGCACGACTCGCCATCACTGCGCCGACAGAGGCGACACTGGAGACACCAATGGATTCGCAACCGTACGAAGTGCACGGCGATCTGCCGTCGCTCGACCGTCCCGTGCTCGTGGTCGCCATGCAGGGATGGATCGACGCGGGCGGCGCAGCCGCTGCGGCGCTTGCCGCCGTTGCCGCAGCGAGCGACGCGCAGCCGCTGCTGACGTTCGACGGCGACACGTTCATCGACTACCGCGCCCGCCGGCCGATCATGGAACTGCGCGACGGCGTGAGCACCCGGCTGTCGTGGGGCGATCTCGAACTGCGATCGGGCCGTGTCGCCGACGGCGGCGATGTGCTGCTGCTGTCAGGCCCCGAGCCCGACATGCGCTGGAGAGAGTTCGCGCGGATCGTCACCTCCATCGCCGTGCGGCTCGGGACGCGGCAGATGGTGGGCCTCGGCGCGTACCCGTTCGCAGCACCGCACACTCGCCCGCCGAGGCTGTCGGTCACCTCACCGTCGGCCGACATCGTCGCATCGGTGCCGTACCTGCGCAGCTCGCTCGATGCCCCGGCGGGTGCCGCAGCGCTGCTCGAGCACTCGTTTGCCGACGCCGGAATCCCATCGCTCGGCCTCTGGGCGCAGGTGCCGCACTATGCCAGCGCAATGGCGTACCCCGCGTCGTCGATCGCGCTGCTGCACGCGCTGCGCGACACCGCCGGGATCGGCATCGACACGTCACATCTCGACGACGAGGCGCGCAGCCAGTCGGAGCGGATCGACATGCTCGTGGCCGGCAACGACGACCACCACTCGATGATCCGCCAGCTCGAGGCCGCGTACGATGCCTCGCTCACCGGCGACCTGCAGGGCCTGACGGGCGGCCCGCTGCCGAGCGGCGACGACATCGCCGCCGAAGTCGAGCGCTTCCTGCGCGAACGCGGCACCTGACGGTCGTCGCATCCCACCATCCGAACTCATCCGGCGGGGCGCCGCACGGCTAGCGTCGGCTGCATGAAGGTCGACGGAGGAATCGGCGGCAGCCTGCACGCAGCCGCAGCCCAGGCACAAGAGCTCGAGGCGGCCGGCTACAGCGGCGCATGGACTGCCGAGACGAGCCACGATCCGTTCTTCCCGCTGCTGCTCGCAGCCGAGCACACCGCGTCGATCGAACTCGGTACGTCGATCGCTGTGGCGTTCGCCCGCAATCCGATGACGCTCGCCAACATCGGCTGGGACCTCCAGGCCTTCTCGAAGGGCCGCTTCGTGCTCGGTCTCGGCAGCCAGATCAAGCCGCATATCACCAAGCGGTTCAGCATGGAGTGGAGCCATCCGGCACCGCGCATGCGCGAGCTGATCCTCGCCATCCGCTCCATCTGGGACACCTGGCTCACTGGCGCGCCACTTGCCTTCCGCGGCGAGTTCTACACGCACACGCTGATGACGCCGTTCTTCACCCCCGATCGCTCCGACCTCGACGGCTTCGGCGTGCCGAAGATCTTCCTCGCCGGTGTCGGCGAACTGATGACCGAGGTGGCCGGCGAGGTGTGCGACGGATTCATCTGCCACGGATTCACCACCGAGCGCTACCTGCGCGAGGTCACGCTGCCGGCGCTTGCACGGGGACGAGCAAAGGCTGGCAAGACCATGGAGGGATTCGAGATCGTCGGTCCCAGCTTCGTCGTCACCGGGACGAGCGACGAGCAGATGCACGATGCCGCCCGCGGCACCCGTCAGCAGATCGCGTTCTACGGCAGCACGCCCGCCTATCGCGGGGTGCTCGACCTGCACGGCTGGGGCGATCTCCAGGACGACCTCAACACCCTCAGCAAGCGGGGCGAGTGGGCAGCGATGGGCGATCTGATCACCGACGAGATCCTCGAGACATTCGCGGTGGTCGGCGCACCCGAGCAGGTGGCCCCCGAGCTGCACCGCCGCTACGGCGACGTGATCCAGCGCATCAGCTTCTATGCGCCCTACAGGAGCGATCCCGACCGCTGGGCGCGGGTGCTCTCCGACCTGCGCGCCGCCTGACCGGCGCACACCCCGTGGGTACGGTGCGGCCCATGCCCGCCGTGTCGCCAGGCCACCCGTCGCTCGGCCGGCTGGCGCTCGTCGGCCCAGGCGATGCCGCCCCACCGGGATGGGCGGCCGCGCCGCGCGCCGTCCTCGACACCGACGTCACGACGGCGCTGGCCGAGTTGCGGCAATTCCTCGCCAGGCGCACCGGCGCTGTCATCGAGGTCCACCCCGACCTGGCTGCCGCCATCGCGGCACCGGGACGGGAGCGCCGGATGCCCCACGAACTGGGGGTGCTGTTCGGCTTCGACGCCGACGACCTCGCCGCAACGCTGCGCAACGGCGCTGTCGACTGGCGCTCGGGTGTTGCCAGGTGGGAGCTGATCGAACAGGCAGTGGCACTCGGCGCACGGCCGAGCCCCGACGACCGCGCCGACGTCATCCTTCCCGACGGAACGGCAGCCTGGATCGACGGCGGCCCGATCCGCTTCACGCCGCCGCTCGACGGCGTGCCCGTGCTGCACCGCATCTGCATCGAGCACGGCTCGCTCATGCCCTTCGACAGCAACGACGCGGTCGGCACCGACCTCGCTGACGACCAACGCGCCGCAGTCACGCACTCAACGGGCGCCGCACGCATCATCGCTCCCGCTGGCTCGGGCAAGACCCGCGTGCTCACCGAACGCGCCCGGCATCTGCTCGGCCGGTGGCGTGTCCCTGCGTCCGCTGTCACGCTCGTCGCATTCAACAAGCGTGCCGAGGAGGAAATGCGCGAGCGCACCCGCGACCTTCCCGGCATCCACGTGCGCACCCTCAACGCGCTCGCGCTCGCCATCGTCAATGGCAGACCGCCGTTCGCGGCGCAATCCGGCTCGCTCGCCACGCTCGACGAACCCGAGGTGAGGCGCATCATCAGCCAGCTCGTGCGCTTCCCGCGTCGACGAAACGCCGATCCTGTCGCCACGTGGATCGAGGCACTCTCTGCAGCGAGGCTCGGACTGCGGTCACCCAGCGACATCGAGGCGCGCTACGACGGCGAGGTCGAGGGCTTTGCAGACTTCGTGCCCCGCTTCCGCGCCGAGTTGCATCGGCGCCAGGCGCTCGACTTCGACGAGCAGGTCCACCGGGCGATCGAGATCCTCCTCGCCGAGCCCGCAGCGCGGTCGGCTGCTCAGCGGGCCTGCCGGATGCTGCTGGTCGACGAGTTCCAGGATCTGACACCGGCCCACCTGCTGCTGATCCGACTGCTCACCGGAGCCGATGGAGCCGTGTTCGGCGTGGGCGACGACGACCAGACGATCTACGGCTACAACGGCGCCGACCCCGGCTGGCTGATCGACTACGACCGCTACTTCCCGGGTGCCGGCGACCATCCGCTGCAGGCCAACTACCGCTGCCCCGCCGGCATCGTGCGCGCCGCCGACACGCTGCTGCGCCACAATGCGCGCCGCGTTCCCAAGCGCATCGTGGCGGCCCGCGCCGATACCGACGGCTTCGCAGTGGCCGGCGAGCCGGACGAGCACCCCGAGGCCGGCGCCGACACGGTGGCCACCACCGCCGATGCCATCGCCTCCGCAGTCGGGCGCGGCGTCGACCCAGGCGACATCGCAGTGCTCGTGCGGGTGAACTCGCTGCTCGCACCGGTGCAGGCAGCGCTCGCCCTCCGCGGCATTCCCACGTCGGGCGGCGTCGGCAGCGAGTTCCTCGGTCGGGCATCGGTTGCGGCATCGCTCGCCTGGCTCCGCCTCGCTGCCGCCGGCGAGCGCCTCATCCCGCGCGATGTCGCCGAGGCAGTGCGCCGTCCTGCTCGCTCGCTGCACCCGCGCATCGCCGAGTGGGTCGGCGAGCAGTCGTCGCTCGATGGCCTCTACCGCCTCGCCGACAGGCTGAACACGCCCCGAGATGCCGCCACCGTCCGCGAGTTCGCCGATGACATCGCCGAACTGCAGCGGCTAGTCCGCGAGCGCTGCCCCACCGCAGCAGTGCTCGATGCGCTCCACCGTCGAACGAAGCTCGACACCGCCATTGCCGGCCTCGACGGGCACCGGCACGGGATGAACCGTGCCTCGCAGTTCGACGATGTCACTGCACTCGCCCAACTCGCCGCGCTGCATCCCGATGCTTCGTCGTTCGAGCCGTGGCTCGCTGGGATCCTCGAGCGACGTCAGGCCGAGGCCGGCGTCACCCTCGCCACGGTGCACCGCGTGAAGGGCCAGGAGTGGCCCTATGTGGTGGTGCACCACGCTGCCGACGACCAATTCCCGCACCGCCTCGCCGAGGACATCGAGGAGGAGCGCCGCCTGTTCCACGTTGCCATCACACGCGCTGGCAGGAAGGTGCTCGTCGTGCCCGGCGACCGGCCGTCGCCATTCATCGACGAGTGCCGCACTCCCCCGGCACCGGGCCGAGTCGCAGCGTCGGGCACTGCGTCGCCTCCTGCGTCACGCCCGGCGCAGCAACGAGACACCGGCGCCGGCGCCGGCACCCGGCAGACCGCTGCACCGCCGTCCGCCGACGTGGCGCCGGGCGATGCGCCACTGTTCGAGCGCCTCCGCGCCCTGCGCCGCCATCTCGCTGCCGGCAAGCCGGCCTACGTGGTGTTCCCTGATGCGGTGCTGCGCAACCTCGCAGCGCACCGGCCACGCACACGCGCCGACATGGCCCGCATCAAGGGCATCGGCGCGGCCAAGCTCGAGCAGTACGGCGATGCGTTCCTCGCCGAGATCAACGGCGACGAGCCCGACCGCTGAGCTGGGCGAACCCGACTACGACGTCAGCCCGCCCTCGAGGCCGA
>JBEGVK010000020.1:0-48420 GCA_041178405.1 Actinomycetota bacterium | reverse complement strand
GCCGTGTCGTCACCGGTGCGACGGTGGTCACAGCTGCCGACACCCGAGGCGGTGTCGGCGCCCGCGCACTAACGTCGCCGGGATGCGAGCGGTTCGGCAGTTCAACGTGGTGCCCGCCATCCCAGCGACGCTCCACCCGCTGTACGAGCTCGCCGCCAACCTCCACTGGACGTGGGACAGCGAGACACGAGCCCTGTTCCGCAGCCTCGACCCGGCTGCGTGGAAGGCCACTGGCGAGGACCCGCTCCACGTCCTCGCCGCAGTCAGCCCTGCCCGGTGGGCCGAACTCGCCGCTGATGAGGCGACGGTCGCAGCGACTGCGGCGGCTGCGTCACGCCTGCACGATGCCGTCACGGCGCCGCGGTGGTTCCAGGGCCGCGAGGAAACGCCGCTTGGCCTCGTCGCCTATTTCTCGCCCGAGTTCGGGATCAGCGAGACCGTGCCGCAGTACTCGGGAGGGCTCGGTGTCCTCGCAGGCGACCACCTGAAGGCGTCGAGCGATCTCGGCATCCCCCTCGTCGGCGTGGGGCTGCTGTACGCCGAGGGTTACTTCCGCCAGCGGCTGAACGCCGACGGCTGGCAGGAGGAGCGCTATCCGCGCCTCGAGCCGGCCCACCTCGCCGCCCAGCACACCGGTGTGACGATCACGGTCGAACTCGGCGACGAGCCGGTGAGGGCAAATGTGTGGCGCCTCGACGTTGGCCGCACCCCGCTGCTGCTGCTCGACACACTGGTCGAGGGAAACAGCGATGCCGGTGCGGCAGTGACGAACCGTCTCTACGGCGGCGACCGCGAGCACCGGCTTCGACAGGAGATCCTGCTCGGCATAGGCGGCGTGCGCGCCCTGCGCGCGCTCGGCCACGACCCGCAGGTGTTCCACACCAACGAGGGACATGCCGGCTTCCTCGCCTTCGAGCGGATCCGCGAGATGGTCGATACCGGACTCACCTTCAACGAGGCAGTAGAAGCGGTGCGCGCCGGCGGCGTGTTCACCACGCATACACCAGTGCCGGCTGGCATCGACGTCTTTCCACGCGGGATGATCGAGAAGTACTTCGCGCCATTTGCCGCGCGGTGCGGTGTGTCGCTCGATCACCTGATGCGCATCGGCATGCGCAGCGACGACGACGGCGAGTTCAACATGGCAGTGATGGGGCTCCGCCTGAGCGCTCGCAGCAATGGCGTTGCCCGGCTCCACGGCGATGTGAGCCGTCAGATGTTCGCTGATCTCTGGCCCGACGCCCCCGTCGCCGAGGTGCCCATCACCTCGATCACCAATGGCGTACATGCCCACACCTGGGTCGGCGACCACGTTGCCCCGCTCCTCGCCCGCAGCGTCGGCCCGGTGTGGGACGGCGCCGACGCCGACTCATGGCGCGGCGTCGACTCGCTGGCGCCGTCGGAGATCTGGGAGGCGCGTACCACTGGCCGCGCCGAATTGGTGTCATTCGTGCGCACGAAGATGGGTGAGGCGCTGCTCGATCCGAGAGCGCTGACGATTGGCTTCGCCCGGCGATTCGCCACCTACAAGCGGGCGACGCTGCTGCTGAGCCAGCCGGAGAGGCTGCAGGCGCTCTTGCTGTCGGCCGAGCGCCCGGTTCAGTTCGTCTTCGCCGGCAAGGCACACCCCGCCGACCACCCCGGCAAGGAGATGATCCGCGAGATCGAGCTCTTCGCCCGGCGACTCGACCTGCGGCACCGGTTCGTGTTCCTGCCCGACTACGACATGGCGATTGCCCGGCGTATGTACCGCGGCGCCGATGTCTGGCTCAACAATCCTCGCCGCCCGCTCGAGGCATGCGGCACGAGCGGCATGAAGGCCGCACTGAACGGTTCGCTGAACTGCAGCATCCTCGACGGATGGTGGGACGAGTGCTTCGACGGCCACAATGGCTGGGCGATCGTCTCTGCCGATGACGACCCCGATCCGGTCCGACGCGACGAGCGCGAGGCGAACAGCCTGTTCGGCCTGCTCGAGCGCGAGATCGTCCCGCTGTTCTATGACCGCGATCCCGACGGGACACCCGTGGGCTGGACCCAGATGATGCAGCACAACTGGCGGACCCTCGGCCCATTCGTCACGGCGGCACGAATGGTGCGCGACTACACCACGACGCTCTACGAGCCGGCGGCAATGAGTTCACGCACAGCGCTCGCCGACAGCAGCGCAGGCGCACGTGACCTCGCCGCATGGAAGTCACGCGTGCGCGCCGCCTGGCACGGTGTGCAGGTCCTCGATGTCATCACCGACTCGTCACCGGCCCACGAGGGCGATGTACGCACGGTCACGGCCACCGTGGCGCTCGGACCGCTGTCGCCCGACGACGTCGCCGTGCAGGTGCTGCACGGCCCGATCGACAGCGAGGGAGCATTCGTCGGCGATCCAGCCGTCGTGCCGCTGACCCATGCCGGTGGCACCTCTTGGCGCGCCGACTTCTCGGTCGGCGAGGCCGGACCGTACGGCGTCACCGTGCGTGCGCTGCCCTCGCATCCGGGCCTCGTCCATCGCGTCGAACTCGGCACGGTCGCGTGGGCACGTCATCGCTGACGCAGCGTGGCTGCGACGCGTCGGCGCTGCCGGACACTGCTAGCGGCCGGTGAACGAAGCGGCTCCAGGGCCGCTGTCGAGGAAACTGCGCACGCCGATCCGGCTGTCATCCGTTCGGAAGACCTCGGTGAACAGCTCACGCTCGAGCATGAGCCCCTCCCAGAGTTCGCGTCCGATGCCCTCGTCGACCGCACGCTTCACGAGCGCCTGTGCCTGGACTGCGCCGCGTGCCGCCTCGGCAGCAAGTGCCACTGCCCGGTCATGCAGGTCGTCGTGAGCCACCACTTCGTCGACGAGGCCGATCGACAGCGCTTCAGGGGCACGCACCTGGCGGCCGGTGATCATCAGCTCCTTCGCCCGTGACGGACCGATGGCTCGCGCGAGGCGCTGGGTGCCGCCACCGCCCGGGATGATGCCGAGCAGGATCTCGGGCTGGCCGAGGACCGCCTTCTCGGACGCGATCCGATAGTCACAGGCGAGCGCCAGCTCGCAGCCGCCTCCGAGCGCATAGCCGGCGACAGCGGCGACGACGAGCCGCGGGATCGCTGCGACCGCATCGAGCGCGCGATGGAAGCCGGCGGTGATCGCCGCCGCCTCGTCCGGCCCGCCGAACTCGGCGATGTCGGCACCGGCGGCGAAGATGCGATCACCCCCGGTGATCACCACGGCACCTGGCGGCGCCGCGGTGAGTGCCTCGGCCGCATCTGCCAGTTCGGCCAGCACCGCCTGCGACAGCGCGTTCACCTTGCCGTGCGCGAGCCGGAGCACGACGACCGGCGCATCGGCTCGGCCGCCCTCCACCTCACGCCGCTCGATCTCGACGAGCGCCACTGCGACGTCCTCCCCCGTGTGTGCCGCACCCACCCCGATCACCCGTCGCTGCGGCAGGCAGACGGGGTCGCAGGGAGACTAGCCAGACCGCCGACCGCCCCGGCGTCGGCACACGCCCCCCAGCGCTGCCGGGGCGCGGCGCCGCCATGGCTCTGCGACCGGTCAGGGCTCGATCGGCCCGAGCATCTCGTCGGCGGCCGACCACGGGTCCACTGCCCGCATGGCGACCTGCTCGCCGAGCGCCATCCAGCGGTCGTCGCCGACCACGTCGCGCGCCCGCTGCTCGAGGCGCCGGGCGACGATCTCGCGGAGCTCTTCGCGAAGCCGGAACCGGCGTCGCCGCTCGAGTTCGCCACTCGCTGTCACTGCCTCGCGGTGGGCCTCGACTGCCGCCCACACTTCGGTGATGCCGGTGCCGTCGAGCGCGACTGCCGTCACGATCGGCGGACGCCATGCGTCGTGGGCGAGGTCGCTGAGGTCGAGCATCTGCTCGAGATCGCGACGTGTCTCGTCGACTCCCTTTCGGTCTGCCTTGTTGATGACGAACACGTCGGCAATCTCCATCAGCCCCGCCTTGTTGGCCTGCACCGAGTCGCCCCAGCCCGGATTCACCACTACCACGGTGGTGTCGGCCTTGCCGGCGATCTCGACCTCGACCTGCCCGACACCGACGGTCTCGACGAGGATCCAGCGACGGCCGACGGCATCGAGCAGCCGTACCGCCTCGGGGGTCGCCAGCGACAGCCCGCCGAGATGCCCTCGCGTTGCCATCGACCGGATGAACACGCCGGGATCAGTGGCGTGGTCCTGCATTCGAACGCGATCGCCGAGGATTGCGCCGCCGCTGAACGGCGATGACGGATCGATGGCGAGCACCGCCACCTCGCTGCCACGCGATCGGAGCAGGCCGATGAGCGACGATGTCAGGGTGCTTTTGCCGGCACCAGGAGCGCCGGTGAGGCCCACGGTGTACGCGCGTCCGGCCAGCGGTGCGGTGCGCCTGCTGATATCGCGAGCCTCGTCGCCGCCGCGCTCGACGAACGAGAGCAGCTTGGCCAGCGCACCACGGTCGCCGGCTTGCGCTGCGGCGAACAGGTCGCCGATCAACGGCGACCGCTGACTCATGCCGGTGCGCCCGCGCTGCCCGACGAGAACGGCGACACGCGGGGTGGCCCGTCGAGCTCGTCGGACGGGCTGAGGTTGACCACCTCGGTGATGCCGTCGATGCGGTCGCGCATGATGCGCTCGATGCCGGCCTTCAGCGTGACCGT
The DNA here is from genome assembly GCA_041178405.1 of Actinomycetota bacterium. GTDB lineage: Bacteria > Actinomycetota > Acidimicrobiia > Acidimicrobiales > Ilumatobacteraceae > UBA668. The sequence goes on along the minus strand of JBEGVK010000020.1, from coordinate 43,770 downwards.
GCTGGTGGGGCATGTGCCGCATGCCCCGACGAGCTTCACCGAGACCACGCCCGTCGACTCGTCGACGTCGACGAGCTCGATGTCGCCGCCGTCGGCGTGCAGTGCCGGACGGATGACCTCGATCGTCTGCTCGACCTGGGTGCGCATGGAAGTCATGGTGGATCGGTGCCTGTCGCTGCGGGGCGGCCATCTGCCGCGCCGTGCGGTCATTGAACCAGTCCGACCGTAGGATTGCCACGCATGGCCAGAACCGACCTCGCTCTCGTGCGCGGCATGCACCGCGCCGTCGTTGCCGGCTGTCTCGCCGCCTGCCTGACAGCGCTGGCGGCATGTGGCGGCGCTGACGACGCCACCCCTGCAACGACCACCCCTGCAGCACCCGGGATCGGCACGCTGCCCGCCGCCGTGGCGACCACCCGTCCCGGCCCGCTCGGAACAGAGGAGCCGCCCGCCACGGTGGCTCAGCCCCCGGCAACCGGCTCGGGGGACGTGCAGTCGGGCCCGGTGCAGATCGACGTCACGGTCGGCATGAACAGCGGCCCGACCCGAATCGAACTGGTCGCCGTCGGCTCGGAGATCACCCTCAACATCACCAACCCCGCTGCGGCCGACGAGTTCCACGTGCACGGCATCGACCTCGACCGCTCCGTCGAGGCCGGCGTGATGGCGACGTTCAACTTCGTCGTCGCCGCCGCCGGCACCTACGAGGTCGAGAGCCACGTCACCGGCGAGGTACTCGTGGTCGTCGAGGCAGTCTGAGCCGATCCGCTGTGGCTGCAGGTCGACACGGCTACTCGTCCTCGACGAACTGCCAGCACGGCGTCATGCCGAGTGCCGTCTCGAGCACCCGATGGTCGACGGTGGCCCTGGCACTGCTCGCCCACCAGGGTGGCTGGGACGAGATCCTCTTCGTGGTCGGCCCGATCCTGCTGATCGGCGGCCTGCTGCGGCTCGCCAAGCACCGCGTCACGCGTGCCGACAGGGCCGGGCGCCCCGACACCGGGCAGCCGCCCGAGCAGGGCGGCCCGGCACAACCGCCGCCAGCTACCTGAGCGGTGTCAGCCGACCCGCTGGATATCTGCCCCGACGGCGACCAGGCGGCCGACGAGGTCGTCGTAGCCGCGGTCGACGTGGTGCACTCCCGACACCGACGTCTCACCGTCGGCTGCCAGTCCGGCCACGACGAGTGCCGCCCCTGCGCGGATGTCGGTGGCCTTCACCGGTGCGCCACTCAACTGCGACACACCGCGGATCACTGCATGGTGTCCGTCGGCCCGGATGTCGGCACCGAGTCGCTGCAGTTCCTCGACATAGCGGAAGCGTCCCGGGTAGAGGTTCTCGGTGACGATTCCCACTCCGTCCGCCACCGCCAGCATGGTGACGATGAGCGGCTTGTAGTCGGTTGCAATGCCCGGATACGGCAGGGTGGCGACATCGATGCTGCGCAGTCGGCCGTCAGACCAGACAGCGAGTCCGGAGCCAGGCATGCCAGAGACACCGGTCGGCTCGATCGTGAGGCCCATGTCGCGGAATCGGCGCAGCAGCATGTCCATGTGATCGTGACGGGCGCCGCGCAACACGACCTCGCCGCCGCTGAGCGCTGTCGCAGCGATATACGTGGCTGCCTGAATTCGATCGGGCACGACATCGTGATCGGCTGGATGGAGCGCACCGCGCTCGACACCGTGCACGACGAGGGTGCCGGTGCCGATGCCCTCGATGTTCGCTCCCATCGACACGAGGAACGAGCACAGGTCGGCGATCTCCGGCTCGCGCGCTGCGTTGTCGATGGTGGTCGTGCCCTTGGCGTGCACTGCAGCAGTGACGATGTTCTCGGTGGCGCCAACACTCGGGAACTCGAGGGTGATGTCGGCGCCGCGCAACTGCTCGGCCTCGGCCTCGACGACACCGTGGCGCAGGACGAATGAGGCCCCCATCGCCTCCAGCCCGGCGAGGTGCATGTCGATCGGCCTGCTGCCGAAGTCGTCGCCGCCCGGCAGCGACAGCGACACGCGCCCGCACCTGCCCAGCAGCGGCCCCAGCACGTTGATGCTCGCCCTGATGCGCTCGACCAGCTCGTAGGGCGCCACCGGGTTGATCGACCCGTCGTTCACCATCCGCAGCTCGCCGCCCCCGAGCGGCTCGCTGCGCACGCCGATCGCTGCCAGCAGGTCGGACATGATGCCCACGTCGGCAATGTCGGGCACGTTGCGCAGCGTGTACTCGCCGTCGGCGAGGAGCGTGGCGGCCATCAGCTTCAGCACCGAATTCTTGGCACCAGGCACGGCGACGACGCCGCGAAGCGGCCCCGACCGGCGAACGACGATCCGAGGCTCATGGGGCATCTGTCAAGTATGGCCGACCGCCTGCGTCCGGCCACCGCCCCCCGTCTAGCCTCGCCGCAATGCCCCGAGCCGAGCACACCGTGGTTCGCCGGTGGGCGGCTGGCGACCAGCAGGCGGCTGATGCATTCGCCAGCCGTGACGATCACCTCGTGGCCGAGCGGCGACTCGACGAGTCCGGCAGCGACGACGGTGCTGCGGTGGCCGCCGCCTCATTCGACCAGGTGGCCGGCCCCTTCCACCGCTACCGGCGAACGGTGCGCCGGCTCCCGGACGGTGCCGTCGAGCAGGTGGTTGCGTACTCGCTGCGCATTCCGTGGTTCGGCTGGCTCGTCGCGCTGCCGATCCGCTGGGCACTCGCACGTGGTCCCTCGCAGCGAGCTACGGGGCCATGGTGGGCGCCGCCCGATCGACTCTCCGAGCGACAGGCACAGACCCTCGGCTTGCTCGCCAGCGCGTCGATGACCGCTGCCTTCGCCAACACGCTCTTCACCCAGACCGCCCACCTCGCCGCCGACGACTTTGGCATCGGCTCGACCGGCCAGGGCATCGGCGGCGCCGTCGTTCGGCTCGGCATCGTCGTGGCCCTGCCATTCGCCCTGCTTGCTGACCGCATCGGGCGCCGGCGGACGCTCATCGTGCTCGCCTGGTGCGCACCCCTGCTCTGCGCACTCGGGGCACTGGCGCCCGGCTTCTGGGTGCTCGTCGGCTCGCAGGCCGTTGCCAGGCCGATCGGCATCGCGCTTGCCACCATCGCGATCGTCGCCGCCGCCGAGGACATGCCGCGCAACTCACGCGCGTATGCGCTCAGCATTCTGGCGATGGCATCCGGCCTCGGTGCCGGCGTCGCCGTCGGCGCGCTGCGACTCGCCGACCTCGGTCCGGGAGCGTGGCGATGGGTCTATGCGCTGGCACTCGTCTGGCTGCCCGTGGCGCTCGTGCTGTATCGGCGCCTGCACGAGACGCGTCGCTTCGAGACCGTGCATCGCATCTCGCCGCCGATGCAGCGGAGCCGCCTCGCCCTCGTGATCGCTGTCGCCGTCAGCGCGAACCTGTTCATCGCACCTGCATCGTTCTTCCAGAACCGCTACCTCGACACCGTGCGCGGCTACTCGGCAGGCGGGATCGCCCTGTTCACGCTCGCTACCGGCACGCCAGCGTCGCTCGGACTGGTGCTCGGCGGACGGCTTGCCGACATCGTGGGACGGCGGCGGCTCATCGCGACGTGCACCCCGATCAGCACCGCCTGCCTCGTCTCGAGTTTCTGGCTGTCGGGCGCGGCGATGTGGGCGGCGGCATTCGCCGGCGGCATCACTGCTGCCATGGCGTATCCGGCCTACGCCGTGTACCGCACCGAGTTGTTCCCCACCGGCAACCGCGGCTGGGCAAACGGCCTCGTCACAGCCTCGGCGCTGCTGGGCGGCAGCGTCTCGATCGCGACCATCGGATGGCTGCTCGATCGCGACGTGTCGTTCGGCACGGTCATCGCTGTCGTCGGCATCGGGCAGCTCGTCGGAGCGTGGCTGGCGTGGCGGTGGTATCCGGAGACCGCCCATCTGGAACTCGAGCAGCTGAACCCAGGAGATCCGAGGATCGATCCCGACGACTCGTGATCGCGGCGGCACCTGCCGCCGTCAGGCGGTGAGGCGCTCGAGCAGGATCCGCCGCGCCTCTCCGAGCCGGTCGATCGTCAGCGCCGCCTCGCGACCGTCGCCACCGTGGTCGGGATGCGCCTCGCGCACGCGATCGCGGAAGCGTGTCATCACATCGCGCTTCGACACCCGGCTGGTGCCCATCGGAAAGCCGAGTATGTCGAGGGCCCACGCCCGCGGATCGGCAATGCCGACGAGATCGGCGCGGGCAATGCCGGTGATGTCGGCGACGAACGACGGGCCGATGCGCCCACGCCAGCGCATTGCGCGGTGCAGCACTGCAGCCACCGGCGCCCGAGCGCTCTGGTCGAGCCGCTCGAGGGCATAGACGGCGCCGAGGACCTGAGCGAGTGGCCGGCCCATCGAGTGCAGGTCGAACTCGACGTTGCTCGCATCGCCGTTGAGCTGGTGAACGCTGACCGCCAGCCCGTGTCGGTCGATCTGGTAGCGGTGCTCGAGACGGGGCTGCACAACACGCTCATTGCGCACGATCTGGTCGATGAGCCGGGCGATGTCGGCATAGAGGTCGTCGTCGACATCGGGCAGGTAGGCCGCGACGACTGCGGCGAGCAGGACCCCGCCGAGTCCCGGCGCCGGATCAGTGGGCAGGACGAGGTGGCCGAGCGCGAGTCGGCGCGTCGCCATGGCCGGCTTGGTATGCCAGATCTGCAACTCGGCGAGCAGCATGCGTCAGATGAAGGGTCGCAGCAGCTCGTGCAGCTCGGCCGCAAGGTGCACGACCTCGTCGTGGTCCGGCTCATCGTCGTCGGCAAGCGCGCCTGCCAGTTCGTCGGCGAGCTCGCACGTGCGCTCCCACAGCCGGACGTCGACGCCGTACGGCGGCCGGCCCGGCTCGACGACGTCGAGCGCATCGAGCAATTGCTCGAGGCCGTCGGCATCGAGCGGGTCGCGGCGGAGGCGGTCGGCCATCAGGAAGAAGGTGGTGAGCGTCTCGAACGGCAGCCGGCCCTCGTCGGGCGTGTCGTCAGCATCGGGGAACACTCCGTCGGGGATCGCCGCCTCGATCATGTCGAGGACCGAGTCGACGACATCCTCGTCGTCGGCATGCACCACGAGCACGGTGCCCTCCCATGCGAATGGCCGCTGCTGGCGCAGCAGCACACGCGTGGCGGCCTCGCGCTCGGGCACCTCCCACTCGGACAGGTCGTATTCGGTGACGAGTCGGCCCTCGACGAGCGGCTGCTGCACCGGCTCGTCGACCAGCGAGCGGCCGACGGGCGACTCGCCGCCCACGGCGCTGTGCCCCGAGTCGTCGATGCCGTACTGCTGCTCGACCGAGGCGATGACCGAATCGGCCGCAGCCTCGAATTCCTCGGGCACGACCAATTCTGTGCCCTCCCAGGCGTGCGCCACCTCGGCCTCTGCCAGCCGGGCCGCGAGTTCGGCCTGGTGGTCGAACGACCAGCCCGACAGGTCGTAGGCCACCGTCGGGCGCTCGGGATCGCTCGGGGACCAGTCGTCGCTCACTGCCGAGACGCTACCCGCCGCCGACACACACCGCCCCGTCGGGACGCTCGCTGCAGCGCCATGGACGGAACCGTCTCCACTCGCCCGGATCAGCCGGCCACGCCGACGATGCCGTCGAGGAACTCCTCGACACGCCGGAACTCATCGAGCTGGTTGGCGCGTTGGCGAAACCCGTGTCCTTCGCCTTCGTAGACGTGGAGGCGGGCACGACCTCCGGCAGCGCGCACGCGCTCGACGAACACCCGGCTCTGCTCAACCGGCACCACTGCATCGGCATCGCCGTGCAGCACCAGCAGCGGATGGTCGACGTAGCGATCGGCGTGCCACGCCGGCGATCGGTGCCGGTAGTCGTCGGCAGCCGTCGGCAGCGGCCCAACCAGCGTGTCGGTGTAGTGGCGCTCGAAGCGATGGCTGCGCTCGGCCAGATCGGCGAGGTCGGTGACCGGATATGCGACCGCTGCGCCGGCGCACACCTCCGGCGCAGCGGCGATGACTCGCAGCGCCGTGTAGCCGCCTGCCGAGCCTCCCATCAGCACCGTGGTCGACGGACGAGCGAGTCCTCGCTGCTGCGCCCATCGCGTCGCCGCGATCGTGTCGTCAACGTCGAGAATTCCCCATTTCCCGCGCAGCGCCTGCTGGTAGTCGCGGCCGTGGCCGGTCGAGCCGCGGTGGTCTGGCACCAGCACCGACCAGCCGCGCGAGCACCAGTAGGCGAGTCGAGGCATGAACGTGACCTGCCACTGATCGGTGGGGCCGCCGTGCAGCCACACGATGAGTCCTCGCGCAGTACCGGTGGTCGAGTAGAGCCGAGCATGCACGACGCCATCGTCAGTGGGTATCTCGTGCAGCGTCGGCTCGACGAGTTCGTCGCACCACGGCGACTGCAGCCACGCCGCATCGGGCCCGACAGCAACGGACTCGCGCTCCCAGGTGGCGGCGTCGTACAGCACCACCTGCGTCGGCGTGCGCCCGCCGGTGCGCATCGCCACGACTCTGCTGCCGTGCCAGTCGAGTTGTCCGTGCACTGCCCGGGCGACGTCGCGCACGACGGGTGGCCTGCCCCCCGAGTCGACCGCCGCCGAACACAGGCGCCCGAACCCGTTCTCGTTGCGCGCGAAGACCACGGCCGAGCCGTCAGGCGAGAGCGCATACGTGCGCTGCCCGGGCCCCCACATCGGTCCCGCATGCTCGTACGGCTCGTCGACGAACGGCTGGCCATTGCGCCACAGGTTCAGCCACCCCGTGTCATCGCGGATCGACCACGTACTGCCATCGGCACCGATCCGGGGCTGCTGGAGCGCCGCACCGCCGGCGAGCACCGTGCCGGCAGCGTCGAGAAGCGCCGTTCGATCCCACGGCATGTCGGGCTCGCTCCAACCCACCCACGCCACACCGCCCTCCTGAGACGCTGCTGGCCACGCGACCGGGTCGATGACGAAGCCCGCCGACCCGGTGTCGGCCCTCGCGGCCGCACCGCTGCCGGTGTCGACAGTCCATACCTCGGCAAGGTCGACGACGACCGCCAGTCGGCGGCCGTCGGCGAGAGCCACCGGTCCGCTGAGCGACCGCTCGGGTCCCCAGTGCGTGAGCCGCTGCGCCCGCCCGCCCTCGGCCGCCTGCAGCCATAGGTCACCGTCGGCGGCAACGTAGGCAATCGCATCGAAGGACGACGACCAGCACCACGAGCCACCCCCGAGCGATCGGGCAGCCCTGATGGGCGGATCGTCGGCCCGGCGCTGCGGCGATCCGGCACCGAGCGGCAGCGGGCACAGCACCAGGTGTGCCACCCCGCCCTCCACCACCCCGTGGACGACACAGCCCGGGCCGAGTCGCGGCTCGAACAGGTCGCGCGTCGACAGGCACATCTCGGCGGGTACGCGCGGCACGGAACGGCAACCTACCGAACGACTACGGTGGTCATGTGCCTGCGTCCCAGCGTCCCGACCGCAACCTCGCCCTCGAGCTGGTCCGCGTCACCGAGTCCGCTGCACTTGCGGCCTCACGCTGGGTGGGACGCGGCGACAAGAACGGAGCCGACGGCGCAGCCGTCGACGCGATGCGCACGGTCATCAACACCGTGCCGATGAGCGGCATCGTCGTGATCGGCGAGGGCGAGAAGGATGACGCGCCCATGCTCCACAACGGAGAGGCGGTGGGCGACGGCACTGCGCCGAACACCGACGTCGCTGTCGACCCGATTGACGGCACCACGCTCACCGCGCTCGGCCGCGCGAATGCCATCTCTGTCATCGCCGTGAGCGAGCGCGGCACGATGTTCAACCCTGGCCCATGCGTCTACATGCACAAGATCGCCGTCGGGCCCGAGGCAAAGGGCTCGATCGACATCACGGCGACCGCGAGCCAGAACCTGCGCTGGATCGCAAAGGCCAAGGGTGAGTCGGTGCGCGATCTCACCGCCGTCATCCTCGACCGGCCGCGCCATGCCGAGTTGATCGACGAGGTGCGCTCCACCGGCGCACGCGTGAAACTCATCACCGACGGGGACATCTTCGGCGCACTCGCCACAGCGTGGCCCGATGCCGGTGTCGACGTGCTGTTCGGCGTCGGCGGCACTCCGGAGGGGGTGACGGCAGCAGCCGGCCTGAAGTGCATGGGCGGCGAGATCCAGGGGCTGCTCGCACCGCGTGACGGCGCCGAGCGCGCCGAAGCCGAACGGCTCGGCTACCGGTTCGACACCGTGCTCACCACCGATGATCTCGTCAAGGGCGACAACTGCTTCTTCGCCGCGACGGGTGTCACCGACGGCGACCTGCTGCGCGGCGTCCGTTACGACCGCCGCGGCGCCCGCACGCAGAGCCTTGTCATGCGCTCGAAGAGCGGCACGGTGCGCCTCATCGACGCCTACCACCGCATCGACAAGCTCTCGTCGTTCGCCTCCGTCGACTACTGATCCACGGCTGCGAGGCTGCAGCAGTCGGTCCCGTCACGACTCGGGAGGACTGCCGCCCTCGGCGATGCGCCGCTCGAGGAATTCATCGAGCCCGGCCCTGACGTCGGCCTGCATCGGCGGCACCTCGAACTCGTCGAGCCACTGCTGCCACACCCGAGTCGCCCGTGATGCCGCGTCGAGTCCGCCGGCGTCCTGCCACTGTCCGGCTGTCTGACGTGTGAACACCGTCGGTTCGTGGAACGCAGTCTCGAAACGCGACATCGTGTGCGCTGCACCGAAGAAGTGGCCGCCGGGCATCACTTCGGCAAGGGCATCGAGCGCCAGCTCTCCGTCGTCGACGAGCACCGGACGGAGTCCCTCTGCGACGATCTCGAGGGCGTCGACATCGAGCACGAGCTTCTCGTACGAGGCAACGAGACCCCCCTCCTGCCAGCCGGCAGCGTGCATCACCACGTTGGCCCCACCGAGCAGGGCACCCATCAGCGAGACCATTGTCTCGTACGCACCTTGTGCATCATCGGTGGGCGACGAGCTCGCGGCCTGCGAACGCCACGGCACGCCGAGGTGGCGCGCCAGTTGACCGCTCGCAATCGCAGCGCGCATTGCGTCGGGTGAGCCGAATGCCGGCGAGCCGCTGCGCATTTCGACATTCGACGTGAACGCTCCGTAGACCACGGGAGCACCGGGGCGGACGATCTGCGACAGGCAGATCGCTGCGACTGCCTCGATGTGCTGCAGCAGCAGCGCACCGGCAATCGTGACCGGTGCCATCGCTCCCGCCAGCGTGAACGGGGTCATGATGACCATCTGTCCGGCACGGGCGAGGTCGATGATGCCGAGGCTCATCGGCACGTCCAGCTGCCGTGGTGAGTTGGTGTTGATATTGGTCCACGTGTGCGGCGCCGACTCGAACGTCTCCCGGTCGATGCCGTAGCCGACTCGAATCATCTCCATCTGATCGGCGACCACCGCCCTCCCACGCGAGAAGACGTGCACCGGCTTGTCGGAGTCCACGAGCGCCTCGTGCGTGACGCGCAGGTGGCGCTCCGGAAGCGGCACGTCCTGGGCTTCGGTTGCCGGCGTGATGCTGTGCAGCACGTCGCACCGCTGCGTCAGCCGGGTGAAATCGACAACGTCCGCGAACGAGCCGGCACGGCGGCCGCGAACGTGGTCGCTCGAATACGGCGGTCCGCCGACTGGGAAGAAGCAGACGCTGTCGCCGCCGATGCGCAGCGACCGTTCGGGATTGCGGGCATGCAGGATGAACTCGCGTGGTGCGGTCGACAGCAGTTCGCCAGCCAGGCCGCGATCGAGTCGGACCATCAGCGACTCGTCATCGACCATCGCGCCAGCGGCTGCGAACAGCCGCCTGGCCTCAGGCAGCAGCACGCGGATGCCCTGCGCCTCGAGCGCGCCGAGGGCTGTCGCATGGATGTGCGCCACCTCGTCGTCGGTCAGCGCCCTGGCGGTGCCGTATGGGTTCCGGGAGTGGCGCAACTGCGACGGGTCGCGGAGTGGCCGCGCTGTGGGTGTTCCGCGACGCCGCTCACGTGGTGCCCTGGCGCTCACGGCTCGCATCCTCCGGACTGCATGCGAGTGCCAGCCACTGGGCGCTCAGTCTCGGCGGACACGCGAGCTGAGACGGCGTGCGATCGACCGAGGCGTGACCGTGCTCGCTGCGACGAGGCCGCGGTAGATGGCACCGGGGATGCTGAGCGCCCGCCCGCGCGCCATGTCGGCGAGTGCAGCGGCGGCGACCTCCTCCGACTCGAGCCACATGAACTCGGGATAGGTCGCGCTGCGCCCATCGGGGCTGCTGACGCTGATGAATTCCGTGCGTGTCAGCCCTGGGCAGAGTGCTGTCACTTTCACCCCGGTGCCACGCACCTCCTCGTGAAGGCTCTCGGTGAGGCTCGTGACGAACGCCTTGGTGGCTGCGTACACGGCAAGGCTCGGTGCCGGCTGGAAACTGGCCACGCTGCTGACGTTCAGCAGGTGGCCGCGCCCACGGGGCACCATCGTGCGCAGTGCCGCATGGCTGAGCCGTGTGAGGGCGCGGATGTTGACGGCCACCTCGCGGTCGAGACGGTCCGGGTCGAGCGAGTGGAAGAGACCCGAGGTGCCGAATCCGGCGTTGTTCACGACGAGGTCGAGGCCTCGCCTGGCAATCTCGCTCTCGACCGACCGCACGCCGTCGTCGGTGGCGAGGTCGGCCACGAGCGGTTCGAGGCACGCGTGCTCGGCGCTGAGCGCCTCGAGGCGATCGCTGCGGCGGGCCACGATGACCGTGGGGATGCCGGCGCGACCCAGCAGTCGAACCATCGCCTCGCCGATGCCACTGGAGGCACCGGTGACGAGTGCCGTCTCGAACGGCAGTGAGGCCATCAGACCTGCACCGCGTGTGCTGGCCGGACGCTCAGTGCGCGCCCTGCGACGTGCCGACAATGCCGCCTGACGCCGCAAGCCGGGCGTGGGCACGCGCCAGTGCCGACACGGCCTCGGCGTCGTGCTCCTTGCGCAGCATCTCCTCAGCTCGCTCCATCGCACGCTGCGCCCTGCCGCGGTCGATCTGGTCACCGAGCTCGGCGAGGTCGCTGAGGATGCTCACCGTGGTGCCCGACACCTGGACGAAGCCGCCGTGCACCGCCACGTCGACGACGGTGCCGTCGGCCAGTGTGATACGGGTGTGGTTCTCGACGAGCGCCGCGAGGAAGGGAGCGTGGCCGGGAAGGAAGGCGATCTCGCCCCCGCCGAGCGTCCGCGTGACCACCTGCGTTGCCTCGCCGGTGAACAGCACTCGCTCGGGCGACACCAGCCGCACCTCCATCGTGCCCGCCATCTTGGTCAGCCTGCCTGCTCGGCGAGCGACTTGGCCTTGGCGAGCACCTGGTCGACACCGCCGACGTTGAGGAACGCCTGCTCGGGAACCTCGTCGAGTTCGCCGCGCAGGATGGCGTCGAAGCTCTCGACCGTCTCGGCGACCGGCACCGTCTCGCCCTTCACGCCGGTGAAGACCTCGGCCACGTAGAACGGCTGCGACAGGAAGCGCTGGATCTTGCGGGCACGCGACACCGTGAGGCGGTCCTCGTCGGAGAGTTCGTCGAGGCCGAGGATGGCGATGATGTCCTGCAGTTCCTTGTAGCGCTGGAGCGTCTCCTGCACTCCACGTGCCACCTCGTAGTGGCGCTGGCCGACGACCTCGGGGGTGAGGATCGTCGAGGTCGATGCCAGCGGGTCGACGGCCGGGTAGATGCCGAGTGCCGCCACCTGGCGGCTGAGCTCGGTGGTGGCGTCGAGATGGGTGAAGGTGGTGAACGGCGCCGGGTCGGTGTAGTCGTCGGCGGGCACGTACACGGCCTGCAGCGACGTGATCGAACGACCGCGGGTAGAGGTGATGCGCTCCTGCAGCTGGCCCATCTCGTCGGCGAGCGTGGGCTGGTAGCCCACGGCCGAGGGCATGCGGCCGAGCAGGGTCGACACCTCGGAGCCGGCCTGCACGAACCGGAAGATGTTGTCGACGAACAGCAGCACGTCCTGGTTCTGCACGTCGCGGAAGTACTCGGCCATCGTGAGTGCCGAGAGGGCGACTCGCAGGCGCACGCCCGGCGGCTCGTCCATCTGGCCGAAGACGAGAGCGGCCTTCTCGTACACGCCCGATTCCTGCATCTCGAGTCGCAGGTCGGTGCCCTCACGGGTGCGCTCGCCCACGCCGGCGAACACCGACACGCCACCGTGGTTCTGCGCCACGCGGCGGATCATCTCGGTGATGAGCACGGTCTTGCCCACACCGGCGCCGCCGAACAGGCCGATCTTTCCGCCCTGCAGGTATGGCGTGAGCAGGTCGATGACCTTGATGCCTGTCTCGAACATGCGCGCCCGGGGCTCGAGGGTGTCGAAGTCCGGGGCGTCGCGGTGGATGTCCCACTTCTCGAGCGAGTCGGCGTAACCCGGCTCGGCGTCGAGCGCCTCGCCCCACACGTTCCACACGTGGCCGAGCACCTTGTCGCCCACCGGCACCTGGATACCGTGGCCGGTGTTGCGCACCGCCGTACCGCGGGTGAGACCGTCGGTCGGCTTCATGCACACGGCGCGCACCCGGCTGTCGCCGAGCTGCTGGGCCACCTCGGCGAGCACCTTCACTGCCGTGCCGTCGACGGTCACCGTGAACTCGAGTGCCGTGTTGATCTCGGGCAGGGCGCCGCGAGGGAACTCGACGTCGATCACCGGTCCGGTGATGCCGACCACTCGGCCGTCCTTGCGGTCTGTCTCGGTCATGGTCATGACATGTCTTCCTTGTGTGTCAGTTCGCCGCAGCAGACGGCGCGTCGTCGAGTGGGAGGAAATCGATGTGGATGGTCTTCTTGGAGCCGCCGCCCAGGGCCTCGGCACCGCCGACGATCTCCATGATCTCGGTGGTGATGCTGTCCTGGCGGGCGCGGTTCATGATGCGGCTGAGGTTCTTGATGAGTTCCTCGGCGTTGTCGGTGGCGCTCTTCATCGCCCGCTGCCGGAATGCGTGCTCGCTGGCAGCAGCGTTGAGCAGCGCCGCATAGATGCGGGCCTCGACATACCGCGGCAGCAGGCTGTCGAGGATGGTCGTCGGGTCGGGCTCGAACTCGTAGTCGGCGGGGGTGCCGCCGGCATCGAGGGTCTTGCCGTCGCCACCCTCGATCACCTGGCGGTCGAGCGGCACGAGCGGACGCTGGACGACTTCCTGCGACCCCGCCGAGATGAAGCGTGTGTACACCAGCTCGACTCGGTCGAACTCGCCGCGCAGATAGGCATCGACGACGAACTCGCCGATTGCCTTCGCATCTGCGTAGGACGGGCTGTCGCTGAAGCCGCCGAACGACTGGGCGATCTTGTAGCCGCGGAAGCGGAAGTAGCCCTGCCCCTTGCGGCCGACCGTGACGACCGAGTAGTCGCTGCCACGCAGCACGCCGGCCTTGATCTCGCCCTCGGCGGCACGCTGCACGCCGGCGTTGTAGCCGCCGCACAGGCCGCGGTCGGCAGTGATCACCACGTAGGCGGTAGTACGCACCTCTGGCCGGCTTGCGAGCAGCAGCGACTGCGACGAGCCGCCTGCCGCAGCGAGATCCTTCACCACGTCGGTGATCGACTCGCTGTAGGGCTCGGCCGCGGCGACGCGCTGCTGGGCCTTCACGATCCGGCTGGCGGCGATGAGTTCCATCGCCCGGGTGATCTTCTTGGTTGCCTGCACGCTGCGGATGCGCCCGCGCAGGATTCGCTCCTGGCCGCCTGCCATTACCGATCGCCTCCGTTCACCGCAGCGCTGTGGCGACGCGCAGCAGCCATCAGCGGACGCACCGCTGCAGTCGGCAGCACGAGCTCGGACAGAACGGGCATCGCCATGGTCACTCGGTCGCCAGAGTCTTCTTGCTGGCAGCGTCACCGAGCTCGCTGGCGCCCGTCGCAGTCGGATCGGCGGCCTTGGCTGCCGCAGATGCAGCGACGAACTGCGCCTTGAACGCCGCAACGGCTGCGGCGAGGTCGTCGGGAACGCCACCCGTCTTCAGCGCGTCGAGCAGCCCGCCATGACGCGACCGCATGTGATCGAGCAGCTCTGCCTCGAATCGGCGCACGTCCTCGACCGGGATGTCGTCGAGGTAGCCGCGGGTGCCGGCGAAGATGCTCACGACCTGCTCCTGCACCGGCATGGGGCTGTTGAGCGGCTGCTTGAGCAACTCGACGAGCCGGTAGCCGCGCTCGAGCTGCGCCTTGGAGACTGCGTCGAGCTCTGAGCCGAAGGTGGCGAATGCCTCGAGCTCGCGGAACTGGGCGAGATCGAGCTTCAGGGTGCCGGCCACCGCCTTCATCGACTTGATCTGCGCAGCGCCGCCGACGCGGCTCACCGAGATGCCCACGTCGACTGCCGGGCGCACGCCCGACTTGAACAGGTTGTCCTGGAGGAACACCTGGCCGTCAGTGATGGAGATGACGTTCGTCGGGATGTACGCCGAGACGTCGCCCGCCTTGGTCTCGATGACGGGCAACGCCGTCAGCGAGCCCGCGCCACGCTCGTCGGACAGCTTGGCGGCACGCTCGAGCAGACGGCTGTGCAGGTAGAACACGTCGCCGGGATATGCCTCGCGGCCGGGCGGGCGGCGCAGCAGCAGCGACATCTGACGGTACGCCTCGGCCTGCTTGGAGAGGTCGTCGTACACGACAAGTGCATGCTCGCCGTTCTCCATCCAGTGCTGGCCGACGGCGCAGCCTGCATAGGGGGCGAGGTACTTGAAGGGGGCCGGGTCGGAGGCGGGGGCCGCAACCACCACCGTGTACTCGAGTGCGCCGTACTGGCGGAGCACCTCGACGGTCTGCGCGACGGTTGAGCCCTTCTGGCCGATGGCGACGTAGATGCACTTCACGCCGAGGCCGCGCTGGTTGATGATCGTGTCGATCGCCACGGTGGTCTTGCCGGTCTTGCGGTCACCGATGATGAGCTCGCGCTGGCCGCGGCCGATCGGAGTCATGGCGTCGATCGCCTTGATGCCGGTCTGCAGCGGCTCGTGCACCGGCTTGCGGCCGAGGATGCCGGGGGCCTGGATCTCGACGCGGCGCTGGATGCCGCCGATGAGGTCGCCCTTGCCGTCGATCGGCTGTCCGAGTGCGTTGACGACGCGTCCGAGCAGAGCGTCGCCGACCGGCACCGAGAGGATGCGGCCGGTTGCCTTGACGGTCTGGCCTTCCTCGATGGAGTCGGCATTGCCGAGCACCACGGCGCCGATGCCGTCCTCCTCGAGGTTGAGCGCGAGGCCGGTGGTGCCGTCCTCGAACTCGAGCAGCTCGTTGACGGCGCAGTCGGGAAGGCCGCTGACGCGGGCGATGCCATCGCCCACCTCAGTGACGCGTCCGACCGTCTTCGCCTCGACCGAGGGCGAGAAGCCCTCGAGGTTCTTCTTCAGCGCCGACGCAATGTCGCTGGCGCTCAACGTGAGTTCAGCCATGTTCTCTTCTGCTCCTAGAGGCGGGACTTCAACTGGTCGATTCGGGTGCGGACAGTGCCGTCGATGACGGTGTCGCCCACGGTGGCCACGACGCCGCCGATGACCGACGCATCGACCACGCACTTCAGGTTGACCTGCTTACCGGTGGCCTTCGCCAGTGCTGCGGCGAGCCTGGTCTGCTGGTCGGCGGTCAGTGGCTTCGCGCTCCGCACCTCGGCCAGCTCGAGCTGCTGGGCGCTGCTGGCCCGGGCCACGAGCCGATCGATGATGGCGGGCAGGTCGCGGCCGCGGCCGGCACCGACCACCATGCTGATGAGCTGCGTCGACGTCGGCGTCGCCTTGCCACCGAGCAGGTCCTCCACGATGGCAAGCCGCTTGGCAGCAGGAATCTGCTCGTCGGTGAGGGCGGAACGCAGGGCGTCGCTGCTTTCGAAGCTGCGTGCAAAGCGGTAGAGCTCGTCCTCGACGGCGCCGATGCTGCCCTCTGCACGGGCAATCTCGAAGAGCCCCCGTGCGTAGCCTTCGATGCGGTCGTCGCTCATCGTGCGGCCCCCACTCGTGAGATGAAGCCCTCGATGAGCTCCTGGTGCGTTGCGTCATCGAGCGAGCCGGTGACGATGTGGTCGACGGCGGCGATCGAGAGGCGGGCGATCTCAGCCCGCAGTTCGTCGCCGACACGGGCACCGGCGGCGGCGATCTCGGCGTCAGCACGCGACTCGAGATCGGCAACCTCGGCAGCGAGCCTGGCACGGCCGTCGGTGAGCACGGCGGCTGCCTGCTGCTCCGCCTCGGCCATGATGCGCCGGCGCTCACCGTCGATGTCGCCCTTGGCCGCGCGGATCTGCGCTGCCTCGGTGGCCGCCGCCGAACGGTCGGCTGCTGCTGCGTCGAGTTCGCGCTGGATGCGCTCGGTGCGGGCGGCCATGCCCTTCTTGATGGCCGGGCCGCCGAACTTGTAGATGGCCCAGAAGATGAGCAGCGACGCAATGCCGCCGTAGATGATCTCGGCCGACTCCGGGAGCAGCGGATGGCTGGTCACCAGTTCGCCGTTGGCGTCGGGCTTGCCCTCTGCGGCGATGCGGAGGCCGATGGCGATTCCCAGAGCACTCATCGCGCCATCACCTCCGACACGACCTTGGCGACCACCGCTGCGCTCGGCGCCCTGCCGGTGGCCAGCTCGCCCGCCTTGCCAGCAACGTCGCCCACGGCGGCTGCGATCTGGTCGCGCACCGCAGCGCGAGCAGCCTCGGCCTGGGCGTTCGACGCTGACCGCTTCTCGGCGATACGGGCGTTCACCTCGGCCAGCGTTGCAGCGCGCTCGCGCTCGAGCGTGGCGCGGGCGGCCTCTACCGTTCTCGCCGCCTCGGCCCTGATCGACGCCACCTGCGCCTCGTAGTCAGCGACCTCGGCACGAGCGCCCGCGCGCTCGGCATCGGCTGCCTCGTGGGCGCCGCGGATGCTCTGGTAGCGGGCATCCATGCCCTTCTTCAGCCTCGGGTAGAGGAAGAAGCGCATCAGCAGCGCAAACACGATGAACGAGCCGGCACCCCAGTAGAGCTCTTTGGCCTCTGGGACGATGGGCCCGGGACCAGGCTTGATCTCGACACCGCCCTCGCTGCTCTCTGCAGCGGGGACGAGGTCGAGGACAACCGTGGATCCCTGAAGGTGCACGACGGCACTCAGCACGTCAACTCCTTGTCGGTGGGACGTCGATGGGAATGGTCAGTGGTCGGTCGGCTCAGAGGCCGATGAGGATGAAGACCACGAAGCCGATGAGGGCGAGGGCCTCGGTGAAGGCGATGCCGAGGAACATGGTGGTGCGCACCATGCCGGCGGCCTCGGGCTGGCGGGCCATCGCCTCGACCGACTTGCCGACGAGGTAGCCGATGCCGATGCCCGGGCCGATGGCCGCAAGGCCGTAGGCGAAGCCGGCCGAGCCCGCGGCCGCTGCGGCCTTGGCCTCGTCGCCGGTGAGCTCAGCAGCGAGAATCGCGAATGCTTCCATGATGGTGTGTTGCTCCTGTGAGTGTTCTGGGTAGGTGGAGATCGGGGAAGAGGACGGTCAGTGCTCGGGATGCGCCGCACCGGCGATGTAGACGGCGGTGAGGATCGTGAAGATGTAGGCCTGCAGGAAGGCGACCAGCACCTCGAATGCGGTGAGGAACACCAGCATGAACATGGGCAGGATCGCCATCGGCTTCAGCAGGAACACCTTCGTCTCGGCGGTGACCAGCGAATTGGTGAGCAGGGCGAAGGTCACGAGCAGGATGTGGCCGGCGAGCATGTTGGCGAAGAGTCGCACCGTCAGCGAGAACGGGCGCACGATGATGTTCGAGATGAACTCGATGACGCCCACGAGTGGCTTCAGCGCCACGGGCACGCCGGGAGGCCACAGCGTGTTGGCGATGTACTTGAAGCCCTGGTGCTTGAGGCCGACGCCGTTGTAGACGACCCACACGAGCAGGGCGAGGAACATCGGGATGGCCATGCGGGCCGTAGCCGGCATCTGCAGGATCGGGATGATGCCCGGCACGTTGCAGAGGTAGATGAAGATGAACAGGCTCAGCAGGAACGGCGTCCAGCCGAGGCCGTCCTTGCCCATGGTCTGCATCACGATGCCGTTCTCGACGAACTCGACGGTGGTCTCGGCGAGGTTGCGCACACCCCGCGGCGCCTTCAGTGGGTCCTTGTTGCCGGCGAGCAGGAACACGACCGAACCGATCAGGGCTGCTGCTACGGCGATCAACGCGATCTTGTTGAACGTCGGGAAGAAGTCAGCCCATCGGAGGATGGCGTTGATCTCTGGGAACGAGAAGGATTCGGCGATCACGGTGGGTCCTGTGGTTCCTGTCGGTCGTTACTGTCGGGCGGGCTTGAGACCCGGGTGGGCGAGAGAGATGGCAACGTACTTGAGTTCCCAGAGCAAGAGCCCGAGGTGCGTCACGATGATGGTCGCTCCGAGGGCCGCGAGTGAAATCCACCCCGCATCGCGCACCAGGAGCACGGCGAGGAAGATCAGCCCGAGGCGCACCAGATAGCCGACGAGGACGGCTCCCATCATCAGCCCGAGGCTGATCCTGGCAGTGGTGGCGACGATGCCGGCGGCCAACGTGAAGTTCACCAGCACGACGGCGATGCCGTAGAGGGCGCTGAGCGCCCCGTCGCCGCCCCAGATGACGGCGCACACGGCCACCAGCAGGGGTGCCGCCATGAGACCGCGGCGCACCATGTCCTTGCTGACGCCGACCTCGGGGGCCGGGCCCGCAACGGGGCCCATCGAGATCACCGGGTCGGCCGACGGACTCATGCCCTGGCGCTCCCGGATGCAGGCGGTGCGGCGTCGGGTGACGGCTGGCGCTGCGCTGAGGCCGCTTGGCGGGCACGGCGCTCGGCCTCGTGCACCTCCATCTCGGCCTTGTAGCGGTAGTACATCGACACGAACTGGCCGACGACCGAGAAGAGCACCAGGCCGATGGCCACGCCGGGCCATGTGCCGAGCCAGCGGTCGACGAGGGCGCCGATGCCGAAGAACACGAAGATCACCAGCGCGAAGTCGACGCCGCGGCCGAGGGTCTGGCCCGAGGCAGGTGTCGAAGGCGCCACGATGCGCCGGATCGGGTCGAGTGTCACGGTGGTTGGGCGAGAAGAAGACATGCGCTGCCATCGGCAGCGACTTTGTGAACGCAGGAACAAACTAGCCGATCGCCACCAGTGCGCCAAACGGGCAGGGCCGGGCCGTCGTCGTTCCGGTCAGGTGCGTCGCCGGCGGATCTGCGGATGCAGCACCGTATAGAGCAGCAGCCCGAGCATCGCTGCCCCGATCGGCACATAGCTCGACCCACTGCCGGTGTACACGGGGTACAGCACGAACGCCGACAGCAGGCCCGTCCAGCCCCACAGGATCAGCACGCTGCGCCGCTGGCCGTGGCCCATCTCCATCAGGCGGTGATGCAGGTGTCCCTTGTCAGCCGACGCGACCCCCTGTCGCCGCGCGGCACGGCGCACGATCGCGAACAGCGTGTCGAGGATCGGCACGCCGAGGATGAACAGCGGGATGAACAGCGGCGCGAGGAAGAAATAGGTCTGCCCGACAAATCGCTGCGTATCGGGGTCGGCTCGTCCCCCGACTACCGAGGTGCTGACTGCCATGAGGAGTCCGAGCAGCAATGCCCCACCGTCGCCCATGAACACCTTCGCAGGGTTGAAGTTGTGGGGTAGGAAGCCAAGGCAGATGCCGACTGTGATGATGGCGACGAGCGGCCCGAGGTTCGGCACCGTGAGCGCACCGATGCCGGGGTCGGCAAGCCGCTGGCTGTAGAGGAAGAACGCGCCTGCGCCGATCGCGACGATGCCTGCCGCCAGGCCGTCGAGGCCGTCGATGAGGTTGATCGCATTCGTCATGCCCAGCAGCCAGATCACCGTGATGAGCGGCACCCAGTCGTTGCTGAGCAGGAACACATCGAGGAACGGCACGCGGAAGTAGAACATCGTGACGCCGAAGTAGACGAGCACGACGGCCACCACCACGGTGCCGACCACCTTCGCCGGCGCCGAGATCTCGCGGACGTCGTCGACGAATCCGACAACGAACATCAGCGCGGCGGCGATCAGCACGCCGACCGGCTCGCTGTTGCTGGCGAAGAGGTCGTCGAATCCGGACAGCGCCCACGCCGTCACGAACGCCGCCACGAACCCGGCGAACATGGCAATGCCGCCGACATCGGGAGTGGCGACGGTGTGCACTCGTCTCGAGTCGGGCTCGACCACCCACCCGCGCCACGTCGCCACGCGGATGACCACCGGCGTGGCCAGGAACGTGACGGCGGCGGCCACCGCCCCCACCATGAGGTACGCGCCGACAGACGGCATCAACGGGCGATCGTACGCCGGACGGCCGACACGGTCGGCCGGCGCCGGCAGCGGGCGGTCAGTACGCCGGGAACCGGGCGCACAGCGCCGCCACCTCGGCCCGGGCAGCGGCCACCGCTGAGGGGTCGGTCCGGTGCCGCAGGATGCGGGTGATGAGGCCGGCGATATCGGCCATCTGCGGCTCGGTCATCCCCTGGGTGGTGACCGACGGCGTGCCGATGCGCACGCCCGACGTGACGAACGGACTGCGCGGGTCGTCGGGCACATTGTTCTTGTTGAGGGTGATGCCACCCTCGTCGAGCACCGACTGCGCCTCCTTGCCGGTGAGGTCGGCGTCGAAGGGACGAAGGTCGACCACCATCAGGTGGATGTCGGTGCCGCCGCTCACGAGTCGGAATCCGCACTGCACGAGCGCCTCGGCGAGCGCCGATGCATTGGCGACGATCTGGCGCGCGTACTCCTTGAACGACGGCTGCTGTGCCTCGAAGAAGGCAACTGCCTTGCCGGCGATCACATGCTCGAGCGGCCCGCCCTGCCACCCGGGGAAGACGGCCTTGTCGATGGCGGCAGCGTGCTCCTGCTTGCACAGGATGGTGCCGCCCCTCGGGCCACGCAGCGTCTTGTGGGTGGTGAAGGTGACTGCGTCGGCATAGGGCACCGGGTTCGGGAACACACCGCCTGCCACGAGGCCGGCCACATGTGCGGCGTCGAACATGAAGTATGCGCCCACCTCGTCGGCGATCGCCTTGAATGCAGCGGGATCGAGCCGGCGCGGGTAGCTGGTGGTACCGGCGACGATCATCTTCGGGCGGTGCTGGAGCGCGAGGTCGCGCACCTGGTCCATGTCGACGCGCTCGTCGCCGGGCGTCACCTTGTACGGGATGAACCGGTACAGCAGACCGCTGGCGTTGACAGGTGAGCCATGGGTGAGGTGGCCGCCGTGGTCGAGGGAGAGCCCGAGCACGGTGTCGCCAGGCTTCAGCAGCGCCTGGTACACGCACATGTTGGCGTTGGCGCCGCTGTGCGGCTGCACGTTGGCGTGGTCGGCGCCGAACAGGGCCTTCACGCGCTCGATGGCCAGCGACTCGATCGAGTCGATCACGGCGTTGCCGCCGTAATAGCGCTTGCCCGGATACCCCTCGGCGTACTTGTTGGTGAGCGCACTGCCGACGGCACGCATGACCGCCGGCGAGGTGAAGTTCTCGCTGGCGATCAACTGCAGGCCGGTGACCTGGCGCTGGACCTCGGCGGCGATGAGGGTCTCGACCTCGGTGTCGGGGGTGGTGTCGCTGGGAAAGGGCATGTGCTGCTCCGAGTTCGGTGGGGTGACGGGGTGAGGCGGCGGGTGAGGTGGCGTCGGGGTGCGGGGGACGGCTCGACGAGCGGCTGTCAGCCGGCCTCGTCGATCTCGATCTGCATCAACTGGTCGACTCGTCGCTGGTGGCGTCCGCCCTCGAACGGAGTCGACAAGAAGACATCGACGATCTCCTCGGCGAGTCCGACACCCACCACCCTGGCGCCCATGCTGAGCACGTTCGCATCGTTGTGGGCCCGCGCCATGCGCGCCGTGTAGAGGTCGTTGCACAGCGCAGCGCGTACGCCGCGCACCTTGTTGGCGGCGAGCTGTTCGCCCTGGCCGCTGCCACCGAGCACGATGCCGACGTCGGCACCGCCATTGCGGACCATCCGACCGACAGCGGCGCAGATGGGTGGGTAGTCGCAGCTCTCGGCACTGCGCGTGCCGTGGTCGACGACCTCGTGCCCCTGGTCGCGCAGGACCTCGGCGAGGTGCTCCTTGAGGACGAATCCGGCGTGGTCCGAGCCAATGGCGATACGTGACATCGGCGGCATCCTACGCACTGCCCGACAGGGCAGTCCTCGCCGGCTTCAGGATCCCACTGCCGCATCCGTACCCTTGGCTCATGCCCGCTGCGCCCGCCCTCGACCCCCGTACTCCCGTCCTGGTGGGGGCCGGCCAGTACTCGCAGAGGGTCGACGAGCTGGGGGCCGCGCTCGATCCGGTCTCGATGATGGCAGAGGCCGCACGACTCGCGGCGGGCGATGCCGGCCTGGCCGGCATGCCGACGCCCGACAGCGTGCGCGTGGTCAGCCTGCTGAGCTGGCGGTACGGCGATCCGGCGGCGGTGCTCGCCGACATGCTCGGCGTGACGCCCCGGCAGACGGCCGTCACCACGATGGGCGGCAACAGCCCGCAGTCGCTCGTCAATGCGACCGCAGCCGACATTGCCGCCGGCCGACTCGACATCGCCCTGCTCGCAGGCGGCGAGGCATCGCGGACGCGTCAGCGCGCTCGAAAGGCGGGCGTCGAGCCCGACTGGCCGAGAGCACCCGAGAGCCGTCAACCCGATGTGATCGGACACGAACTCGAGATGAGCCACCCGGTCGAGCAGCGGCACGGCATCTACATGCCGGTGCAGGTGTACCCGATGTTCGAGACCGCCATCCGCGCCGCGTCCGGCGCAACGCCGGCCCAGCACCTCGACCGCATCAGCCGGCTGTGGTCGAGGTTCAGCCAGGTGGCTGAGAGCAACCCGCATGCCTGGAGCCGCACGCCGCGCACCGCCGCCGAGATCGCCACCCCGACCGCGTCGAACCGAATGATCGGCCTGCCCTACACGAAGTACATGAACTCGAACAACGACGTCGACATGGCGGCAGCGCTGGTGATGTGCAGCGCCGGCACGGCCGAGGCGCTCGGCGTACCACGTGATCGCTGGGTGTTCCCCCACAGCGGTACCGACTGCCACGAGCACGACGCCATCAGCGAGCGATGGTCATTTGCCGAGACACCGGCGATCGCCCTCGGCGGACGACGCGCTCTCGATCTGGCAGGCCTGGGAGTCGACGACATCGACCTCGTCGACCTCTACTCGTGCTTTCCCGCCGCAGTGCAGCTCGGCGCGCAGAGCCTCGGGCTCAGCGTCGAGAGCCAGCTCACGAGGACCGGTGGCCTGCCCTTCGCCGGCGGCCCGTGGAACAACTACGTGATGCACGCCATCGCCACGGTCATGCACGAACTGCGTGACGGGGCCGGCACTGCGGCGCTCGTCTGGGCCAACGGCGGATTCGCCACGAAGCATGCCTTCGGCGTCTATCGGACGACGCCACCGGCCAGCGGTTTCCGCCATGAGTCGCCACAGGCACAGATTGACGCGCTCCCCCGCCGCCCGTTCACCGACGACCATGACGGCGCCGCAGTGATCGAGGCGTACACCGTGATGCACGACCGCGATGGCCGACCGGTGACGTCGCTGGCCGCATGTCTCACCGACGAGGGGCATCGGGTGTGGGCGACGTCGACACAGCCCGACACTGCGGAGGCGATGTGCACCGGCGAATGGGTGGGACATCGTGTCCGCCGTGCTGCAGACGGCACACTGCACCTCTGACGGCCGACCGGCCGCAGTCGGTCAGAACTCGATGGCGGCGACGGTTGCGCCGACGCCAGGGCAGTTCGCCGAGAGGTACGCCTCGGTGCGCGGTGCCTCCTCCGCCTGCACGAGTGCCCGACGGCCGGGCAGCGTCGGATCGCCGGCGAACGACGTCACCCGTGCGGTGAACTGCTGGACGGCCGCATCGACGAGGCCGCGCAGATCAGCGGGCACCACGACAGCATCGAGCCAGGCCAGGGGATCCAGCGGTGCTCCTGCCGCTGCGGCCGCAGGCCGGGCAGCGAGTGCCTCTCGCCACGCGAGCGCGAGCACGCGCAGGTCGTCGTCCGATGCGCCGACTGCAGCGAGCGCATCGAGTGCCTTCTGGGCGCGTCGCAGGTAGGGGCCGACGAGGTCGCTCAGCACGACACTTCGCTCGCCGACCAGTTCGGCGGGCCAGCGCGCCCCGATCTGCTCGATCGCATCGACGAGTGCCGCCGCCGACACGACCTCGAGTTCTGCAGCGCCGCCGCTCGCGGCACTCGCCGTCAGCGCGAGGAGCGTTGCGCCGTATGCGTCCCATCCACCGCACAGGTCGTCGAGGGCACGGGATTCGGACGACTGCGTCGACAGGGTCGAGCCGTCGGCCGACTGCTGTGTCGCGCTGCGCTCCGACGTCGGGGCGGCGGAGTCGCCCGGCACCGAGCACGCCGCACCTGAGACGACCGCAACCGCCACGGCGATGATGGCTGGCCGCGCACGGGAGCGCACGGTGCGATGGTACCGGTGACGGACTCGGCCGAGGTCGCGGCACGCACCGCCGGTGCGTACGCTGCCCCCATGCGCGCAGCAGTGATGCGGGATTGGCAACTGAGGGTCGATGACCTCCCCGACCCCGAGCCCGGCGACGGTCAGGTGCTCTGCCGGGTGCTCGCATGCGGCATCTGCGGCAGCGACCTGCACATGCTGCAGCACGGTGCAGAGGTGCGGGCGCTCACGGGCCGGCTCACCGGTGACGTTCCGGCCGACCCCATGACCCCGACCACATTCGAGCCGCATCTCGACACAGTGATGGGCCACGAGTTCTGCTGCGAGGTCGTCGGCGTGGGCCGTGGCGTGCAGCATCTCGCCGAAGGCGACATCGTCGTCAGCATGCCCGTCGCATTCGACGCCGACGGACTGCACGCCGTCGGCTATTCGAACCGGTACCACGGCGGGTACGCCGAACTCATCGTCCTGAACGAGATGCTGTCGACGAAGGTCCCCGGCGGCCTGCCAGCTCGACTCGCCGCACTCACCGAGCCCCTGGCCGTCGGCGTGCATGCGGTGGCGAAGAGCCGCATCGGATCCGGCCATGCGGCGGTGGTGATCGGTGCCGGACCGGTCGGCCTGGCCTGCATCGCCGAACTGCGCATGAAGGGCATCGGGCCCATCGTGGCCGCCGACTTCTCGTCCACCCGTCGCAGCCTCGCCGCCATGCTCGGTGCCGACGAGGTGGTCGATCCGCGGGTCGAGTCGCCCATCGCTGCGTGGCGCCGCATCGACGGCTCGCGTCCGCTCGTCATCTTCGAGGCCGTCGGCGTGCCCGGCATCATCGACCAGGTGATGGCGCAGGCACCGCGCCATTCACAGGTGCTCGTCGTCGGCGCATGCATGCAGGAGGACCGAATCCACCCGATGCTCGGCATCACCAAGGAACTGTCGCTGCAGTTTGCCTTCGGCTACGAGCCGCACGAGTTCCTCGCAGCACTGCAGGCGATCGCCGACGGCAAGGTCGACCTCGCCCCGTGGATCACCGGCACGGTCACCGTCGACGGAGTACCGGGCGCGTTCCGCGACCTCGCCGATCCCGAGCGCCACGCCAAGATCCTCGTTGTCCCGTCGTGATCCGATGAGTGACGCACCGACACCGGCAGCGGAGACACCGGCACCGGCCGACACCTTCCCCCGGCAGTACGCCCGCACCCAGCGGCTGACGCTCGGCGAGCCGCGCAACTTCGCCGTGTCGCCCGACGGCAGGCGCATCGCATTCCTTCGCAGCTCCGCCGGCGATGATCCGGTGAACGCGCTCTGGGTGCTCGACCCTGCCGACGGCAGTGAACGGCTCATCGCCGATCCGCGCTCACTGCTCGCGGCCGGCGATGGCACCGACCTGCCGGCCGCCGAACGCGCCCGACGCGAGCGGATGCGCGAGGGCGCCGGTGGCATCACCTCGTACGCAACCGACGACGATGTGCGCGTCGTCGCCTTCGCCCTCGCCGGTCGGCTGTTCGTCGGCGGACTGATGAGCGCCAGCGCGCGCGAACTCTCGGTGCCGGGCCCCGTATTCGATCCGCGACCCGACCCCACGGCATCCCGCGTCGCCTACGTCAGCGGCGGCGCCCTGAGAGTCGCCGAGCTCGACGGCACCACCACGACACTGGCCGCTCCAGCACCAGGCGAGGCCGACACCGTCACGTGGGGCAGTGCCGACTTCATCGCTGCCGAGGAGATGGACCGCTACCGCGGCTACTGGTGGAGCCCCGACGGACGGTCGATCGCAGCCTGCCGCGTCGACGTTGCTCCTGTGGCGACATGGCACATCAGCGATCCGGCTCATCCCGACCGTGAGCCGACGGCGGTCCGCTATCCCGCCGCCGGCACTGCGAATCCCGATGTCCGGCTCGCCGTGCTCGGCCTCGACGGGCGGCGGACCGAGATCGAGTGGGACCGCGCCGCATTCCCCTACCTCGCCGACGTCCGCTGGACGGGCACGCATGCGCTGCTCGTCACAGTGCAGTCGCGCGACCAGCGATCGCTCGCCGTGCTCGAGGCCGACACGACGAGCGGGCACACGCTCGAGCGATGGACCCACCACGACGATGCATGGGTCGAGCTCGTGCCGGGGTCGCCGCGCATGCAGCCTGACGGCACGCTGGTGGTCGCTGTCGACCGCAACGGAACACGGCGCGTGCTCGTCGACGGCACGCCGGTGACCCCGGCCACCATGCAGGTCCGCAGCATCGTGTCGTGCGACGACGATGGCATCGTCGTGCAGGCGAACCCGGTCGATGACGCCACCGTGATGCAGGCATGGCGAGTCGACAGGTCGGGCTCGCTTCGCGCCATCGCCGAGTCACCGGGCGTGCACACGGTCACTGCCGCACGCGCCACCGCCGTCGTGCGCACGGCCACGCTCGACGCCGATCGCGCTGTCTTCGCCGCACGCGGGCCATTCGGCGAATGCCCGATCACCAGCCATGCGGCGGCGCCGCTCGTTGCTCCGCGGCCCGCCCTCCGCAGATACGGGTCCCGGCAGCTCGCCACCGCTGTGCTGCTGCCCACCGGCTACGACCCGTCGTCGCCGACGAGCGCCCCGCTTCCCGTGCTCCTCGATCCGTATGGCGGGCCGCACGCCCTGCGGGTCGTGCAGTCGAGATCGGCATTCGCCACCTCGCAGTGGTTCGCCGACCAGGGATTCGCCGTGATCGTCGCCGATGGCCGCGGCACACCGGGCCGCGGCCACGCATGGGAGCGGGCTGTCCGAGGCGACCTTGCGAACCCGGCCCTCGAGGATCAGGTCGAGGCGCTGCACGCCGCAGCAGCAGAGTTTCCGCTCGACCTCACTCGGGTGGCCATCCGCGGCTGGAGCTTCGGCGGATACCTCGCTGCGCTGGCCGTGCTGCGGTGCCCCGACGTCGTGCACGCGGCCATCGCCGGCGCACCGGTGACCGAGTGGCGCCTCTACGACACTCACTACACCGAGCGCTATCTCGGCGATCCGGCCGAGCGCCCGGGCGACTACGACGCCTCATCGCTGCTGCCGATCGCCGCGCAGCTTCGCCGGCCCCTGTTGCTCGTGCATGGCCTTGCCGACGACAACGTCGTCGCTGCGCACACGCTGCAGCTCTCGAGTGCCCTCCTTGCCGCCGGACGGCCGCACGAGGTGCTGCCGCTCGTGGGCGTCACCCACATGACTCCTCAGGAAGTCGTCGCCGAGAACCTCCTGCTCCACCAGCTCGACTTCCTGCGCCGTTCGCTCGGCATCACCGCCACCTGACCGCTGGCCGACGACACAGCCTCCGTCTGGTCAGCCGGGGCGGCGTCCCGTCACGATGCGGTCGCGGCCTGCGAGATCAGGGCGCACCTCGACGTCGCCGAGACCCGCGTCCGACATCAGGGCCGCCACGTCGTGGCCCTGCGTCGATCCGATCTCGCACACCAACCAGCCGCCGGGACGCAGCCACCGGGCGGCCGTGGCGCAGATGACCCGGTGGGCCTCGAGTCCGTCGGGCCCCGACCACACTGCAGCGGCCGGCTCCCAGTCGCGTACCGCTGCATCGACGTCGGGGTCGCCGTCGGCCACGTAGGGAGGGTTGGCAGCCACGAGGTCGAGGGAGCCGCACAGGTCGACGGGCAGCGCCTCGAACCAGCTCCCCTGCGCGACCCGCACGCCGTGCCCCGCCACGCCGAGACCGGCAAGGTTGGCGCGCGCCACGTCGAGTGCATCGGACGACAGGTCGCAGAGCCACACCTCGGCGGCACCCCTCGGCAACTCGAGGGCGAGCGACAGGCCGATGGCGCCGCTGCCGGTGCCGAGATCGACGCACCGCACCGACGACTGACCGCCGGCGAGTGCCGAGCGCATGAGGTCGATGGCGAGTCCGGCCAGGATCTCGGTCTCCGGTCGCGGAATGAGCACGCGTTGGTCGACGAGCAGGTCGAGGTGGCGGAACGACCAGTGGCCGAGCACGTACTGCAGCGGCTCGCCGGTCGCATGGCGCTCGAGCATGGCTGCGAGGTGCGCCATCATCCGGGTGGTCGGCTCGTCGTCGAGCACCTCGTCGAAATCGTTGCCGAACGCCCCGCTGGCCTCCTCGCACAGCCAGCGGGCCTGGGGCCTGGCACCGACCGAGGCGGTCGTGCTGTCGAGCACAGTGCGCCAGGTGCGCACCGGCATGCCCGTCGACGGATGCGGCGCAGCGCCCTCCGCAGGTGACGGCTCTGAGCCGACGGGACACACTGGGGTCACTCTTCCCCTGCCAGCTGCCGTGCCCGTTCATCGGCCGCCAGCGCGTCGACCACCTCGTCGAGGTCGCCGGCCAGCACGTCGGCGAGCCGGTAGATCGTGAATCCGATGCGATGGTCGGTGAGGCGGTTTTCCTTGAAGTTGTAGGTGCGGATCTTCTCGCCGCGCCCGCCGCCGCCCACCTGGGCCCTGCGCTCCACCGAGAGCGCTGCGTCGCGCTCGGCGGTCGCCAGTTGCAGCAGCCGCGACCGAAGCACCGTCATTGCCTTCGCCCGATTCTGGATCTGGCTGCGCTCGTCCTGCATCGTCACGACCACGCCCGTCGGACGGTGCGTGATGCGCACCGCAGAGTCGGTGGTGTTGACGCTCTGCCCGCCTGCGCCGCTGCTGCGGTATACGTCGATGTCGAGGTCGGCGGGATCGACGGCAATGTCGATCTCCTCTGCCTCGGGCATCACCAGCACCGTTGCCGACGAGGTGTGGATGCGGCCCTGGCTCTCGGTCACCGGCACCCGCTGCACGCGGTGCGGACCTCCCTCGAACTTGAGACGGCTCCACGCGGTGTCGCCGCGCACCTCGAATGTCACCTGATTCAGTCCGCCGAGATCGCTGCGATCCTCGGACAGGACGTCGATCGCCCATCCCTTGGAGCCGGCAAATGCCCGGTACATGTCGTAGAGGTCGCGGGCGAACAGGTTCGCCTCTTCGCCGCCCTCCGCACCGCGGATCTCGACGATGACGGGCCGCCCGTCGTTGGGATCCTTCGGCAGCATCAGCAGCCGCAGCTCGTCCTCGAGGGCCACCAGGTCTCGCCCAGCTGCATCGAGTTCGGCGCGCAGCGACTCTCGCTCGTCGTCGGAGGCCACGGTCATCAGCTCGCGCGCCGCATCGGCATCGGCACTCCGACTGCGAAAGCGGCGGATGCAGTCGACTACCGGTGAGAGATCCTTGTAACGGCGGGTCACGTCGCGAAGGCGCGCCTGATCGCTCGCCAGATCGGGATCGGAGAGGCTCGCCTCGAGCGAGACGAACTCGTCCTCAAGGGACTGCAGGCGGTCGAACACTGACGTCGAGGCTACGGCTGCAGCGGTGGCATGTCGATCGCCAGCACCTCGACTGGTGGCACTGCTGCAGCAGCGAGCATGCGCTGCACCGGGATGGCGTCGCGGATCGGCACCACGAGGGCGCAGTCGGCGATACCGGTCGCCAGTCGGGCGTCGACACAGGCGGGTACGGCATCGAGATCGACGCCGGTGCTGAGAACCAGCAGTCGCCTCCCGCCGTCCGCATCGGCAATTGCGACACAGGGCACGGGATCCTTCAGATTCGGCCGCGGCTCGGGCGGCGGGCTCGCCACCACTGACGTGGCCCCGACGCACGATGGCTGCCGGATCACGGCGGCTCGCAGCAGGCGCTCGCGGGCGAGCCTGGCGAGCGGATGCGACGCGGTCGGATCGCGGCGATGCATGCCGACGGTGGCGACGACATCGGCGAGTGCCTCGACGGGCGGTCGCTCACCATGCAGCAGCCTGAACGCCTCGCGGTCGTGGTCGCCGATGCCGATGTCGAGTCGGACGCCACCGGTGTCGGGATCGTCGACCACACGGCAGACCTCGAGGCCGAGCACCTCGCCGCACAGCACGCCATGCTCGACCACCGGCTCGGCGCCTGCGGCGGCGATGACATGCTCGAAGGCCAGGTGTGACGACGGCACCTGTGCCGGCACGGGCAGCGGCGCACTCCGTGCCGCGACGAGCGACCGTCCGCTGACCGTCCAGACGCTCACCGGCAGCGAGAAACCGGCAGCACGTCGCGCCAGTCCGCCTGCCCCGTCGTCGACCACCACGTGCAGTCGGCGAGCGCCATGCCGCATCGCCCACGCCAGGGGGCCGCCGAGACCACTGGATGGCAGTGCGCCTGGTCGGTCATCGACGAGCACCCACGACTCGTCGTCGTGGAGCAGGGCGGCACCGGGCGCGAACTCCCCTGGCCGCAGCGCTGCCTCGTTCTCGCCGGTCGAGGCGAGGTGGTCGCCGACGAGGGCAGCGAGCTTGACGGCTCGGAGGCCGGCGAGACGGTTCGGATCGCTCACGGAGTCAGTTCACCCAGATGGGCAACGAGGCGCCCGAGGGTGTGGCGCGTCAGCAGCCCGACGGACGGGCGGCTGTCACTTCGACTTGCGAGAGCCGTAGCGCTTGTTGAAGCGCTCGACGCGGCCGCCGGTGTCGACGAGCTTCTGCTTGCCGGTGAAGAAGGGATGGCACTCGTTGCAGAGTTCGACGAACAACTCGCCGGTGCGGGTGGAGCCCGTGGTGAAGGTATTGCCGCACGAGCACTTCACGGTGAGGTCGCCGTAGGTGGGGTGGATCTCGGTCTTCATTGCGTTCTCCAGGACTAGGGGACGGAGTGTAGCGACCGGGCCCGGTGCCGACACCCGGCCGGGCCGTCACATGCTGGGCTGCTTGGCGATCTCGGCCAGGAACTCGTCATTGGTGCGGAAGGTCTTGAGCCGGTCGATGAGCAGTTCGAGGCCCGGGGCTGCGTTGCCGTCGGAGGCCAGGCCGCTGAGCACGCGGCGCAGTTTCCAGACCATCTGCAGCTGCTTGCGGTCGAACAGCAGTTCCTCGTGACGGGTACTGGAGGCATCGACGTCGATCGCCGGGTAGATGCGGCGCTCGGAGAGTCGCCGGTCGAGGCGCAGTTCCATGTTGCCGGTGCCCTTGAACTCCTCGAAGATCGCCTCGTCCATGCGGCTGTTGGTCTCGACGAGTGCCGTGGCGAGGATGGTGAGCGAGCCACCCTCCTCAACGTTGCGCGCCGCACCGAAGAACTTCTTCGGCGGGTAGAGCGCTCCGGCGTCGATACCACCGGACAGGATGCGCCCGCTGGCTGGCGCAGCGAGGTTGTAGGCGCGGCTGAGGCGGGTGATGCCGTCGAGGATCACCACGACGTCCTCACCCTGCTCGACGAGGCGCTTGGCCTTCTCGATCGCCAGCTCGGCCACGTGCGTGTGCTCGTCGCTCGGACGGTCGAACGTGCTGGCGATCACCTCGCCGCGAACCGTGCGGCGCATGTCGGTGACCTCCTCAGGCCGCTCGTCGATGAGCAGCACGATGAGGCGCACCTCGGGATGGTTGCGCTCGATCGAGGTGGCGATCGTCTTCATGATCGTCGTCTTGCCGGCCTTCGGCGGCGAGACGATGATGCCGCGCTGCCCCTTGCCGATCGGTGAGATGAGGTCGATGATGCGCGCCGTCATGTTCGTCGGGTCGCTGGAATCCTCGAGACGGAGCCGCTCGTCGGGGAACAGCGCCGTGAGGTCCTCGAAGCGCCGACGGTTGCGCGCCGCCTCGGGGTCGGCACCATTCACCGTGTAGATCTCGAGCATGGCAGGGTTCTTCTCGTTTCGACCTGCCGGGCGGCTGAGACCAGTGACGTGGTCGCCCTTGCGCAGGCCGTACTGACGGGTCAGCTTCACCGGCACATAGGCGTCGTCGCGGCTCGCCAGGTAGCCGTTGACGCGCAGGAACCCGTATCCCTCATCGCGCAGGTCGAGGTACCCCGACACCTGTACCGGCTCGCTGCTCGTGGGCGCAGCGGAGTCATCACGCTCGCGCTCGCCCCCATGGCGCGAGTCGCGGTCGTACCCGCCCTGCGAGCCATGGCCTCCCTGCCCGCCCTGCCCACTGCGGTTCTTGTTGCGGCGGCGGCGGCGCTTGCGGCGGCTGTCGTTGCCACCCGGGTCGGTGCCGTCGTCGGCGCCCTCGGCATCGTCGTCATCGTCGCCATCGGCCTGTGCCGATCCCCGCGACCGCATCAGCTCGACTTCCCAGTCGGCGAGCGGCTCGCCGTCGGGGCCGAGCACCACTTCGGGCTCGGGCGCCTTCGGCGCCGCCACCCGTGCGTGGGCATCGGTACCGTCGCCATCGCTCTCGCCGGCCCCGTCATGCCCGTTCGCCTCAGCAGCCCCGTTGCGGACGCCGCGCCGGCCCCCGGCAGCGGGAGCCTCGGCCGCCGCCGGGGCGGCAGCGGCCGGTCCCGATCCTGCGGTCTCGAGGATCTTGTCGATGAGCGTCGCCTTCGAGGCCCGGGCGTTGGTCTTGATCCCGAGTGCCTGCGCAATGGCGAGCAGCTGATCCTTGTCCTTGCTGTCGAGCACTGACTGCTCAAGCGCTTCTGCGGCCACTGGCCACCTGCTTTCTGCGAGGGGCGGCAGCGCGGACGGCACGGTGACCATCGGTGATCACACGGGCGACCGGCGGCGAGACCGCCTGGAAACATGTCCCCGGCCGCGGCCTGTGCCTGAGGTGGCACTTCACAGCGGGGATCGTCCGGCAACCCGGACCTCTGCACCATAGCAGCCGATCAGCCCATCGCAACGCCGGACCGATCGATCTTCCTCAACGTCTCGCCGTGCCCGCGAGAACCGGACCGTCGACTGCGCTCAGCGGGCGAACGCCGTCGACACGTACTGCTCCACAGCGCCGAGGTCGTTGGGCAGCGAGGCGAACCGCTCGGGGCGGTCGAAGAGGTCGGCGAGGTGCGGCGGCAGGCTGGGGCGGCGTCCCGTGGCCCGCTCGACCGCGTCGGGGAACTTGGCAGGGTGCGCCGTGGCAAGCGTGACAGCGGTGCCGTGCACGCGGCCGGCGGCGCGCAGACGCTCGACGGCACCGACGCCGACCGCGGTGTGTGGATCGAGCATCATGCCGCTCGACTGGTGCACGTCGCGCATGACGTCGAGTGTGGCCGCATCGTCGAGGCGGGCTGACTCGAAGATGCCGTCGACGAACTCGGCACGCTGCGCCATCGTCACCTCGAGGCGGCCGGTGTCGCGGAACTGCCGCAGCTGGCGTGCGGTCGCCTCGCCGTCGCGGCCGTTCATCTCGAAGAGCAGTCGCTCGAAGTTGCTCGACACCTGGATATCCATGCTCGGGCTCAGCGATGGCACCACGGGAACCGTCGACATGTCGCCGCCTGCGAAGAAGCGGTGGAGGATGTCGTTGGCGTTGGTGGCCACGATCAGCGAGCCGATCGATGCTCCCGCGCGCTTTGCGATCCAGCCGGCGAACACGTTGCCGAAGTTGCCGCTCGGCACGCACACATCGACGGGACCGGCCAGCACGTCGGCAGCCACGGCGTAGTAGACCACCTGGGCCATCACCCGTGCCCAGTTGATGCTGTTGACCGCGCTCAGCCCCATGCGCTCGCGGAACTCGGCGTGGTTGAACATCGCCTTGACGAGGTCCTGGCAGTCGTCGAAGGTGCCATCGACGGCGACCACTCGCACGTTGGGCTCGTCGACGGTGGTCATCTGCCGTCGCTGGACATCGCTCGTGCGGCCTGCTGGGTAGAGGATGACGATGTCGACCTGCGCGCAGCCCCTCACGCCGTCGATCGCTGCCGACCCGGTGTCGCCGCTCGTCGCCCCGACGATCGTGACCCGCTGGCCGCGGGCTCGGAGCACCTCGTCGAGCAGCCGTCCGAGCAGCTGCAGTGCCACGTCCTTGAACGCCAGCGTCGGACCGTGGAACAGCTCCTGCACGAAGTGGTCGTGCTCGAGTTGCACCAGCGGCACGACGGCCGGATGGGCAAACGTGCCGTACGCCTCGCGGCAGAGCCGGGCCACGGTGTCAGGCGCGAGCTCGTCGCCGACGAACAGCTGGATGATCTGCGCCGCACGGGCCGCATAGTCGTCGCCGGGACGCAGCGCCGGCAGAGCCGGCCAGCGATCGGGAACGTAGAGGCCGCCGTCGACGGCAAGGCCGGCGAGCATCGCATCGATGAAGCCAAGGTCGGGCGCTGCGCCCCTCGTCGAGACGTACCGCATCGCTGCCGCTCAGCTCCCGATCACGCGCAGCAGACCGCCGACGCTGCGCACGACATCGAGCCCGCGCAGTTCGGTGACCGTCGCCTGCACGTCGGCCTCACGTGCCTCGTGGGTGATGAACACCAGCCGAGCATCGGGGCCGATGCCCTCCTGCTCGGCCGCCCTGATGCTCACCCCGTGACGGGCGAAGACGCCGGTGACGGCGTGCAGCACGCCTGGCCTGTCGGCGACCTCGAGGCTGAGCAGGTACTGCGCTGAGGTCTCGTCGATGGGCAGGATCGCAGCTCGGCCGAACGTGCCGAGCGAGCCGAACGTGCCTCGCGAGAGATTCGAGGCGGCGTCGATCACGTCGCCCAGCACTGCGCTGGCGGTCGGCAAGCCGCCAGCCCCACGTCCGTAGAACATCAGCGAGCCGACAGCAGCGCCCTCGACGAAGACCGCGTTGAAGCTCTCGCGCACGCTGGCGAGCGGATGGTGCTTGGGCACCATCGTCGGGTGCACTCGCACTGCGATGTCGCCGGTGACAGGGTCGGCTTCGGCGATTCCCAGCAGCTTCACCACGTAGCCCAGCCGGTCTGCCATGGCGATGTCGTGCGCGCCGATGCGGCTGATGCCCTCGTGGTACACGTCGCCGGCGACGACGCGGGCGCCGAACGCCACCGTGGCGATGATCGCTGCCTTGGCAGCTGCATCGAATCCCTCGACATCGGCCGTCGGGTCGCGTTCGGCGAAGCCGAGCCGCTGGGCCTCCGACAGTGCGGCGGCATAGTCGGCCCCCTCCTCGGTCATCTTGGTGAGGATGAAGTTGGTGGTGCCGTTGATGATGCCCATGACGCGCCGTACCGGCTCGCCGCGAAGACTCTCGCGAAGGGCGCGGATGACCGGGATGCCGCCGGCTACCGCTGCCTCGAACAGCAGATCGACGCCCGACTCGTCGGCTACGGCGAACAGCTCAGCCCCGACGTTGGCGAGCAATTCCTTGTTCGCCGTGACGACGGGCTTGCCCGTGCGGAGTGCTGTGACGATGAGTTCTCGGGCGGGCTCGATGCCCCCGATGACCTCGACGACGAGGTCGATGCCGGGGTCGTTCACCACGTCGAGCGCATCACGGGTGAGCACTCCTGCGGCCAGCGAGACGTCGCGCTGGGCGCTGAGGTTGCGAACGGCGACCCGGGCGACTTCGAGCCGCAGGCCAGTGCGGGCAGCAATCGAGTCGGCTTGACGGCCGACCAGGTCGACGAATGCCGCGCCGACATTGCCGCAGCCGAGGACACCGATCCTGATGGAACGCTCTGGGGCTGCGGTGGTCACGTCACGAGGCTACGAGTTCGGCGGCCGATCACCGCACGAGGGGCCGCATGCGGCCGGACGGCGCGCTCAGGCGGCCGGGTGACGCGCTCAGGCGGCCGGGCGACGCGCTCAGGCGGCCGGGCGGCCGAGGCGGCGGAGGATGGCGCCAGCCGCGACGAGCATCAACGCACCGGCAAGCATGGCGCCGGCCGCTGCGCCGGTGGCCGGCAGTTGCACCGCCGACGGTGCCGCAGCGGGAGCCACCGCCAGCGAGGTGGCCAGCGCCATCGGCTCGGCGCCGGCCGGCATCGGCGCAGCGCCGACTCCGGCAACGGTGATCGACGCGCTCGGCGACTCGGCATCGCAGGCGATGACGGCGTCGATGGCGTAGGCGGCGTCGGCGCCCGAGGCCGCAACCCTGTGGTCGCCGTCGGCGAGCCCGACGAGGCTCGACTCCTCGCCGTCGATCCACACGATGACGACACCGTCGAGGCCGCCATCGGCAGCAGAGTCGCACGAGGCAACGGCATCGATGTCATTCACGTCGGCGATCGTATCCTTGGGTCGCCGCCACGTACAGCGGTTGCATCACGAAGATTCGATCAAGAACCGCCCCAGGTCGGCAAATTCGCCCACGCCCTGCAGTCGAGCCGTCACGGTACGACCGATTCGCATGACGACATCGTCTCAGGTGTCGGTGACGCCGTCGGCAGGCACGTCGCAGGCGACCAGGTCGTCGAACGACTCCCGCCGCACCACGAGACGGGCCGAGCCATCGCCGACGAACACGACGGCGGGCCGCGGCAGGCGGTTGTAGTTGCTCGCCATCGCGTAGCCGTATGCGCCGGTCACGGGCGTGACAAGGAGGTCGCCGACGGCAACATCGGCAGGCAGTGCCGCCTCGGGCACGAGCACGTCGCCGCTCTCGCAGTGCTTGCCCACCACCCGGGCGCGCAGCGGCCGCTCGGAGCGCACGGCCCTGGCGAGAAACGCCTCGTATCCGCTGCCGTACAGCACCGGACGCGGGTTGTCGCTCATGCCGCCATCGACGCTCACGTACCGACGGATGCCCGGGATGTCCTTCATCGTGCCCACGGTGTAGACGGTGACCGCCGCCGAGGCGACGATGCTCCGACCGGGCTCGACGGCAATCGCGCTGCGAACGCCGGCCGTACTGCATGCCGACAACAGCACCTCTGCCCACTGGGCGATCGACGGCGCCGACTCACCCGCGGTGTAGGCCACCCCGAGGCCACCGCCGAGCACGAGTTCGGGCAGCCCGAGCGGCACGGCAAATGCCGC
The DNA here is from genome assembly GCA_041178405.1 of Actinomycetota bacterium. GTDB lineage: Bacteria > Actinomycetota > Acidimicrobiia > Acidimicrobiales > Ilumatobacteraceae > UBA668. Next base: position 6,721 of record JBEGVK010000020.1, on the reverse strand, counting down.
AACCGCATCCACCGCTCGCGCGAAGTTCGAGGCCGAGAACACGTTGCTGCCGATGTGGCAGTGCACGCCTGCGAGATCGCCGGCGGCCGACCGGCTGAGCCGCTCGACAGCCCGACCCGCGTCGCCATTGCCGATGTTGAAGCCGAACTTGCTGTCGTCCTGGCCAGTGGCGATGAACTCGTGAGTGTGCACATGCACTCCCGGAGTGACGCGCACGAGGAGCCGCGGCAGCGTCCAGCCATTCGCACGTACCTCTGTCTGCAGTGCCTCGAGTCGGTCGATCTCGTCGAAGCTGTCGACGACGATTCGACCCACGCCGGCTTCGATCGCCATGCGCAGCTCAGCGGTGCTCTTGTTGTTGCCGTGCAGGGCGATGCCCGAGGCGGGCACCCCGGCCCGCAGCGCCACGAACAGCTCGCCGCCGCTGGCGACATCGAGGCCGAGGCCCTCCTCGTGGGCGAGTCGGGCCATCGCCGAGCACAGGAACGCCTTGGTGGCGTAGAACACGTTCCCCCGTCCGAAGGCCGCCACCGCCTCGCGGCAGCGACTGCGCAGGTGGGCCTCGTCGTAGACGAAGAGCGGCGTGCCGAACTCGCCGACGAGGTCGTCGATCCGGCAGCCTCCGATCTCGAGCGATCCGTCAGCGGCGACTCGGGACGTGTCGGGCAGTAGTGCCTCGGGAAGGGCGGTCACATCCGCTCCGGTGCCTCGATGCCCAGCAGGGAGAGACCTCGTTCGAGCACGCGAGCGGTCAGGTCGCAGAGCGCGAGGCGCGAGCGGCGCAGTTCGTCGTCGGCCTTCAGCACGGGACAGGCCTCGTAGAACGCCGTGAACGCCTGCGCCAGGTCGAACAGGTAGGTGCAGAGTCGGTGCGGGCTGAACCGGTCGACGGCATCGTGGACTGCGGCATCGAACTGCAGCAGTCGCAGCGCGAGTGCCCGCTCGTTCGGGTCGTCGACGAGAGGTCGGACCGAGCGCAGGGAATCGCGGTCGATGCCGTGCTCGTCGACCGCCTTGCGGAAGATGCTGCACAGTCGGGCATGCGCATACTGCAGGTACGGGCCGGTGTTGCCGTCGAAGGCGAGCATCCGGTCCCAGTCGAAGACATAGTCCTTGATGCGGTCGCTCGACAGTTCGGCGTACTTGAGTGCGCCGATGCCGATGGCCCGGCCGAGCGCTGAGCGCTGGTCGCCGTCGCTGATGCCGCTGCGTTCGGCGACCGCTGCCGTGCCCCGCTCGATGGCCTCGTCGATGAGCTCGATGAACCTGACTGGGTCGCCGCTGCGGCTCTTGAGCATCTTGCGGTCGGCGCCGAGCACGCTTCCGAACTGCACGTGCACCGCCTGCGCCGGTGGCCGGATCCATCCGGCGAGCTCGGCGGCCTTGAACACCATCGCGAGGTGCTGTGCCTGCGGTGAGCCGACGACATAGACGAGCAGCGTGGCCCCGAGCCGCTCGGTGCGGTCGATCACGCAGGCCAGGTCGCTGGTGGCGTAGTTGAAGCCGCCGGTGCGCGCCTGCACGATGAGCGGCAGCGGCTCTCCCTCGCGGTTGGTGAAGCCCGGCACCCACACCACCTTGGCCCCATCGCTCTCGTCGAGCATCCCAGCTGCGTCGAGTCGGCGGAGCACGTCGTCCATGAGCGGCTGGTACATCGACTCGCCGGCAAGGTCGTCGTCGGTGAGCAGCACGCCGAGCTTTCGGTAGACCTCGTTGAAGTGCACGGTGCTCTGTCCGACGAGGATGTGCCACAGGCGTGCAGTCTCGGGATGCTCACGGCCCTGCAGCAGCACGACGCGTTCGCGCGAGCGCTCCTTGAAGGCGTCGTCCGCGTCGAACTTCTCGCGGGCCGCCTTGTAGAAGGCGCCGAGATCGGCCACCTCGAGGTCGGCGGCCCCGTCGATGCCGGCGATGTCGACGAGGTGCTCGATGAGCATGCCGAACGGGGTGCCCCAGTCGCCAAGGTGGTTCTCGCGGATGACGGTGTGACCCACGAACTGCAGGAGTCGGACGATCGAGTCGCCGATCACCGTGCTGCGCAGGTGTCCGACGTGCATCTCCTTTGCGACATTCGGGGCCGAGTAGTCGACGACCGCCGTGTGCGCGAGCGCAGCCGACCTGACACCGAGGCGGTCGTCTCGTGCGGCGGCAGCGAGCTCGCCGCTGAGGAATGCGTCGGTGAAGGTGAGGTTGACGAATCCGGGCCCAGCCACCTCTGCCGCAGCGCAGAGGACCGCCAGGCGCGGATCAGCTGCGAGTGCAGTTGCGAGGTCTCTCGGCACCCCGCCGACCTGCTTTGCCAGCGCCAGTGCCCCGTTCACCTGGGCGTCGGCCCGCTCGCTCGGGCGTACGACCGGATCGATCTCCCCAGCGGGCAGTCCGGTGAGGTCGGCCAGCACTGAGCGCACCGTCTCGGCGATGGTGTGCAGCGGATCGGCCATGGAAAGGGGATGGTAACGGCCGGTGGGCGGCTGACGAGGACCGATTCTCGGTATCGTGTGCGAGTCGTCGCCGGCGGCGTGCGCTCTCCAGGCCCACCCCCTTCACCGGTTCGACCCCGCCCTCGTAGCTCAGGGGATAGAGCGTCGGCCTCCGGAGCCGTGTGCGCAGGTTCGAATCCTGCCGAGGGCGCAGTGCCGCGTGTGCTGCCCGCCGGGCTGCGTCAGCCGCCGACGAGATCGTCGGGCGGATACGTCGGGCGATTGTCGCCTGGGCGCGAGATCGGGCCGTACACCTGCTCGTACTTGGTCATGTTCTCGTTCAGGGCGCGGATGAGGTCGAACAGGACGCTCACCGGCAGCTTCACCCGAGACGTGACCTGCACCGGCACCACGATGCCGCCGTCGCGCTGCTCGGGCTGCTGGGTCGTGGCGAAGTCGAGCGTGAACTCGTGCGCCGAATGCCACACGCCGACCAGGTTGGCGAAACGGCCACCCTGCTCGGCCTCGGGAACCCGCCACTCGTAGCCTGCCACCCGCTCATTCGCCATGGTCGAAGTGTACGGCTGCGTCGCCCGCCTCCAGCGAGCCGGCCCAGTGTCCCAGCCGGCCCCGGACCGTCGTCACTAGGTGATCGTGAGGCCGATCGTGGTGGACGAGAAGCGGCCGCCGTTGGACGGCGTGGTCACCGTGATCCCCCTGAGGCCGATCGTCGCCGTCGTGGCCACTGCGACAGTGAGCCGCAGCTGGGTGGCACTGACGACGGTGACCGCTCCGAGCGTGAGACCAAGCCCACTGAAGAACACCGTCGTGCCCGTCACGAAGCCGGAGCCGTTGATGGTGATCGTCGTGGCGGCAGCACCGCGTGCCAGCGACGCAGGGCTCAGCGACGTCACCTTCGGTCCGGCAAGCACCGTGAACGAGTTGGCCAGGGTCCGCGTGCCGCCGTCAGGGTTGGTGACGGTGATGCTGCGCAGGCCCGTAGCGGCGTTCTGGTCGACCGTGACGGCGATGACCAGCGACGTAGCCGTGGCCGACGAGGTGGTCGCCGTCACCAGCGTGCCGGAGAACGTGGCGACTGCACCCGCCTGGAACCCGGTGCCGGCCACCGTGACCGACGAGTTGAGGGCGCCCTGAGCACGGCTGTTCGGCGTGAGAGAGGTGAGCGTCGGCGCGGCGGTGATCGTGAGGCCACCCACGCGTGTGCCGGTGCCGAAGTCGGGGTTCACCACCCGGACGTCGCGGGCACCGACCGTGGCGGTGAGCAGCACGCTGACGACGACGGTAAGGCTGGTCGAGCTGACGAATGTGACCGAGTTGACGGTCACGCCCGTGCCGGAGAACTCGACGGTGGCCCCTGAGGCGAAGCCGGTGCCGGTCACGTTGAACGACCGTGTCACCGCGCCCTGTCCGGCGGCGGAAGACGCCGTGGAAGTGGCGAAGGCAGTGACCGTGGGGGCGGCGGTGAGGCTGATGGCGCCGGCGAGCGTCGCATTCGCGCCGCCGCTGTTCACCGTCAGGTCGCGCGGCCCGAGGGTGGAGCCCGAGGCCACTGTCACCAGCAGGCTCAGCGTTGTCGCGCTCACCAGGGTGACCGAGTTCACCGTGATGCCGGTACCCGAGAACGTCGCCGTCGATCCCGCCTGGAAGCCGGTCCCGGTGACGGTGACGGTACGAGAGGTGGCGCCGACGCCCATCGCTGTCGGACTTGCCGACGTCACGGTCGGCGCTGCCACGAGCGACAGCGCACCGACTCGGCTACCGCTGCCACCATCGGCGTTGCGCACCGTGATGTCGTACGCACCGATGGCCGCAGCGCTGGACACCGACACATTGGCAGTGATCTGCGTGGCGCTGTTGACGACCACCGAGTTGACGGTGATCGAGGCCGACGAGAACGCCACCGTGGCGCCGGCAGCGAACCCGGTGCCAGCGATGACGATCGACTGGTTGAGGGCGCCAACAGAGCGCGTCGACGGCGTGAGCGACGCCACTGTCGGAGCGGCGTTCACCGTCAGGCCCGTCGCCAGCGTCGCCGTGCCCCTGTCGAGGTTCGTCACCGTCAACGACCGCGCCCCCGTCAACGCCCCAGCCGCCACCGACACCACCACCGTCAGCGACGTCGCCGAGTTCACCGTCAACGAATCCACCGTCACGCCAGTCCCCGAGAACACCGCCGTGATCCCCGACTGGAACCCAGTACCCACCACCGCCAACGACCTCGACACCGCACCCTGACCAGCCGACGCCGGCGTCACCGACGTCAACGTCGGGGCCGCACTCACGGTGAGACCGGTCGCGAGTGACGCCGTGCCCGAATCAGGGTTGCGGACCGTCACCGAGCGGGCCCCGGTGGTGGCGGCGGCCGCCACGGTGACCGACACGTCGAGCGTGCTGGCGTCGATCCGCGTCACGGCGTTCACGGTCACGCCGGTACCGCCGACCGTGACCGTGGCACCGACCGCGAAGTTGGTGCCGACGAGGGTGATGATCGTGCCGGTGGCACCCTGGCCCACCGACGACGGCGTCACCGATGCGAGCGTCGGGCCAGCGGTGACGGTGAAGGCTGCGCTCAGGATGGTACGGCCGCCGTCGAGGCGGAGCACCGTGATGTCGGTGGTGCCGAGCGCTGCAGTTGTCGTGACAGTCACCGGCACCGTGGCCGAGGTGGCGGTGGTGACCGTGACCGTGCCGAAGGTGACACCGGCAGACGACGCCGACAGCGTCATTCCGGCGGCGAATCCGCTGCCGGTGAGGGTGAGCGTCTGCGCCGTCGCGCCCTGGCCGATGGCGAGCGGCGACACCGACGTGAGCGTCGGCGCGGCGGCGACGGTGAGCCCTGTGGCCAGGGTCGCCACGCCGTCGTCGGGGTTGGTGACCGTGATCGAGTGAGCGCCTAGTCCCGCATCGGCGGCGACCGTCAGGTTCAGCGAGATCGACGTAGCCGTGACCGTGGACGAGTTCACCGTGATGCCCGTACCGGAGAACGTGATCACTGCGCCTGTCTGGAATCCGGTGCCGGCCACCGTGTGAGTCCTCGACACGGCGCCCTGTCCCACGGTCGCCGGCGTCACCGAGGTGACCGTCGGCTGGGCGTTCACGGTGAGGCCGCTCGCCAGGGTGACTGCGCCCGCATCCGGGTTACGGACCGTGACCGACCGCAGTCCGGTCGCAGCGGCGGCGGCAACAGTCACCGTTGCCTCGATCGTCGTCGAGTTGACGACGGTGACGGTGCTCACGGTGACGCCCGTGCCGCCGAACACAACGGTGGCCCCGGACACGAAGTTCGAGCCGGTGATCGTGATCAGGCGGTTGCTGACGCCCTGAGCGAGCGCCGTGCGCGAGAGCGAGCTGATCGTCGGGCCGGCGGTCACGGTGAACCCGCCGACCAGTGTGAACGTCGAGGTGGCCGAGTTGGTGACGGTGACGTTGCGCGGGCCGACCGTCGCCGTTGCCGCCACGTTGATGGTCGCCGTGATCTGGGTGGCTGAGTTGATCGTTGCGGCCGTCACGGTGACGCCGGTACCACTGAAGGCGACAGTCGCAGTCGAGGCAAAAGCTGTTCCGGTGATGACGACGGTCTGCGTGCCGGCACCCTGGCCGCGTGCATCGGGTGTGATGCCGTTCACCGTGAGGGTGGCTGCGCTCACAATCGAGAATCCGGTGAGCAGTGCGCCGGTACCGCCGTCGGAGTTGGTGACGGTGATCGACCGCGTGCTGATCGTCGCATTTGCTGCAACGGTGACGTTGACGTCGATCTCCGTCGCGCTGAGCACCGTCACCGAGTTGATGGTGATACCGGTGCCCGAGAAGGCGACCGACGCGCCGGCTTCGAAGCCCGTGCCGCGGACCGTGACGACTCTCGAGACGGAGCCGACCGACAGCGAGGTCGGTGCCGCGCTGGTCGGCACCGGCCGGACATTGACAGTGAGTGCGCCGGCCGTCGACGAGGTGCCGCCGTCGGGGTTGAGCACCGTCACTGCGCGCTGGCCGAGCGTGGCGGCGGCGTCTGCAGCGATCGTCACGGTGAGCTGGGTGTCCGACTGGAACGTCGCCACGCCAACGGTGAGTCCCGTGCCGCTGAAGGACACCGTGGCGCCACTCTGGAATCCGGTGCCGGTGACGGTGAACGTGCGGGCGAGAGCTCCCTGGCCGATCACGTTGGGCGTCAGCGATGCTGCCACGGGGCGGGCCACGACGGAGATCGCATCGGCGGCAGTCGCCGTGCCCGTGTCGGTGTTCGTCACGGTGATGCTGCGCGGGCCGAGTTGGGCATCGACGGC
>JBEGVK010000019.1:0-4655 GCA_041178405.1 Actinomycetota bacterium | reverse complement strand
TCGTGCCGCTCGGCACCGACGGCATGGGCCGCAGCGACACACGCGAGGCACTCCGGCGATTCTTCGAGATCGATGCAGGCCACGTCGTGGTTGCCGTGCTGTCGGCACTCGCCGAGCGCGGTGCTATCGGCAGCGACGCCATCGATGCCGCCATTCGCCGCCATGGCATCGATCCCGACGCTGCAAACCCCGCTACCTCATGAACCAGCAATCCCACGATCGCCGCTGAGTCGCCGAGGGGCTCTCGATCCGAGCTCGTCACCGTCATGGCCGCACATGGTCGAGCGCTTCACTGCGTCGACGTCACACTGTGAGCGCCCACAGCCGGATCAACCCCAGCGAGTAGTCTCGCCTGCCGTGAACGACTGGGGCCGATACGGGACCGAGATCGACCTCGACGATCTCGAGGACTCGCGAGCCACTGTGCTGCGCGCCGCAGCCCGCCATCCCGAGGCGGTCGACATCCTCGAACTGGGATCGTCGACAGGACGCACCACTGCGGTGCTGCAGCGATGGGGACGCCGAGTCACCGCAGTCGAACAGGACCCTGCTGCGGCTGCCATCGCCGAGAGATTCGCCGATCGCGTGATCGTCGGCGACCTCGACCAGCCTGCGGCGCTCGACACGCTCACCGGGTCGGAGTTCGACCTCGTGATCGCCGCCGATGTACTCGAGCACCTTCGTGATCCGCTCCGATGCCTTCGCCAGGCGCTCGGTCTGCTCAGGCCCGGCGGTCTGGCAGTGCTCTCGATACCGAATGTGGCGCACGGCGACGTGCGACTCGCGCTGCTCGGAGGCCACTTCGCCTACACCGACATCGGACTCCTCGACCGAACGCACGTCCAGCTGTTCACTCGACACTCGCTCGAGCAGCTGGTCGCCGAGGCCGGACTGCGGGTCGTCCACTGGGATCGAGTGGCGAAGCTGATCGGCCACACGGAGGTGGCAGTCGACGACGGGATCCTCGACTGGGGCCGAATGGTGCTGATCGCCGATCCCGATTCGATCACCTATCAGTGGGTGATCGAATGCCGGCGCATTGACGATCCTCTCGCCGACGGCTTGCCGACGGGGACACCTGCGACGGATGGCACGCAGTGGTGGCTTCCGCCCACCCTCGGGCCACTTGCCGACCGGGTGCATCACGTTGCACACCACATCGTGCGACTGCAACAGCCGACCGGCGGTGCACGCTCACCAGTGTCGAGGGCCGTCCGTCGCATCGCGCGACTGCTCGGACGGTCATCATGAGTCCCGCCGGGACAAAGCCACTGGCGGCAATTCCTGACGGAATGCGACTCATCGCTGCCCGCCGCTCCCTGCCCGCGCAGTTCCGCGACGTATGGCTGTACCGCGAACTCGTCGGCGGCCTCGTCACGAGAGAGTTGAAGGTGCGCTACAAGAACTCGGCCCTCGGCTTCCTCTGGTCGATGGCCCAGCCTGTGTTCCTCCTTGTCGTGTATACGGCCGTGTTCAGCATCCTTGGCGCCGGCTTCGAGAACTTCGCGGTGTGGGTCATGAGCGGACTCATCGTGTGGACCCTTCTCGCCACCTCTCTGACCACCTCAGCACAGTCGGTCACCAGCAATTCGTATCTCGTTTCGAAGGTCACCTTTCCCCGGATCATCCTGCCGTTGTCGACGAGCGGCAGCGCCCTCGTCCACTTTGCGCTCCAGCTCGCAACGCTCGGGGTGATCCTCCTCGTGGCTGGCCACGATGTTGCGTGGTCAGAGCTCTGGCTGCTGCCTCTCGCAATCGTCGTGGTCGTCGTCCTCTGTGCGGCGCTCGGGTCCCTGCTCAGTGTCGTCAACGTCTATGCGAGGGATACGCAGCATCTGCTCGATCTCCTCATGGTCGCCTGGTTCTGGGCGACACCGATCATCTACCAGTACGAGCGCACCACGGCCTGGCTTGCCGAGCGATCACTGCCAACGTGGCTGCCCCTCCTCAACCCGATGACGCCGGTGGTCACCGCTTTTCAGAGAGCGGTGTACGGCACGAATGCCGCCGGCGATCGGTTGCTCCTGCCGGACGTCGGCACCTGGTGGTACGCGCGGAATCTCGGCATCGTGGGAATCGCCTCGATGCTGCTGCTCGCCATCGCCTTCCGTCTCTTCGACCGCGCCGAGGGCAACTTCGCGGAGGTGCTGTAGATGGAGGCGATCCGAGTCGAGGGAGTCTCGAAGAGCTTTCGCCTCCACAGCGACATGCCGCAGTCCGTGAAGGAGCGGCTGCTCCGACTGGGCCGCTCCAGCACGAGGATGTTCAATGCGCTCAACGTCCTCGACCTCTCGATCGGCACCGGCGAAACCGTCGGAGTCATGGGCCACAACGGGTCGGGCAAGTCGACCCTCCTGAAGTGCATGACCGGGATTCTCACCCCGACAACGGGTCGGGTGCTTGTCCGCGGCCGAATGGCATCGCTGCTCGAGCTCGGCGCGGGCTTCCATCCTGAGCTCACCGGACGCGAGAACGTCTATATCAACGCCGCATTCCTCGGCATCCGCCGCCGCGAGATCGCTCGCAGGCTTGATGACATCGTTGACTTCTCCGAGCTCAGCCAGTTCATCGACGAGCCCGTCAAGCACTACTCGAGCGGCATGTACGTCCGGCTCGGATTCGCAGTCGCAGTGAACCTCGACCCAGAACTCCTTCTTGTCGACGAGGTGCTCGCAGTCGGGGACGAGCTCTTTCAGCGCAAATGCCTCGACCGGGTGCGCGAATTCCAGCAAGAGGGCCGGACGATCGTCGTGGTGACGCACTCCGCAGACCTCGTCCGCCAGATGTGCCAGCGCGCAGTAGTGCTCGATCATGGATCCCTCGTTGCCGATACACGCCCGAGCGACGCGATCAGGATCTTCCGCGAGCATCTGCATGGCGAACTCCACGAGTCGCGAGTCTCCTCGTCCGGCGGCGATGCCGCTCTCCGGATCAGCGGCGTGACGCTCGACATGCCCGGCTCCGGCGGGCGCCGCATGCTCCGACCCGGAGAGCCACTCGAGATCACCCTCTCCTACGTCGGCGAGGCCGACCTTCGTCGTCCTACGCTGACGATCGACATCACTGCGCCAAACGGGCAGGTCGTCCATGCCGGCGAGGTGACACCGGCGGCCGAACTCGGCTCGATCTCGGCCGTCGGCTCCCTGAGGGTGACGATCAACTCACTCCCGCTGCAGGACGGCACCTACTCGATGTCCTTCAGCCTCGCCGACCGCGACAACCCCGATGTGATCGCATGGCGCGACGGACGAGACCAGTTCGACATCGTCGCGGGCGGGCCGCAGCGTCGAAGTCGCGGGCTCGTTGCGCTCGACGTCGAGTACTCCGCCGTGTGAACTGCCGCATGCACGGGTTCGAGTGATCCCGCGGAGGTAGCCTCGGGGCGATCTCCCCGGAGTGCGCGACCATGAAGCTCATCATCCAGATTCCCTGCCTCAACGAGGAGCAGACCCTGCCGCAGACGCTCGCCGACCTGCCGCGCTCGGTCCCCGGATTCGATGTCGTCGAATGGCTCGTGGTCGACGACGGGAGCACCGACCGAACGGCGGCAGTGGCCCGCGAACACGGCGTCGACCATGTCGTGCGCCATCACCGCAACAGGGGCCTCGCCGCTGCGTTCCTCACCGGACTCGATGCCGCCCTCCGCGCCGGTGCTGACGTCATCGTCAATACCGACGCCGACAACCAGTACCGCGGCCAGTGCATCCCGCTCATCACGGCGCCAGTTGCCGCTGGCGAGTGCGACATCGTCGTCGGCGAACGGCCGATCGAATCAGTAGAGGAATTCTCAGGGCTCAAGAAGCGCCTGCAGCGGCTCGGCACATGGGTCGTGAGGAAGTTCTCAGGTACCGCAATCCTCGACGCCGCGAGCGGGTTCCGCGCCTTCAGCCGCGAGGCTGCACTGCGACTTCAGGTGCACGGTCGGTACACGTACACACTCGAGACCCTCATCCAGGCGGGAGCCGAAGGCCTTACGGTGATCTCCGTCCCGATCGAAGTGAACCCGTGGACCCGCCCGTCTCGCCTTGTCAAGAGTTCGGCGGTCTACGTCCGCCGCTCTGCTGCAACGATCATCCGAAGCTTTGCCGTCTATCGCCCCTTCCGATTCTTCGCCACCATCGCCGCTCTCCCAGGACTGCTCGCACTGATCCTCGTCGTCCGCTGGCTCGCCTACTTCTTCTTTGCAGAGAGTTACTCGTCGCGGCTTCCGGGTCTTCTCGTCGCTGGCGTGCTCTTCCTCGCCGCCGTGCAGATCCTGATGGTCGCCTTTCTCGCCGACCTGATGGCCGTGTCACGCCGACTGCTCTCGGAGAGTCGACTAGCGGCACGGCGCGCCGCCATCGACGCGCACGTTGCCGCTTCAGGCGGCAGTGGACGTGCGTAGTGCGCCGCAGTCGCGCCCTTGTTCCAGTTCTGCTTGCAGTCGGCGTCGTGCTCGTCTCCGCAGCGGCACTTGCTCGCGCGCTCATCCGCGATGCGGATGACATCGGACGGGCACTGCGCGATGCGAGTTGGCAATGGCTGGTTCCGGCAGCGATGCTCGCCCTGCTGTCGATTCCCTGCCTCGCCGAGCGCTGGAGAGCAGCCCTCCGCCTGCTCGGCACGTCCGTGCCGCTCGGCGTTGCGGTCCGCGACTTCAGTGCCGGCCAACTCGG
>JBEGVK010000018.1:0-3098 GCA_041178405.1 Actinomycetota bacterium | reverse complement strand
CGCGAACTCGACTGGACCGAGCGCTCGGTGGGCGGCTTCCTCGCTGCGTGGGTGATCGGCTACGGAATCGTCCAGTCCGCCGCCCCCCGAATCCTTGCGCGCATCGGACAGCCAGGCACCGAGGTCACGGCGGCGCGACGGTGGGCAGCGGTGCTTGCCGCAGTCAGTGCCCTCATCTCGCTCCTCGTCGCCCTCGACATCGCCGTCACGGCCACGGTGATGCTCGGCCTCGCCGCGTTCGGCGCTGCATTCGCAGTGAACTCGGCACTGCACTCGTACCTCGTGCTCGCCTATGCCGACGACGACGGGGTCGCGCTCGACGTCGGCTACTACTACTCGGCGAACGCCGCCGGCCGACTCGTCGGCACGCTGCTCTCAGGCCTGCTGTATCTGTGGGCCGACGTGCAGGGCGCACTGTGGGGAACGACGGCATTCCTCGCCATCACGTGGCTGCTCACCCAGCAGCTCCCGCCGGTACCTGAGTCGACCCGAGTATCGATTGCCGATGTCGATGGCGGTGACTGACCGCCAGATGCGGCAGTGCTGTCAGAGCGGGTCGGTGTACTGCTGGCCGGCACGCGAGACGTGCTCGGTCCAGCGGATGCCGTCCCAGTAGCGAAGCTCGTAGCGCCCGGTGGGGTCGGCTGCCCACTGCGCGGGCACCGACGAGGCGGCCATCTGGGGCGACGGCGTACCGGCGGCGGCCGTGCCCGACGTGCCCAATGCTGCCGTCGAGGAAGAGGCTGCCGAAGCGTCCGACCATGCGGCGGACGGAACCGTCGCCGCTGTCGGACTCGTTGCCCACCCGCCGGGCTCTGCCGCCGCGGGCTGGGTCGCTGCGGCGCTGGACGGTGCGCTCGATCCTGCCGCTGCCTCGCGGCTCAGGAACGCCGTCACTTCCACGGCACCGCCGACGATGGCCACCACAGACCAGCCCTCAGCTGACTTCTCGTTCAGTCGATCGACAAGCGCCGACGGATTGCTCGACGACGCACTCACTGCGGCGAATTCCTGCATGACGCCACGGTAGCGGCTCCCAGTGGCCACGGCACCCGCGGGCTCAGGGGTCGAAGCCCTCCGACACTGCATCGAATCCCTCAGGTGGGCCGTCGTACGCCACCTCGCCGTCGCGCAGCGCCACCACCCGATCGACTGCCGGCAGCAGCCCGGGCTCATGGGTCGCCACGACGATCGTGGCCCCCGAACGGTGTACGTCGTCGAGCAGCGAGAGCAATGCCGCACGACCGGCCGCATCGAGCCCGACGAACGGCTCGTCGATCAGCACGACGTCAGACGACCGCACCATGCCGAGCGCGATCGACGCCTTCTGCCGGAGTCCGCGGCTGAACGTCGTTGGCAGCTCGTCGCGTCGCGCCTCGAGGCCCAGCACTGTGACAAGTCGCCCGGCTCGAGGCTCCCAGTCGACGGTGCCGTGCAGGCGCGCCACATATTCGAGGTGCTCCCAGAGCGAGAGGTCGTCGTAGAAGGTGGGCGAGTCGGGCAGCCACGAGACCGCCCGTCGAGCCAGCAGCGAACCCGCCTTGGCCGAGCCGATCCGAATCTCACCGGAGGTCGGCTCGAGCAGGCCTGCTGCCAGGCGAAGCAGCGTGGTCTTCCCACTGCCGTTGTGGCCGACCACGACGACGCGTTCGCCTGCCAGCACTTCGAGATCGACCGAGCGCACGGCGGGCCGATCGCCGTAGTCCTTGCCCAGTCCGATGGCGCGCAGCGACACGGGTCGCTCACCATGCACGCCCGTGGAGCCTGATGCCATCACATACCCCCTGAGCCAAGCCGCGACGCGGCACGTCCCTCGGCCATGAACGCCGCTGTCGATCGATGGGCGCGATCACGTAGCCGTACCCACTGCGACACGAGGAACACCAGCACCAGCGCCCCGACCGCTGCTCGCAGCGACGCACCCACGACGGAGGCTCCCGACTCGGCCGCCGACCGAATGAACAGCACCATCACCACGCCGATCGTGCTCACTGCCGGTGGCAGCACAGCACGCAACGCCGTACCGAGCCCTGTCACCTCGGGCATTGCGATCGACGTCGGGCCGCGCACGGTGGCGACGGGGTCTGGCGCATCGCGGACCGCGCTCACGACGGCACCCGCCGCCGCCGCCCAGACTCCGGGCACCGCCACGATCAGCAGCGGCACGACAAGACCGGACGCGTCACCGCTCGCGAGTGCCCCCACGAGGGCTCCGACGACCGCGAACGGCACCAGCATCGCCGCTGGTGCGGCGAGATGGTGCAGCATCAGGTCACCGCGTTCGACCGGCAGCAGATCGCAGCGATCGGCGTGGTCGACCTCCTGCGACAGCGGCTCGATGGCCTCCATGCCGAGCACGAAGCCAGCGAGGCCTGCCGCAACGACGGCTGGCGTCGTGCCGCGCATGGTCAGCGCAATGCCGATGCCCCATACGACCGTCACGACCACCATGCGGCCAAGACGCGCTGCCGGCATCCGAAGGAGTCCGCTTATGTCGCGTCGCCAGACCGCGCGCCGTATCGACACGGATGCTGTGCCAGCACCTGAGGCGAATCGGATCCACGGCACGCGTCGAGGATGCTCTTCGTCGAGTTGACGGCGTAGCAGCACCACCGTTCGCAGATCCTGCATCGTTGCAGCGAACCGAAGTTGGCCGACCAGCGCGCTGCGACGCGCAAGTGCCTCGAGCGACATCCGCTCGAGCATCGACGCTCCTGCAGCCAGCAGCACCAGCACCGCCGCGATCGCAATGGCAATCCACGCCGAATCCACCGACACCCCGTCGGTGCCCGCCATCGCCGACATGGCGATGGCCCCGACGCCGCGCAGGGGTGCCGACACCACGCCCACCGCGTCAGCGGCGTGCCATGCGACGACAAGTGCACCGATTCCGCCGACGATCCACTGTGGCCGCGAATGGGCGACCAGTGCCGCACCGCACCACAGCATCGCGATCACCGCCCCGGCAGCGGCGCACGATGCCGCCCATGACCACGCCGAGCCTGGCAGGCGCTGTGCCGCCAAGCGGCCAGAGATGGCGCCGAGCGAGAGTCCGGCAAGCACCGCCGTGCGCAGACGCTGGACGAGCGGCAGTCGCA
>JBEGVK010000017.1:0-7433 GCA_041178405.1 Actinomycetota bacterium | reverse complement strand
TGTGGATGACCGGGAAGTGCTTCTTCATGTGGTCGAGGTCTTCGGTGTTGCGGATGCCCGCCACGACGTCCTCGCCCTGGGCGTTGACGAGGAAGTCGCCGTACGGCACGTTCTCGCCGGTGGCCGCGTTGCGCGTGAAACCGACGCCGGTGCCCGAGTTGTCGTCGCGATTGCCGAACACCATGGTCTGCACATTCACTGCAGTGCCGAGGTCATGGCTGATCTTCTCGCGGACCCGGTAGGCCACCGCACGGGCGCCGTTCCAGCTCTTGAACACGGCCTCGATGGCACCGCGCAACTGCTGGCGAGGCTGCTGCGGGAAGGGCTTCTTCGTCGCCTGCTTCACGACTGCCTTGTACTGGGTGCACAGCTTCTTGAGGGCGGCAGCGTTGAGCTCTGCGTCGGTGCGGACACCGGCAGCGCGCTTGGCCTCCTCGAGCGGATGCTCGAAGAGCGCACCGTCGACGCCCAGCACGATGCGGCCGTACATGCTGATGAAGCGGCGATAGCTGTCGTAGGCGAAGCGCTCGTCACCCGTCACATTCGCAAGGCCAACGACGCTCTCGTCGTTCAGGCCGAGGTTCAGCACGGTGTCCATCATCCCGGGCATCGAGAACTTGGCACCCGAGCGGACGCTCACGAGCAGCGGGTCACGCGGGTCGCCGAGCTTGCGGCGCATGGCCTTCTCGAGCTTGGCCACATGGCGGGCAATCTCGTCGTCGAGGCCGGTCGGCCAGCCTCCCTGCATGTATGCCCGACAGGCGTCGGTGGAGATCGTGAAACCGGGGGGCACGGGCAGCTTCAGCACGCTCGTCATCTCGGCGAGGTTTGCACCCTTGCCACCGAGGAGATCCTTCATCTCCATCGGCGGACGGCGGTGCGAGTGGTCGAAGGCGTAGACGTATGACACGGCTGGCGAGTCTACGGGTTGCGCCTGCCCCGTATCGGCGTTCGCCGGCGAATCCCTCGTAGGCTCCGACCGTGCCTCCCCCGCTGCCTGCGACCGGCGCGCCCCGCCGACAGCAGTCCTTCCGCATTGCCGGATTCCCGCTCCACGTCCGGCCGGGGTTCTTGGTGTTCATGCTGCTCGTCGTGCTCCTCAACGGCGAGACCCTGCTGTTCGGGCTGTGGCTGGCGGCATTGATGGCCGCGTTCACGCTGCTGCACGAGCTCGGCCATGCGGTCGCAGCGCGCGCTGCGGGCTGCCGCGCCGAGATCTCGCTCGACTTCCTTGCCGGCTATGCATCGTTCGTGCCATCGCGACCACTGCGCAGCTGGGAGCGAATCGGCATCTCCCTGGCGGGTCCGTTCGTGCAGATCGCAGCCGGACTGGTGGTGTTCGTGGCCGTCGGCGGAGCCGTCGGATGGCCGCTACAGAGCGACTCGCCCGCCCAGTTCGCAGCGCTCTGGGCGGGGCCGGTGATCGGCGCATTCAACCTCATCCCCATCCTGCCCTTCGACGGCGGTCATGTGCTGCAGGTGATGATCGAGTGGGTTGCCCCGAAGCGGGCGCGGACGATCATGTACGGCATCACGCTCGCCGTGTCAGGGCTCACGATCGCGCTGATGGTGGCGAGTCCGGCATGGCGGCCGCTGGCGATCTTCGCGGTGATCCCGCTGCTCACGGTCAC
This sequence comes from Actinomycetota bacterium, assembly GCA_041178405.1. Lineage (GTDB taxonomy): Bacteria > Actinomycetota > Acidimicrobiia > Acidimicrobiales > Ilumatobacteraceae > UBA668. The sequence goes on along the minus strand of JBEGVK010000017.1, from coordinate 5,802 downwards.
ACAGATGATCTCTGCCGACCGCGAGCGGGGTCGTTTGCTCTCGCGACGCGCCGCAGAGACCGATGCAGAGGCTGCTGCGTGGCGCGCTGACGACCTCAGTGGTTTCGCTGGCGCCCATCACGTGCCGTCACCCTGGTACCGGGCATGGCAGCAGTTGCGCGCCGGCGATCCCGACGTCGCTCGAAGCATCCTCCTTGCCGATCTCGCCGATGCAGGCTCGGCCGACTGGTCGCCGCCGAGTGCAGCGCCGGTCGAGGCCCTCCGCAGCGTGGCCGCCCTGCTGCCACGGCCCGTACCCCAGGGGAGGGTCTTCAGCATGCACGTGCTGTGCGACGTGCTCATGCGGACTGGCGAGCACCACGAGGCGGGTCTCGCTGCGGCCGAGTGCTATCGGCAGCGTCGAGTGCCGCTGATGGCGATCTCGGTGGCTCGTGCAGCTGCTGCACTCGGTGATCGCGCCACGGCACTCGCATGGCTGACGACGGCAGCCCAGCACTCGGACGGCTTCGCGCTGCGCGCCGCAGTCGACAGTGCTCACGAGTTCGCCTCCCTTCGGGGCGACCGCGAGTTCGAGCGCATCGTGGCGTAGCCAGGGCGCCGGCAGCGGTCAGGCGCTGCGGCGAATCCTGGCGATTGCACGAGATCCCAGGACAGAGGTGAGCGACCCGATCGCCGCACCGTCCCGCTCGAGCACGGCACCCGCCACCGCACCAGGGCCGACGTCGACTGCCTCGAGGCGCCACGGTGCAGCGGCGCCACGGCTGTCCATCCGCTCAACGAGCTCCTGGCCGGGATAGCAGCCCTTGGCGAAGTTCACCGCCAGCGAGATGACGCCAGTCTCCGCCGGCACCGTCTCGCCGGGCACGATCTCTGCTCCCATTGCCGGCCAGCAGGCCTCTATCCGTGCCCGCAGGAGGTCGTCGGCCGTGCCAGACGGCACGGCACCGAGTGGGCCGAGGCGCGCCAGCGCATCGTGTCCTGCCGGAAGATCGAAGCCGTCTCCCCACCCAACCAGCGCATCGTCAGGACCTGATGGCAGTTCGGCGCCGCGGAACACCACGACCGGGCGAACCTCTCGCACCATCTCGACCGCCACGCGAATCCGGAATCGCAGCAGACGTGCGAGCAGGCCGTCGCCGTATCCGGCATCGGTGTCGAGGACGAACCGGTCTTCCCGCAGTCGCTGCACGCGTACGAGCGAATCCACCTTGCCCGTCGGCGAGAGCACGAACGACCATGCGCTGGCGCCGATACCCATCGATGCGATCTCCTGCGACAGCTGCGAGTGCAGGTAGCGCGCCGCATCGGCGCCTTCTACTGCGACCCCGTCGCGCTCGACGTCAATCCTGAACACGTCTGCAGTGTGCCCCAGCACGCCCAGTCGCCGCCATGCGGACCGGCCGGGCCATCATCAGGCGTTGCGGCGCACGGCGGTCATCCGCCGTGCTGCGGGCACTGCTGCGAGGAGGGCGGCAGCCTTGTTGCGGCATTCGAGGGCCTCATCGGCTGCAACCGAGTCGGCAACGATGCCGGCACCTGCCTGCACGCTTGCGCCACGCTCGCCCACGAACATCGTGCGGATGGCGATCGCAGTGTCGAGGTTGCCGCTGAAGTCGATGTAGCCCACCACTCCGGCGTAAGGCCCGCGCTTCGCGGGCTCGAGCTCGTCGATGATCTGCATGGCGCGCACCTTCGGCGCTCCCGACACCGTCCCGGCTGGCAGCGTGGCGCGCAGCACATCGACGGGGGTGATGCCGTCGACGAGTTCGCCGCTCACCTGGCTGGTGAGGTGCATCACGTGGCTATAGCGCTCGAGCGACATCAGCTGGTCGACGTGCACGGAGCCGAATCGGGCCACGCGTCCCACATCGTTGCGGGCGAGGTCGACGAGCATCACGTGCTCTGCTCGCTCCTTCGGATGCTCCTGCAGTTCGGCGGCAAGTCGGCGGTCGTCGTCCTCTGTGCGGCCGCGGCGACGGGTCCCTGCGATCGGCCGGCTCACCACCTTGCGCCCCTCCACTTTCACGAGCGGCTCGGGCGACGAGCCGACGATCGTGATGGCCGAGTGGCGCAGGAAGTACATGTAGGGGCTCGGGTTCACCTGGCGAAGCACCCGGTACATGTCGAAGGGGTCGGCGTCGAGCTCGACATCGAACCGCTGCGACAGCACGACCTGGAAGATGTCGCCGGCGAGGATGTGCTCCTTCGCCGCCTCGACGGCGCGTTCATAGGCGCCATCCGGCAGCGAGCTCCGCACCGCTGGCGGTGCTTCGCCCGCCTCAGGGGGCTCGACCACCGGCAGACGCAGCGGCTCTGCGAGGGCTTCGACCGAGCGCCGCACGCGAACCATCGCTGCCGCATACTCCGACTCGAGCCCGGCCGTGTCGAGGCCGAGCACCGGCACGCTCTCGATGAGGTACACACGCTGGCGCCAGTGGTCGAACGCCGCCAGCGATCCGATCACGCTGATGACTGCGTCGGGGAACCCGCGGTCGTCGGGCGGTGCGGCCGGGAGGTGCTCGACCTCGCGGACGACGTCGTAGCCGAGGAAGCCGACGAGGCCTCCCTGCAGCGGCGGGAGGTCTGCCACGACCGGTGCACGGTAGGCGGCCACGAGCGCGTCGAGCGCTGCCAGCATCCCCCTGTCGAGCGGCGGGTTGGCACTGAGGTGCTGTCCCGTGATCGAGATGGCGCCGTCACGCAGTTCGAGCGTCGCCACGGGGTCGTGGCCGACGAAGCTGAACCGACTCCACCGCTCGCCGTGCTCGACGGACTCGAGCAGGAAGCCCTCACCGTTCCCGACAAGCTTCAGGAATGCAGAGACTGGCGTCTCGGTGTCAGCGAGCACCTCGGCCCACACGGGCACCACGGTGTGCTGGCGGGCCATCGCGCAGAACTCGTCGAATGAGGGCCGAATCCTCATTCCGCCTGAGTCGCTCATCGACCGCCCCGCATGGTCATTGCCGATGTCCTGCCGCCGACGCTGCCGACGTCAGAGGTACAGGCCTGTCTGGGCCTCGATGCGGCTCGCTGCGACGGCATGGATGTCGCGCTCACGCAGCATGATGTAGTCGTCGCCGCCCACTTCGACCTCGTAGCGGTCCTCGGGGCTGAACAGGACGCGGTCGCCAACCTCGGCGCTGCGCACGTTCTGTCCCAGCGCGACCACCTCGGCCCACACGAGCCGCTTCGACAGTTGCGCAGTTGCCGGGATCAGGATGCCGCCGCTCGATCGCCGCTCGCCGTCCTTGTCGGGGATGCGAACCAGCAAGCGGTCGCTGAGCATCTTGATGGGAAGCTTCTCGGCGGACACGACCGGCAGGGTACCGCCCCAGTCGACGGCACCGCTCACTGCGACGGGGGCGCGGGATCAGCCCCTGCGACGGGTGCGCCGCTCTGATGCTCCTGCTGCCGACGCGGGGCTGGTGAGGGGACCCAGCTCGGCCACGATCGAGTCGATGTCGGGGCATCCGCCGCGTGTGTGAGCATCGATGGCGGCGCGCATCGCAGCGAGATGTCCGGGCGTCGTGCCACAGCAGCCGCCGATGATGCGCACGCCTTCGTCGATCGCCAGTCGCGCATACGCCGCCATGAGGTCGGGTGTGCCTGAGTAGACGATCTCCGTGCCGACGAATTGCGGCACGCCGCAATTGGCCTTCGAGATCACCGGGTGGTGACCGCCCACCATGGCGAGCAGCGACACAAGCGTGTCGCTGGCGCCGACTCCGCAATTGGCGCCGATGGCGAGCGGCTGTGGCGCCAGGTCGGCGAGGTGCGCTGCGATGTCGCCGGGCTGCAGGCCCATCATCGTGCGGCCGGCGGTGTCGAACGAGCAGGTGACGGTGTACGGCATGCCCTCGGCGATTGCTGCCTCTGCTGCCGCGCGGAACTCCTCTGGGGCCGACATCGTCTCGATCCACACGACGTCGGCACCCCCGTCGCGCAGGCCGCGCACCTGCTCGCGGAACGACGCGACTGCGACATCGTGGCGCAGGGCCCCCAGCGGCTCGAACAGCTCGCCGGTCGGCCCCACCGAGCCCGCCACCACGATGGGCCGCTCGGCGTCGTCGGCGACGGCTCTTGCCAGCCGCGCTGCCGCTGCTGCGAGCTCATGCACGCGGTGCTCTGCGCGGTGCAGCTTGAGGCGGTGCGCATTGCAGCCGAAGGTATTGGTGAGGATGATGTCGGCACCGGCGTCGACGAACTGCTGGTGCAGCGACGTCACCTTGCCGGGTTCATCGACATTCCAGAACTCCGGAGGATCGCCCGACTCGAGGCCGGCTGCGAAGTAGTTCGTTCCGGTGGCGCCGTCAGCAAGCACGATGCCCCGGTCGTCGAGGAGTTGGCCAAGAGACGCCCGCACACAGCCGAGGCTAGTTCGGCGACATGCGCTCGCACCGGAGCATCGACGAGCAGAGCGACCTCGGAACGAGCCCCGTCAGGCGACGGCTGCGTCGATGCGCGCCATCACGTCGTCGGTCAGCAGACGCATCACGTCGAGCGCAGCGAAGTTGTCGACCACCTGCGAGACCCTGCTGGCACCGGTGATCACGGTGCTGACGTGCGGGTTGCGGGCGCACCAGGCGATCGCCAGCTGGGCGAGCGAACAGCCGAGCTCGGCAGCGATCGGCCGCAGGCGCTCGACGCGGGCCAGCCGCTCCGGATTGGTGAGCTGCTCGGCAAGGAACTGGTAGGCGGGCAGCGAGCCGCGGCTGTCGGCGGGCACGCCGTCGCGGTACTTGCCGGTGAGCAGGCCGCTCGCAAGCGGGCTCCAGATGGTGGCACCGAGTCCGATGTCCTCGTACAGGCGGGCGTACTCCTTCTCGACGCGGGTCCGCGTCAGCAGGTTGTACTGCGGCTGCTCCATGACCGGCTTGTGCAGGTGGTGCCGCTCGGCGATCTCCCATGCCGCGCGGATCTCTGCGGCCGACCACTCGCTCGTACCCCAGTAGGTGGCCTTGCCCGAGGCGACGATGTCGCTCATCGCCCACACCGTCTCCTCGATCGGCGTCTCGGGGTCGGCGCGGTGGCAGAACAGCAGGTCGACGTGCTCGAGACCGAGTCGCTCGAGACTCCCGTCGATGGCCTGCAGCAAGTACTTGCGGTTCAGGGTGTTCCGCATGTTGGGGGCCTCGTGGATTCCCCAGAACAGCTTGGTGCTGATCACATACGACCAGCGCGGCCAGCCGAGCTCGGCGATGACGCCGCCCATGATCGACTCGCTCTTGCCAGCGGCATACGACTCGGCGTTGTCGAAGAAGTTGCAGCCGGCGTCACGTGCCGCCTGCATGCACTCGAGGGCAGCGTCGTTCTGCATCTGGTGGTCGAACGAGACCCAGCTGCCGAATGAGAGGACGGAGACCTTCAGTCCGCTGCGGCCGAGACGGCGGTACTCCATGGGCGTTGAGGTAGGCATGCGGCGCACGCTATCCACGTCGCTTCGGGGCCGCCACGCCCGCACCACTGCCAGCAGCGGGCGTGAGCAGCGCTGACCTGCACCATCATCGGTATCCGGCGTCGCGAGCCCCTGCGAGCGCTGCGACGACGTCACTGCCAACCCCGCAGCAGCCGCCGATGAGCACTGCGCCGGCTGCCGCCCACGCCCCGGCCGCCGTGGCGAGGTCGCACGGCTGCGCGACACCTCGCCAGCATCGGGCATCGGCATCCCACGAAGCGCCGGCGTTCGGGTAGGCGACACAGGGCAGCCGCGCAGCATCGACGATCGCCTCGAGCAGCGGCCCGACGTGCTGTGGAGCAGTGCAGTTCACCCCCACCAACTCCACGTCGCCGGCCACGGCAAGC
>JBEGVK010000016.1:0-17877 GCA_041178405.1 Actinomycetota bacterium | reverse complement strand
GCGCTGACGGCGATCATGGCGATCACGAGTGTGCTGAGGATGTCGCGCGCCGTGCCATCGTCGAGGTACCCGAGCACCACGATGGCAGCGACGAGACTGCCCGCGAGTGTCGCCACCGATTCGGCGAAGAACCACCAGTGCGGGTGCATGTCGAGTGCCACGGTCTCGCCCTCGTTGAGCTTCTTCCTCGGATACGCCATGCGGCGCACACTAGCCACCGGCCCACGGAGGCCCTCTCCCACCCTTGCTCTAGGGTGACGGCGTGGTCGCCGCTGCAACCGACGCTCCCGCCGGCACTGCCGGCCGCGACACCCGAGCGCTCCTCCATGGCCTCGATGCGGCACAGGCCGAGGCCGTCACCACCACCGCAGCGCCACTCGCCGTGATCGCGGCTGCCGGATCCGGAAAGACCACGGTACTCACCCGGCGGATCGCCTACCGGCTCCTCACTGAGACCGCCGATGCCCGCCACGTGCTGGCGCTGACGTTCACGCGCGATGCCGCAGGCGAGCTGAAGCGGCGCCTCCGCCGCCTCGACCTGCGCACGCCCATCGAGGCCGGCACGTTCCACTCCGTGGCACTGCGGCTGCTGCGCGACCGAGCAGAGGCTGCCCGGCAGGCACCACCACAGGTCGCCCCCGACCGGTTGCGCCTCGTGCGAGAGGTACTCACCGAACTGCGCCTCCGCCTCGACCCCCACGGGGTGGCAGTCGATCTCGACTGGGCACGAGCCCGGCTCGTCGAGCCCGGCGGCTACGAGCGCGCCTGTCGCTCGATACGACGCCGCAGCACGATCCCGATGCAACAGGCAGGTCACATCTTCGAGGCGTACAGTCGGCTGAAGCGCCAGCGCGGCGTCATCGACTTCGACGACCTCCTCGAACGCGTCACGTCAGCTCTCCGCGACGATCCGGCGTGGGCAGCGGCGGTGCGCTGGCGCTTCAGGCACCTGTTCGTCGACGAGGCCCAGGACCTCAATCCCCTGCAGCACGCCATGCTCGAGGCGATCCGCGACGGCCGGCCCGACCTGTGCCTCGTTGGCGACCCCCGGCAGGCGGTCTACGGATGGAATGGCGCCGACCACCGCCTTCTCGCCGACGTCGGCACGCACTACCCGGGTGTCACGATCGTGCGCCTCGAGTGCAACTATCGCTGCAGTCCGCAGGTGGTGCGAGCAGGCGCAGCGGCGCTGCAGTCGAGCGGCCTTGCAGATGCGTCGACAAGCGATCGACCAAGCGGACCGGCAGTGGTCGTTGTCGGCTACGACAACGAGGCAGCCGAGGCAGCGGGCGTGGCCGAGCAGGTTCGCCACATGCTGTACGAGCGGCCGGGACGCGACATTGCCGTACTGGCGCGAACGAACGAGCAACTCACGGCGATCGATGCACAGCTCACCTCACGGGGCATCCCCACCGAGCGCTCGGTGGGCCGGTCGCCGCTCGAAATCGCCGTTCGCGCTGCGACCGGCTGCACCAGCCGCGAGCAGCTCGCCGCATGGATCGACTCCGTGCATTCCAGTGCTGCCGAACCGAACATGCTGCAGGATGACGCCGCGTCGCGCGAGGCGCTCATGCTGGTGGCCACCGAGGCCGACCGCTTCCTCACCGGCGGCGAGACCGGCTCGTTCCGCGCATGGGTCGAGGCGTCGGCACCCTTCGATGAACTGCTCGCCGAGCGACGCGTCGACGCCGTGTCGCTGCTCACCTTCCACGCTGCCAAAGGCCGCGAGTGGTGGGGCGTGGTGGTCACCGGCGTGGAAGAGGGTCTCGTCCCCCACTCGTCGGCCGCAGCCGAGGCACAGGTCGCCGAGGAGGCGCGCCTGTTCTATGTGGCGCTCACTCGAGCCGAACACCGCCTGGTTGTCACTCATGCCCGACGCCGTGGCCGCAGCGCGACGGTCCCAAGCCGCTGGCTCGAGGCAGTGCGCGCCTCGGCCGACGCCGACGCGCCCGCCCCGCCACCGCCCGACATGCGCGATGCCACCCGCCAGCGCCGAGCAGACCCCCTCGAGGTGCACCTCAGCAGCCTTCGTGCCTGGCGCGCCAGCGTCGCACGTGCTGCTGGCGTCGCCGAGCGTGCGGTGTGCTCCGACGACGTACTGCGTTCGATAGCCGAGGCTCCGCCTGCCGACGAACGCGATCTCGCTCAGCGACTCGGTATCACGGTTACCGCCGCCGCACGCCTGCGGCCCCTGCCGCCACGGCACGGTGTCGGCTGAGCCGACACCGCACTGGTCAGCGCAGTTCGACCAGCACCGGTGCGTGGTCTGAGGGCGACTCGCCTCGGCGCGCATTCCGGTCGACCACGGCAAAGGTGCACCGCTCGGCCACCGGAGCGCTGCCCAGCACAAGGTCGATGCGCATGCCGTGGCCCTTGTGGAAGTCGCCGCCCCGATAGTCCCACCAGGAGAACAACTTCGGCTCCGGACGGTGCATTCGGAACAGGTCGGTAAGGCCCCACTCGCAGAGGCGCGCCAGCACCTCGCGCTCGGCCTCGCTGACATGCGTCGACCCAACGAGTTTCTGCGCGTCGTAGACGTCGTCGTCCGTGGGCGCGATGTTGAAATCGCCGGCCACGACGACACTGTCGGAGGGCTGGGCGAGCGCCGCCACATGGTCGCGGAGTTGCGCCATCCATCGCAGTTTGTACTGGTAGTGGTCATGATCGAGGGCACGTCCGTTCGGCACATAGACGCTCGACACCACGACTCCTCCGCAGCGTGCCGTGATGATGCGCGCCTCGGCGTCGGGCTCGCCGGCGGCAAAGTTCGCCACGACGTCGTCGAGGCCCACTCGCGAGAGGATCGCCACGCCGTTCCACTGACCCTGGCCGAGGTGCGCGCTCTGATAGCCCATCGCCTCGAACGCCAGCGCAGGAAACGCCTCGTTGGTCATCTTCGTCTCCTGCATGCAGAGCACGTCGGGCTGGACATCGTGCAGCCACTGCTCGACACGCGGCATTCGAGCCTTCAGCGAGTTGACGTTCCAGGTGACGATGCGCACGCGCCGACCTTAGCGAGAGGATTCCGGCTTCTTCGCCGGCTTCTTCGTTGCCTTCTTTGCCGATGTCGTGGCCGACTTGGCGGTCTGCTTCTTCGCTGTCGCGCCCTGCTTCGGGGCCGCCTTCGGTGCCGAGCGCGTCGAAGGGGCAGCTGTCGACTTCTTCGAAGCGCCCTTCGCTGCCTTCTTCGTCGACGTCGCGGGCGGGCCAGCCGCCGTTGCGGCCTTCTTCGCTGACGGACGCGCCACCGCAGTCTTCAAGGGCGGCGGCGCCTTCTTCTTCGACGACGCTGCTGCCGAGGCGGCAGGAGCCGACGTGGCAGAACCCGCCGCCTTGCGAAGTCCGTCGGTCGACGCCCTCGAGCCCGAGGCCCCACTGCGGCCGCGAGCCGCCTTCACGGCACCTGGGACCGCTAGGTCGATGCTTCGCTTCGCAGCGACATATTCGTGCACGACCAGCGAGACGGTTGCCCCCACCTTCATGTGCGCCCGGGCACTGCGAGGAGGCGGATCGGCCATGAGCCGCAACGGCACGTATCCCCAGACGTCGCCCATCCGCACATACGCACCGTGCGACGAGTAGTGGTCGACAGTGGCGGTCACGGTCGAGCCAACAGGGTGCTGCTCGACGAAGGCCAGGTAGCCCGCGAAGTCGTTGAGCGGTCCCGTTGACGGCGGCCGCCCGGCCGCTGGGGCCGGCACCTGGGCGGCGGCCTTGGCTGCTGTTGCCTTCTTCGAGGCCTGCGCTGCTGGAGCGGCAGCCGCCGTGGCGGCTTTCTTGCGTCCCTTCGCTGCGAGCACGGCGCCGGGCGGCGGTGCCTTCGGAACCGGCATCGGCTTGCTGGCGGCCGCGCTGCCGACGCGCACGGTGCCGTCAGCCGAGTCGGGGGATGTGGGGCCGGTGTTCCGACGCCCCTTGCGCTTGGCCTCAGACACCGACTTGCGGCTCAGCGGGCCTCGTACCGGAATCCGATAGACGAACACCCAGCCGACGTGCGGGACCGGCTTGCCGCCGACGAGGCGACCCTCGTCGAACAGCCATGAGTACTGCCCGTGGAACTCCTGATAGCTGTCGTTCGACAGCACCACGGCGCTCACCTTGTCGGCGATGCCCAGCACGAACGCATCGCCGCGGCCGATGGCGCCGGCAGGTGGCGCCACGAGCTCATTGCTCGAGATTGCGGCATCGAACTCGGCCACCTCGGACGGGTCGATGCGGTGCCCGAAGGTGGCATCGACGACGACAGTCAGCTTGGCCGAGGGATGCTCGGCAGCGAACGCCGCCACTGCCTCGCGGAGCTGTCGCAGGCTCGGCTGCGTACGGCCCTCCGTGGCGAGATTCGAGCCGTCGATGACGACATGAGAGTGGATCACCGTGCAAGCCTACGATGCGGCGATGCCTGAAACGCTGCCCATCACTGCGGTGCTGTGGGACTTCGGGGGTGTCATCGTGTCGAGCCCATTCGATGCATTCGCCGAGTACGAAGCGCGCAGAGGCCTACCGGTCGGGTTCATCCGCTCGGTGAACGCAGCGAACCACCACGCCAATGCGTGGGCACGACTCGAGCGGTCCGACATCACGGTCGACGAATTCGATGCCGCCTTCGCAGCGGAGAGCGAACATCTCGGGCACCGAGTCAGGGGTGCCGACGTGCTCGCCCTGCTCGAGGGTGAGATCCGACCAGAGATGGTCGACCTGCTCGACCGGGTCAATGCTGCCGGCTTCCGCACCGCCTGCCTCACCAACAACATCACTCGTTCCGGGACATCAGCGCGAGACGCTGCCGTGTCCGATGTGATGCGTCGATTCGAACTGGTCGTGGAGAGCAGCAAGGTGGGCGTCCGCAAGCCCGAGCCGCGCTTCTACGAGGTTGCATGCGAACTGCTCGGCGTCGAGCCGGCCGCGTGCCTGTTCCTCGACGACCTCGGCATCAACCTCAAGCCGGCGGCGGCCATGGGGATGCGGACGATCAAGGTGATTGACCCCGCTACGGCAATCGCCGAGGTGGAGCGCCTGCTGTCGCTCTAGAGGTCGGCGAAGGTGCTGTCCATCATCTCAGCGAGCTCCTGCTGGTGGATGGCCATGCTGCCGGTGGCGGGGCTGCCGCTGCCGATGCGGCTGACGACGCGCAGGTCGTAGCCCTGCTCCTTGATCCGCCAGAACCTCGCCTCGACGAAGCGCCACGGCCCCATGTTGTCGGGCTCCTCCTGCAGCCACACGACCTCACGTGCCGACGGGTACGACTGCAGCACAGAGCGCATCTGCTCGATGGGGAACGGATAGAGCTGCTCGACCCTGATCACGGCAACTGGCGCCGAGCGCGCTGCGCGCTCGTTCATGGCGTCCCACGCCACCTTGCCGCTGCAGAACACCACGCGTCGGACGGCTGACCGGTCGGCGACGAAGGGATCGTCGAGCACCTCCTGGAATGAGCCCTGGGTGAGGTCGGCCACCGGCGAGCGGCTCTCCTTCATGCGCAGCGGAGCCTTCGGCGTGAACAGCACCAAGGGCTTGCGGATGTCGCGGCGCACCTGGCGGCGCAGCAGGTGGAAGTACTGCGCCGCGGTGGTGGCATTGCAGACCTGGATGTTGTCGTCGGCGCACAGAGTGAGGAACCGCTCGATGCGGGCCGATGAGTGCTCGGGACCCTGGCCTTCGAAGCCGTGCGGCAGCAGCAGCACGAGGCCGTTGGCCTGGCCCCACTTCTCCTCGGCAGCGACGAGGTACTGGTCGATCACGATCTGGGCGCCGTTGACGAAGTCGCCGAACTGCGCCTCCCACAGCACGAGCGCATCCTTGTTCTCGTGCGCGTAGCCGTACTCGAAGCCCAGCGCGGCGTACTCGCTGAGCAGGCTGTCGTACACCCAGAACGTGCCCCGTCGGCCCGGCAGTGTGGCGACGGGAATCCAGACCTGCTCGTTCTGGTAGTCGGTGAGTGCGGCATGGCGCTGGCTGAACGTGCCGCGCCTGCTGTCCTCGCCGGCAAGGCGGACCGGCGTCCCCTCGAGTACCAGCGAGCCGAAGGCCAGCGCCTCGGCGGTGGCCCACTCGACTTCTCCCTGGTCGCGGTACATGGTTGCACGCGCCTCGAACTGGCGGGCGAGCTTGGGGTGCACCGAGAAGCCCTCGGGGTACGCCGTGAGGTGATCGAACACGGCGTCGAGCGTTGCCCGGCCGACGCCCGTGTCGACGTGCGGTCGCACGCCCGGCGCCGCAGGGGGCCGGGCAGCCTTCACCGCTACCGGCGCCTGGGCACGTGTCTCGTCGAGCGCCGCCTGCAGCTTGCCCTGGTAGTCGGCCAGCACCGTCTCGGCCTCGTCGAGGGTGATCTCGCCGCGCTTCACGAGCGTCTCGACATACAGCTTGCGCACGCTGCGACGGTCGGCGATGGCGCGGTACATCAGCGGCTGGGTGTAGCTCGGGTCGTCGCCCTCGTTGTGGCCGTGGCGGCGATAGCACACCATGTCGATGACGACGTCCTTGTGGAATCGCTGTCGATACTCGAAGGCCAACTCCGCGACGCGCACGCACGCCTCAGGATCGTCACCGTTGACATGGAAGATCGGCGCCTGCACGGTCTTGGCGACGTCGCTGCAGTACACCGAGCTACGCGAGTGCTGCGGACTGGTGGTGAAGCCGATCTGGTTGTTGATGATGAGGTGGATCGTGCCGCCGACGCGGTAGCCGGCGATGTCGCTCATCGCCAGGCACTCGGCCACGACACCCTGCCCGGCGAAGGCCGCGTCGCCGTGGATGAGCAGCGGCAGCGCAGGGAATGAACCCGGCGGATCGATGCGGTCCTGGATGGCGCGCACGATGCCGAGCACCACCGGGTCGACCGTCTCGAGGTGGCTCGGATTCGCCGCCAGCTCGAGCCGAACCGACTCGCCGTTCGGACCCTCGTACTTCCCCGTTGCGCCGAGGTGGTACTTCACATCGCCCGAACCCTGCACCGAACTCGGGTCGACATGACCCTCGAACTCGCGGAAGATCTGGTCGTAGCTCTTGCCCATCACGTTGGCGAGCACATTCAGCCGTCCGCGGTGCGCCATGCCGATCACGGCGCTGTCGAGTCCCTCGGCTGCGGCCATCGACAGGATCTGGTCGAGGATCGGTATGGCGCTCTCGGCGCCCTCGAGGCCGAACCGCTTCGTTCCGACGTACTTCGTGGCGAGGAACTTCTCGAAGGCCTCGGCGGCATTGAGCCGCTCGAGGATCCGGCGCTTGCGCTCCTTCGAGAGCAGATACTCGGCGCCCTCCAGCTTGGCCTGGATCCACCGCTGCTCGGCGAAGTCCATGATGTGCATGTACTCGACGCCGATCGAGCGGCAGTAGGCGTCGCGCAGCACCCCCAGCAGGTCGCGAAGTGGGAGGCGCTCGCTGCCACCGACACCGCCCGTGAGGAATTCTCGGTCGAGATCCCAGATGGTGAGTCCGTAGGTGGCGGGATCGAGTTCGGGCGGCATGTGCGGGGCCTGCCACCGCAGCGGATCGAGGTCGGCAATGAGGTGGCCGCGCACACGGTGCACCCTGATGAGCGTGGCGACCTGCATCTGCTTGTGCAGCATCGCTTCTTCGTTGTTGACGGCGTGCCGGTCGACGTTCCACTTGACGCTCTCGTACGGCACGTCGAGGCTGCGGAAGACGTCCTCGTAGAAGCCGTGCTCGCCGAGCAGCAGTTCGTGGACCCGCTTCAGGAACATGCCGCTCTCGGCGCCCTGGATAATGCGGTGGTCGTAGGTGCTCGTGATGGTGACGACCTTGCTCACCCCGAGCGCCCCGAGCGCGCGTTCGTCGCTGCCCTGGAACTCGGCGGGATAGTCGATGCTGCCGACGCCGACGATGACACCCTGCCCGGGCATCAGGCGCGGCACGCTCTGCACCGTGCCGATCGTCCCCGGGTTGGTGAGCGTGACGGTGGCACCCTGGTAGTCAGAGATCTCGAGCTTGTTGGTCTTTACCTTGCGAATGAGGTCCTCGTAGCTGGCGAGGAACCCCGCGAAGTCGAGCGTGTCGGCGTTCCTCAGCACGGGTACGACCAGCGTGCGCGAGCCGTCGCCGCGGTCGACGTCGACGGCGAGGCCCATGCTGACGTGGTCGTGGCGCACGACCCGGGGCTTGCCATCAGGGCCAGCGACGTACTCGTTGTTCATCACCGGCACCGCATCGGCGACTGCGCGCACGACGGCGTAGCCGATGAGGTGGGTGAAGCTCACTTTGCCTTGTCCGGTACGCGACCGGTAGCCGTTGATGACGCTGCGGTTGACCTCGAGCAGCTTGGCCGGGATGTTGCGGAAGCTGGTGGCGGTGGGCACGCCGAGGCTGCGCTCCATGTTGGCGGCAATCGCCGCGCCGGCACCACGGATGGGATCGCCGCGGTCGACTCCTGCGGCGCTCGCAACAGCGGCAGCCGCAGTGGGCGGCACTGGTGCCAGCGGAGCGCCTGCGGCGGCAGGCACGGCGCCGTTGCCGGGACTCATCGGTGGGACAGGGGCAGAACCGTTGGCCGACATCGGCCGGTAGTCGCTGAAGAACTCGCGCCACGACTCGGTGACCGAACGGGGATCCTCGAGGAAGCGGTGGTACATCTCCTCGACAAGCCATGCGTTCGGCCCGAATCCGGTGGTCCGCTGGTCGTCTGTCACGTCAGTCGAGCGTACTTGCGCGCTCCCTGCGTTGCCGCCCCAAAGCTCCCGCTTTTACACTCGGGCGCATGTCACCCGCCCGCCTTTCACGCCGACTCGTCCTTGCCGCCACCAGCGGCGCAGTCGCCCTGTCGCTCGCCGCATGCGGCGGGTCAGGCTCCTCCACCCCGGCCACGGTGCCGGCAGATGCCGACGTCGTCGTGCGCGCACTCGACGGCGTCGTCTGGGACAAGGACGCCTACACGGCAACCGCCGAGAACGGCGAGGTGACGATCTACGGCGTCAACGATTCAGGCATCGCCCACAACCTGTACGTGCAGACCACCGATGGAACAGCGATCGGCGACTTCATCGACCTTCCCGCACGCGGCTCCGACGGCACGAAGACCTGGAAGCTCGAGCCCGGCGAGTACCGCATCGTGTGCCTCATTCCCGGGCACCAGAACATGGACTCACCGCTCACCGTCAGCTGATCACGGCGCCGCCATAACGACAAACGGGCCCGCCCTCCCCTCATGGGGACGGCGGGCCCGTTGCGCGTACTGTCAGCCTGCGAGCAACGTCTCGGACAGGATCAGGAAGATCACCCAGAGCCCGAATGCGGCGATCAGCGGATTGCGCACGCCAGGTCCGTCGTAGAGGACGTTGAGTCCCTTGTTGGGTGCTGTCTTCCAGGGCATCAGGCCGAGCGCGTTGAGTTCAAGAATGAGGATGATCACGAGTGCGATCGCCCAGTAGGTGCCCATCGCGCTCGACTCGAGCACGACGCCGCTGTTCGTGCTGTGCGACTTGTACACCATGAAGAACAGCATGGTCACCGAGAAGACGGCGTTCTGGCGGCTCGCCATCAGCGCGCGACGCCCAGCGGCGGCAGCATTCGGATCGGCCTCACCGCCATTGAGCACGTTCACCGCATTGGCCAGCACCACCTTCTGGTTCCGCCAGATGACGCCCCACACGTTCAGCATCATGATGGTGCCGAGGATCATGCCGGTGCTGATTGCAATTCCGCCCGCCGACTTGCCGAAGTCATTCGAGTAGTAGCCCTCGGTGACCACCGTGATGAGGATGCCCGTGACGAACGTGCTGATTGCCGCCCACCGGAACCACCACAGGGCCTTGCGGGCGACCTTGTCGATGGCGATGTTTCGGGCACGGCCCTCATCGCCGAATGCAGCGAACGCGGGCACCTGCACGAAGTTGAAGTAGTAGAGCAGGCCGATCCACATGATTCCCACGAGGACATGGAGCCAGCGGAATGCAAAGCCTCCGAGGTTCGCCTGGCTGAAGAAGCTGTCTGCGAGCACGTTCAGTACCCTCCCTTGTGAAGTCTGAGACAGTTCGACCGTAGCACCGCTGGCATGCGCCTAGCGTGAACCGTCGCTGGGGTGGGCGGTTAGCCTGCGGGGCGACATGGCTCACGAGTTCATCTACACCTGCTACAAGCTTGCCCGGCACTATCCGCCCGATCGCACGGTGCTCGAGAACATCTCGCTGTCGTTCTACCCAGGCGCCAAGATCGGCGTCCTCGGTGCAAATGGCGCCGGAAAGAGCAGCCTGCTGCGCATCATGGCCGGGCTCGACGACGGCTACACCGGCGAGGCGCGGCTCACCCCCGGCTTCACGGTCGGCTATCTCGCTCAGGAGCCGCAACTCGACGCGTCGAAGGACGTGAAGGGCAACGTGATGGACGGCGTTGCCGCCGTGCAGGGCCTGATCGACCGCTACAACGAGGTGATGGCAATGTGGGGCGACCCCGACGCCGACTTCGACAAGGTGGGGGCGCTGCAGGCCGAACTCGAGGACAAGATCGCCGCAGCCGACGCATGGAGCCTCGAGCGCAACGTCGAGATTGCGATGGACGCCCTGCGCTGCCCACCCGACGACGCCGACGTCAGCATGCTGTCCGGCGGCGAGCGACGCCGCGTCGCGCTGTGCCGGCTGCTGCTCAGCCGGCCAGACCTACTGCTGCTCGACGAGCCCACCAACCATCTCGACGCCGAGAGCGTCGAGTGGCTGGAGCGATTCCTGCAGGAGTACCACGGCACGGTGGTCGCCATCACCCACGACCGCTACTTCCTCGACAACGTCGCCAAGTGGATCCTCGAACTCGACCGCGGCCGCGGCATTCCCTTCGAGGGCAACTACTCCAGCTGGCTCGAACAGAAGCAGGAGCGCCTCTCCCGCGAGGAGAAGAGCAATGAGGCTCGCAAGCGCACCCTCGAGCGCGAACTCGAGTGGGTGCGCATGGCTCCCAAGGCGCGTCAGGCCAAGGGAAAGGCGCGTCTTGCCGCCTACGACAAGCTCCAGGCCGAGGCCGAGGCCGCCGACCGCGGACCCGACAGGCTCGAGATCACCATCCCCGCCCCCCGACGCCTCGGCGACACCGTCGTCGAGGTCAGCGGCCTCCGCAAGGGCTACGGCGACCGCCTGCTGATCGAGGATCTCTCGTTCTCGCTTCCCCGCGCCGGCATCGTCGGAGTCATCGGTCCCAACGGCGCTGGCAAGACCACCCTGTTTCGGATGCTGACCGGCCAGGAGACTGCCGACAGCGGCACCATCACCGTCGGCGAGACCGTCGACCTCGCCTACGTCGACCAGGGCCGCGACAGCCTCGACCCGGCCAAGACCGTGTTCGAGGAGATCACCGGCGGCGTCGAGCACATGAAGATCGGCAGCAAGGAGATCCACGGCCGCGCCTACTGCGCCAGCTTCAACTTCAAGGGCAGCGACCAGCAGAAGGTGGTCGGCACGCTGAGTGGCGGCGAGCGCAACCGGGTGCACCTGGCAAAGCTGCTCACCACGGGCGGCAACGTGCTGCTGCTGGACGAGCCCACCAACGACCTCGACGTCGACACGCTCCGCGCCCTCGAGACAGCGCTCGAGAACTTCCCCGGCTGCGCCGTCGTGATCAGCCACGACCGCTGGTTCCTCGACCGGATCGCCACCCATGTGCTCGCATTCGAGGGCGACAGCCAGGTGCGGTTCTTCGAAGGCAACTTCAGCGAATACGAGGCATGGCGCCGCAAGGAGCTCGGCGTCAGCGCGGAGCAGCCCCACCGCATCAAGTACAAGCCCCTCGCCCGCTGACCGACCGACACCGACAGGGAGCGCACATGGCACGACGTTGGATTCCCCGAGTGTGCGGTGCCGTGTTCGCCGCTGGCGTCGCCGGACTCATCGTCGCCAGCATCAACGGCAACAACGCAGGCATCGTGCTCACGATCGGCCTCGCCATCGCCTTCGCAGCCATCGCGCTGCTCAGCCATTCGGCAACCAAGCATCGCGAGCCGATCGATGCCTTCGACGACGCAGCGATGGAACGACTCGAGCAGCGCATCCAGGCGCTCGTGTCGGCTGGCGCGCCCGAGGGGCAGCTGCGAGACCTCGTGCGCGATGTGCTGCGGGCGAAGCAGCCGTGACCGACGCCGGCTCCACGCACGAGACCGATGCCCAGCTGGCAACCCGCCTGGCCGTCGAAGCGGGTCGTCTGCTCGTCGACCTCCGCGAGGAAGCCCAGCATCGCGGCGCGCCGTCGTGGCAGGTGATGGACGCCGGCGACGCTGTCAGCCACCGATTCCTCGTCGACGAGTTGCGCAGGGCGCGGCCTGACGACGCCGTGATGTCGGAGGAGGGATCCGACGATCCGCGGCGATTCAGCCGGGACCACTGCTGGATCGTCGACCCGCTCGACGGCACGAACGAGTTCGGCGAACACGGACGTGTCGACTGGGCGGTCCACGTCGCCCTGTGGTCGGAGGGGCGGCTCTCGGCGGGAGCCGTCAGCCTTCCCGCCCTCGACCTGGTGTTCTCGACCGACCATCCCCCTGCGGTGCCGCCGTCGGAGCGGCCGCATCCACGCCTCGTCACCAGTCGCACGAGGAATCCGCAGTCGGCAGTCGTCGTGGCGCGTGCCCTCGGCTGCGACGCCATCCGGCTCGGGTCCGCAGGTGCCAAGACGATGGCGGTGATCCTCGGGGAGGCCGACATCTACGTCCACGATGGCGGCATGTACCAGTGGGACAGCGCTGCGCCGATCGCCGTGGCGCTCGCCGCCGGGCTCCATGCAAGCCGGCTCGACGGTTCGCCGATGGCCTACAACGAGGCCGACGCCTGGCTTCCCGACCTGATCGTGTGCCGGCCCGAGCTCGCCGACGCAGCGCTGTCTGCCCTCAGCGACGCCGGCTGGGGCTGAGACAACACACCCGGAGCGTCAGGCGCGCCGGCAGCCGGCCACCTACACTCCGCCCATGGAAATCGCCGTCAACACCCCCGCCTCGACGCGACTGCCCGGCCTCGGTGTCGCCGCCATCACCTCGATCGGCGCCGGTGCCGTCCATGCCGCAGCGGTCGGCATCCACGCCGAGCACGCCCAGCTCGCCCAGATCTTCGTCGTACTTGCCGCAGCCCAGCTCGCCGCTGGCCTCTGGGCGCTGCGTGCCCCGACTCGCCTCGCCGCGACGGCCACCGCCGCAGTCAACGCCGTCGCCGTCGCCGGATGGCTGCTCACCCGCGTGAGCGGCGTGTCGTTCATCGACGGCCTGGAAACCCGCGAGGCCGCACAGTTCGCCGACACCGCGTGTGCGCTGCTCGGCGCCGTGGCGGTGGGCGGCGCACTTGCGGCACTGCTCGTCGGCGCCCGGCCCGCCACAACGCCTCGCCTGGCGCTGCCGTCGATGATGGTGGCCGTGCTCGCCGTGCCCGCCATGTGGTCGGGTGGCACCCACGTGCACTCTGACGACCACGGCCACACGGCCACCGAAGCGGCGGCAGGCGCCGAACACGGCGACGACCACCCGCACGACACGACCGCAACGGGCGACACCGTCGCCGACCACGGCCACGATGCCACCTGGCCCCGGCCGTGGGACCCAGCGCAGCCGTTCGACTTCTCGGGTGTCGAGGGAGTCTCCGCAGAGCAGCAGGCACGCGCCGAGGCCCTCACCGAGGCGACGCTCCGTGAACTGCCGAAGTGGGCCGACACCGCCACGGCAATCGCCGACGGGTTCCGCAGCATCGGCGATGCCAGCACAGGTTCCGAGCACTACATCAAGTACGAGTACATCAACGACGAGCACTTCCTCGATCCGCGGTATCCGGAGTCGCTCGTGTACACCGTCGACGGCGACCGGCGCATTCTCGCCGGGGCAATGTTCATCGCCACCGCCCGGCCCACCGACGATGCGACACTGGCCGACTTCGCTGGCGCACTCATGACCTGGCACAACCACGGCGACCTGTGCTGGGACCTCGTCAACGGCGTGCCGTCAGTGGTGGGCACCACGCGGGCGACCGGCGCATGCGAGCGGGGCATCAACACCGGTGGCGACAACCCGATGGTGCACGTCTGGATCGTCCCGCACCAGTGCGGCCCCTTCGCCGCCCTCGAGGGGGTCGGCATGGGTCAGGCCGCAGTGAGCGAGGACGAGCGCGTCGACCTGTGCCACAGCGACCACCACGGCGAGGGCCACGGCGATGCCACCACGCCGAAGCCCTACGACCCCACCCAGCCGATCGACCTCAGCGGCATGCCCGGCGTGACACCCGAGCAGCAGGCTGCCGCCGAGAACCTGATCGCCATCACGCTGATCCGCCTGCCCCAGTGGGCCGACTATCGCGTCGCCGAGGCTGCCGGCTTCCACAGCATCCGAGATGCGGCCACCGGATACGAGCACTTCATCAACTGGGACTGGATCAACGACGATGTCTGGCTGAACCCCGACTTCCCTGAGAGCCTCGTCTACCAGCCGCAGCCTGACGGAACCCGAAAACTCGTCAGTGCCATGTACATGCTGCCCGACACGATCGCCCTCGCCGATGTCCCGAACATCGGCGGCGAGCTGATGCAGTGGCACATCCACGACAACCTCTGCTTCACCACCGACCCGGAGGCACCCGTCGTCGCAGGCCTCACCGGCCCTGACGGCTCCTGCCCCAACGGCCTCGTGAAGTTCGCCCCGGCGCCGATGATCCACGTCTGGATCGTGCCGCACACCTGCGGGCCGTTCGCCGCACTCGAGGGCCTTGGCGCAGGCCAGATCCTCGAGGGCGAGGAGCGGCTCTGCGACCATCTGCACGGTTCAGGCATCTGACGGCTTCGGGCAGTGGCGGGCGACACGGGCGCCCGCGTGGCGGCGGCGGCCGAGGTGCTGCGATCATGCTGCCATGACCCCCTTGAAGGACCGCGGCTGGGCCGCGTTCACCGACGACGGCCCATGGGAACTGCGCCGCGACGAGATCCGTTGGTCGCATCGCGCCGATGAGCTTCGTGCCGCAGCCCGCGCCGAGGTCCCCGAGCTGACCAGATCGCGGCTGGTGCCCCCGGGACGGCGCGTCGTGCGCGTCGTCGGCACGCTCGGACGCGCTGTGCTGCCGTGGCTATGGCGCAAGCGTCGCGGCCGATTCGACGATGCCGCTGCCGCACGGGCCGACATCTCCCTGCGCCTGCGCCGGGCTGCAGAAGATCTCGGGCCGACATTCATCAAGCTCGGCCAGATCATCTCGAGCGGCGAGGGCATTTTCCCCGCCGAACTCGTCGGCGAGTTCAAGAAGTGCCGCGACCAGGTGCCCGCCGAGCCGTTCGACGTAGTGCGCCGCGTTGTCGAAGCCGACCTCGGCGCCCGACTCGAGGACGTCTTCGCCGAGTTCGAGCCGACGCCGCTCGCGGCGGCATCGATCGCCCAAGTCCATGTTGCGCGTCTCCGCACGGGCGAGGAAGTCGTCGTGAAGGTGCAGCGGCCCGCGATCGACACCCTTGTGCGCAGCGACCTGCGCGTCCTCGGCTGGCTTGCCCCGTTCCTCGTCGGCCGCATTCCCATCGCGTCGCTCGCCAATCCGCCGGCGCTCGTCGAGCTGTTCGCCGAGACGATCGTCGAGGAGCTCGACTTCCGCATGGAGGCGGCAAACATGGTCGACGTCGCAGCAATGCTGCACGAGCTCGGCAACCAGGGCTACATCGTTCCCCGACCCCATCCCTCACTTGTCTCCCGCCGCGTGCTCGTGATGCAGCGCGTCGAGGGATTCAACTTCGATGACGTGGCATCGATGAAGGATGCCGGTGTCGACACCCACGAGGTCGTGCGCACCGCAATGGTGGCCCTGATGGAAGGGGCCATGGTCTACGGCGTCTTCCACGGCGACCTCCACGGCGGCAACCTGCTGGTGCTTGCCGACGGCCGCACGGCCCTGCTCGATTTCGGGATCGTCGGCCGTCTCAGCGGCGAACGGCGGCTTGCCTTCCTGCGGCTCATGCTCGGCGCCACCACCAACGACGTGCGCGGTCAGATGGCGGCAATGCGCGATCTCGGGGCCCTCCCATTCGACACCGATCTCGATGCCGTCATCCGCGACCTCCGCCTCGACCAGCCGACCATCGACCCCACCACGCTCTCCGGTGAGGAACTCGTGGCGGAAGTGCAGCGGGTGGTGAAGTCGCTGATGGGATACGGGGCGAAGCTTCCCAAGGAGCTCATGCTCTACGTGAAGAACATGGTCTTCCTCGATGGTGCCATGGCTCGCCTCGCGCCCGACCTCGACCTGATCGGCGAGATCGCCCGCATCTCGCTGATGTTCGCCGAGCGCCACGGCGAGCGACTCGGCCGCGAGCTCGGAATCGACCACACTGCTGTCGAACTGAACATGGACGGCGTGAAGGCCGGACTCGGCGTCGACTCGTCGATCGACCGGCTCACATACCGTGATCTGCAAGCACGTCGCGACCTCATCCAGAAGCGGATGAGGGAGCACGTCGGGCGCTGAGCCCTGCGGCTACCGTCGCGCCGATGCGCCTGGTGATCGCCCGCTGCTCTGTCGACTACAGGGGCCGCCTCGACGCCTCGCTGCCCGAGGCCGTGCGCCTCGTCATGGTGAAGGCCGATGGGTGCGTGGCGATCCATGCCGACGGCGGCGCCTACAAGCCGCTCAACTGGATGAACGCACCGAACACCCTCGCCGACCGCGGCGACCACTGGGTGGTGACGAATCCGAAGGGCGAGACGCTCACCATCACGCTGCACGAGGTGCTGAGCGACTCGGATCACTTCCTCGGCGAGGATCCGGGGCTCCAGAAGGACGGGGTCGAGGCACACCTGCAGGAGTTGCTTGCCGCCAGTCCGCACGCCATCGAGAACGGACTCACGCTCGTGCGCCGCGAGTACCCGACCGCGATCGGCCCAGTCGACCTGCTCTGCCGCGACTCCAGCGGCCAGGTGGTTGCGGTCGAGGTGAAGCGCCGTGGCGATATCGACGGCGTCGAGCAGCTCGGCCGCTACATCGAACGGCTGCACCTCGACTCGTCGCTCGGTGCAGTACGCGGCGTGTTCGTCGCGCAAGTTGTCAAGCCGCAGGCACGCGTCCTCGCCGAGGCACGCGGATTCCGGGTTGTCGAGATCGACTACGACGAACTGCGAGGCATGCGGCCCGACGAACTGCGGCTGTTCTGACCCTGCCGCTCCGCGTGCCATCGGTAGGGTGAGTGCGATGCGAGCGATTCAGGGCGTCGTGCAGCACTATGCGTGGGGGGACCGGGCGGCGATTCCGAGCCTCATCGGCGCCCGGCCCGATGGCCGGCCGTGGGCCGAGCTGTGGTTCGGCACGCATCATGGCGGCCCGGCGTCGTTCGCCGACGGCTCGCCGCTCAGCGGCACGACGGGCGATCTGCCGTACCTTGTCAAGCTGCTGGCTGCCGCAGAGCCTCTTTCGCTCCAGACGCATCCCGACGCTGCGACCGCACGCCAGGGCTACGCCGACGAAGAGCAGCGCCGTGTCGCGCTCGACGACCCGACGCGGCTGTACCGCGATCCACACGCAAAGCCCGAGCTGCTGTGCGCCCTCTCTCCTTTCGTCGCGCTGTGCGGGTTCATGGCAGTCGGCCGGGCTTCCGAGTCACTCCGGAGCCTCGGGGCCGCCAGCCTTGCCGACGTGCTCGAGCGCCAGGGGCTGCCAGCGACCGTTGCCTCCATGTTCCGGCGCGCCCTCGACGTCGACGACGCCCTCGCCGCATGCCGCCACAGCAATGCGCGCCACGCCCAGCTCGCCGTCGAACTCGACGAGCGCTACCCGGGAGACCCGAGCGCCGCCGTGGCGCTGCTGATGAACCTCGTCGAACTCGAACCCGGCGAGGCGCTCTACCTGACGCCCGGCAATCTCCACGCCTACGTGAGCGGCGTGGGCATCGAGGTGATGGGGGCGAGCGACAACGTGCTCCGCGGCGGCCTCACCCGCAAGCACGTCG
>JBEGVK010000015.1:0-10762 GCA_041178405.1 Actinomycetota bacterium | reverse complement strand
TGCGATGCCGTGATCGCCATGTCGCCGCCGCTGACGATGGGCCTCACTGGCTGGGTGGCAGGCTTGGTGCGTCGGGGACCGCTCGTGTTCAACATCCAAGATGTGTTTCCCGATGCCGCCGTCGCCACCGGCGCCATCACCAGTAGGCCGATCATCGCGGTCGCGTCGTGGCTCGAACGGGTGAGCTACCACCCTGCGGATGCGGTGACCGTCCTGAGCGACGACCTGAGCGACAACGTCGCAGCGAAGATGCGGTCATCGCGTCGAGAGCGGGTGCACGTGATACCGAACTTCGTCGACACCGAGGCCATCCGCCCGGCGGAGCGGATGACGCCCCTTCGCGACGAACTCGGCATCGGCGACGAATTGGTCGTGCTGTACGCCGGGAACGTCGGGTTCTCGCAGTCGCTCGAGATGGTGGTCGACGCAGCGCGTGCGTTTCCCGACGCAACCTTCCTCATCAACGGCGACGGTGCCGCCCGGCAGTCGCTCGAGGCACGCGCCGCCGGCGTGGCGAATGTCAGGTTCAGCGACTACCAGCCGGCGGGGCGCGTGCCGGAGGTGCTCGCCACGGGCGACATCCACCTGGTGCCGCTGAAAGCCGGTCTCGGGCGGGTGAGCGTGCCGTCGAAGACCTACTCCATCCTCGCCGCCGGGCGTCCCGTCCTCGCAGCCATCGACGCTGGCACCGAGGTGCCCAGGATGCTGGCAGCGAGCGGTGGCGGTGTGTCGGTGCCGCCCGACGACCCGGCGGAGTTCGCCCAGGCGCTGGGCGACCTGCTCGCCGATCCCTCCCGTAGGGCCTCGATGGGCACCGCCGGCCGCCGCTGGGTGGAGTCGGCGGCGTCGCCAGCGGCGGTGGCCGAGGCCTACGAACGGCTGGTCGAGTCGCTGGCCCGGCGCAGGCCGGCAGATCGGCACCGACGGTCGGGCGCTGCCAGCCGCTAGCCTCGCACCCTCGTGGCTACATCGTCCGCCAGAAAGGTCGCCAAGCTCGCCTCGCGCGGCAAGGGCAGGAAGGTCCGGTTCGCGACCGGCACCACGTTTCCTGTCGTGCTCGCCAGCGTCTCGGTGGCGATGATCGGCCTGATTGCCTACGGCAAGGTCTCGATGCCGCCGGCCAACTCTGGCCCGCCGCAGCCCGGCGACGAGTGGACGATGGCGTATGAGTTCCGCGTGTGCGACGAGACCTTCACCCTCGAGGGCTCTCCCGTCGACCTCACCGAGCAGCAGGCCTCGGCGGGCGACCGTGAGCAACTCTCGGCGGGCCAGAACAACGCAGCCGGCTTCATCAACTACCACCCGACTACCGGCGGCGATACCGGCCGCAACGCCAAGCTCGGCGTGTTCCTCGACGTGTACGGCGTCGAACTCGAGCGCGGGCGGCTCGTGATCCCTGCTGCACAGGCGGGCGGTGACGCCGAGCAGGTGTACGACGTCGACGACCCGGCGCTGTTCGAAGGGACGTCGTGCGAGGGTGAGGACGCCGAACTCAAGGTCCGCGTCTGGGAGGACGCGTCGACCGACGAGTTCCAGGACAACATCACTGCGTTCCGCGACCTGCGGTTCACCTCGAACGGCATGGCATTCGTCATCGCTGTCGTGCCTGCCGGCGACGATGTGCCGAAGCCGGCCACATGGGCCCGCCTCTCAGAGTTCGGCGTGATCGGCGAGGGCGATGCCCCGCTCACCACGGCACCCGAGACGACCGAGCCTGAGACGACGGTGCCTGACACGACGGCGCCGGCGCCGAGCACCACCGGCGGCTGATGCGGGCGGTTGTCCTGGTCGGCGGCTTCGGCACTCGCCTTCGCCCGCTCACAGCGACGATTCCCAAGCCGATGCTGCCCGTCGGGCACATCCCAATCATCGAGCGTCTTGTCGCAAACCTGGCGCGTGGCGGTGTCACCGAGGTGACGCTGGCACTCGGCTTCAAGCCGGAGCCATTCGTCGCTGCGTTCCCCGACGGCAGGTGCGACGGCGTGGCGCTGCGATATGCCGTCGAGTCGGGGCCGCTCGACACGGCCGGCGCAATCCGCTTCGCCGCTGACTCCAGCGGCATCGACAGCACGTTCGTCGTTGCCAACGGCGACGTGCTCACCGATCTGGATGTGGCGGCGCTCGTCGGCTTCCATCGCGACCGCGGCGCCGAGGCAACGCTCCACCTGATCGGTGTCGACGATCCGTCGTCGTACGGGGTGGTGGCGCTCGACGGCGAGGGCCGCGTCGAGCGGTTCGTCGAGAAACCGGCACCCGGTACTGCGCCCAGCAATCTCGTCAACGCCGGCACGTATGTGCTCGAGCCATCCGTGCTCGAGCGCATTCCCGTCGGCACCGCTACCTCGATCGAGCGCGTCACCTTTCCCGCTGTTGCAGCGGGGGGCCGGCTCTACGCGATGGCCACCGACGACTACTGGATCGACACCGGCCGTCCCGACACCTACCTTGCGGCGAACCTCGACATGCTGCGCGGCATGCGTCGCCACGACCGCTGCGTTGCCGTGCATCCGTCGGCACTGGTCGACCCCTCGGCAGAGGTCGTCGAGTCGGTTGTCGGCGCAGGCGTGTCGGTGGGTGCGGGTGCGCAGGTCATTGGGTCGGTGCTGCTTCCCGGATCCGCCGTCGGCGACGGCGCCGCAGTGGCAGACTCAGTGGTGATGGGCAGGGTCGGGAGTGATGCGCAGGTGCGCTCGAGTGTCATCGGTGCCGATGGCGCCGTCGCGCCGGGCGAGCACCTCAGCGGCGCCAGGCGCCCCGATCCGAACTCGTGACGCAGCGGATGCAGGTCCTCGTCATGGGTGGCGCGGGCTTCATCGGCTCGCACCTCACCGAGCGACTGCTCGCCGAAGGACACTCCGTCGAGGTGGTCGACGACCTCAGTTCCGGATCGCTGGCCAATCTCGCCGAGGCGCGGTCGATGAACGCCGACCTCAAGTTCCACACCCTCGATGTGTGCACCGACGGCTTCATGGCGCTCGCTGCACTGCGCCCGCCCGATGTCGTCTACAACCTGACGCTGCTGCCGCCGTCGCGTCATGCCGAGGGTGTTGCGGGCGCCTCGCTCCGCAGCGTGGCAGCCGCACTCGAGGTGGGACGGGCGCGGCCGGGCACCAAGGTGGTCGTCGCGGTGAGCGCTGCAGCCCTGTACGGCGAGGTGCCGGCGCGCGAGCAGCCGTTGAAGGAGAGCCAGCCGTGGAAGCCGCTGGGCGTCGCCGGCGTGGTGGCGCGCTCGGCGATCGACCTGCTCGCTGCGTACCGCGAGCGCCATGCAGTCGAGTTCACCGCCCTTGCCATGCCGTCGGTATACGGTCCGCGTCAGCGTCCTGACGCCGGCGTGGTGGCGGCATTCGCCGACGCTGCACGACGTGGCGTTGCGCCAGTGGTGCACGGTGACGGGCGGCAGACCCGCGACTTCCTGTTCGTCGATGACGCCGTCGATGCGCTGATGCGTGCGGCGCGAAAGGGGAGCGGGCTCGTCGTCAACACAGGCACCGGCGTGTCGACAAGCATCATCGACCTGTGGCGGATGATGTCGGGCAGTGATGGAGCCGATCCCGAGTTCGCGCCACGCCGCACTGACTCGGTGCAGCGACTGGCACTTGCCCCGACAAGGGCCCGCATCCAGCTCGCATGGGCACCCTGGACTGATCTCGCAACCGGCCTGCGGTCGCTCGAGCGCGCCTGAGGGCGTGGCCTACAGCGGAGTGATCCCTGCTGCAGTCAGCGTCGCGCGAGCGAGAGCGGCACCGACCGCCGGCGAACTCATCACGCTCGGCACGACGAGGGGTTCCATGCCGGCAGCTCGCACCGCATCGGCCAGATGCGCATCGAGGGGGTCGATCACCAGCGTGGCGGCGATTGGCGCGTAGAGCCTGGCGACTCCCTCAACATCCGGTCGGTGGCCGAGCTCGAGGAGCATCCGATCGGCAGGGCCCTTCAGGGCTGCACCGCCGACGAGCGGCGAGATCGCCACGACCGACTCGCGGCGCGCGGCGAGCACGTCGTCGACGCCGGCCAGCGAGCGGATCGGCCCGATTGAGACGATCGGGTTCGAGGGAGCGATCACCACTGCCGCCGCATCGCGCAGCGCCGCCGCAGCCCCCTCAGCGAGCGCGGCCGTCTCGGCGCCGGCGAATCGAACGCTGCGTACTGCAACGGCGTGGCGCCGCTGGACGAAGTACTCCTGGAACGGAATCTCGGCGCCGTCAACGGCGAGTGTCACCATCGTGCGCACCGGATCGTCTGACATCGGCACGATCCGCTGCTGGATCGACCATGCAGCGGCAATTTCCGCTGTGACCTCGCCGAGAGCGGCTCCCTCTGCGAGGCGGGCAGTTCGGTAGAAGTGCGTGGCGAGGTCGCGGTCGCCGAGGTTGAACCAGGTGGGGGCTGCCGCCGAGTGGGCAGGCCTGACCTCGACGTAGCGCGCCAGCGACTCCATGGCACGCCATGTCTCGTCGCGCAGGCCCCATCCGCGCTCGGGGTCGATGGCACCGGCGAGCGTGTACGTGATGGTGTCGAGGTCGGGGGAGATGTGGAGTCCGTGCAGCACCGTGTCGTCGGCGGTGTTCACGATGGCGGTGGTGCGCGCGGCGGGCCACGCCGGCTCGAGTGCGAGTAGGAATCGCGCTGCGCCAACACCGCCGCACAGGACTGCAACCGTGTCGCTCATCGAGCCAGCCTCCCCGCTGCGACGTCGTGATAGAGCGCGGCGAGGCCGTCTGCGCAGCGCTGCCACGTGAATCCGACCCACTGCGAATCGCCAGCCGCAACGAGTCGTCGCCGTAGGTCGTCGTCATTGAGAGCGGTGGCGAGAGCGTCGGCGATCGAGTCGACATCAAGTGGATCGCAGTATCGGGCTGCGTCGCCTGCGACCTCCGGTATCGAGCCCGCTGTCGAGGCGACGAGGGGTACGCGCACCTGCATGGCGTCGAGGACGGGGAACCCGAAGCCCTCGTCGAGCGACGGATAGGCGACAAGCGTCGCATGGCGGAGCAGCCACGCGCGCGCTGAGTCGTCGATGCGACCCGTGCGAAGCACGCGTGGCGCGACCTCGGGCCCGAGGGCGTCGATGGCCCGCTCGGTGGCTGTTGCGTCGTCACCCGGCGAGCCGGCGAGCACGAGCATCACCTCGCGGTGGTCCGATGCGATCTCGCCGAATGCGGCAACGAGCCGGGGCAGGTTCTTGCGCCGCTCGATCGTGCCGATGGCGACGATGAAGGGCCGCCCTGCGAGATCGGGGATCGGGCACACGCCGTCGGAGGCGGGGACGGCGAGGGCGCCGAGGTGCACTGTGCGCACCGGGGCGCCCGGGAGCATCTCGCGCACCGCGTTCTCGGTCGCAGCCGACGACGTGTGCACGACGGCACCCGCCTCGACCGACCGTCGCAGCACGGCCGCAGCGTGGCGGACGGCGGGAGCGGCGAGATCGGGGTGGCGCATGAACCACAGGTCGTAGACCGACACCACGCGAGGACAGTGCGATGGCGGCACGACGTAGTTGGTGCCATGGACGACACCCACGTCGCCGAGCCAGCGGTCGACCCTGGGTCGTGCCGAGAGCGCCCATGCCCGGTGGGCGAGTGCGGCGGGAAGTGGCAGCCGGCGGACTCCCGGCGCGAGTCGGGCGCGGAACGACAGGACGTAGTCGACCAGGGAGAGATCGGTCCGGCTGCCGAGCGCCCGGCGGATCTCGTCGACCGCTGCGCCGATACCGGTGCGCGGGCCGTGCAGTGGTCCGGTGTCGAACCCGATGCGCAGCGCCATGGACGGCTGAGGCTACTGGCCGGTCGGCAGGGCAGGCCGGTACGATCGGCCCGCCGACTCGACCTGAAAGCAGCCCATGCCCCGCGCCTTCATCACAGGAATCACCGGCCAGGACGGCCAGCACCTTGCCTCGTTCCTGCACGGGAAGGGCTACGACGTGTTCGGCATGGTGAAGGGCCAGAACAACCCGAAGTTCACTGCGCTGCAGGAGGAGTTCCCCTTCGTCGAGGCGGTGCCCGGCGACCTTGCCGACCTGCCGTCGCTGGTGAAGGCACTCGAGGCAACCCAGCCCGACGAGGTCTACAACCTCGGTGCTATCTCGTTCGTCGCGCTCAGTTTCAACCAGGCCGAGCTGACGGCCAACATCACCGGCCTCGGCGTGCTGCGCATGCTCGAGGCGATCCGGATGGTCGGCGGTGCCAAGAACAACCCGATCCGCTTCTACCAAGCGAGCAGCAGCGAGATGTTCGGCAAGGTGCGCGAGACGCCCCAGACCGAGCGCACGCCGTTCCATCCCCGATCGCCGTACGGCTGCGCGAAGGTGTTCGGCCACGACATCGTCGTGAACTATCGCGAGAGCTACGACCTCTATGCGTGCAGCGGGATCCTGTTCAACCACGAGGGCCCACGTCGCGGCCTCGAGTTCGTCACGCGCAAGGTGACCAACTCGGTGGCGCGCATCAAGCTCGGCCTGCAGAAGGAGATCGTGATGGGCGATCTCGAGCCGCGCCGCGACTGGGGCTATGCCGGCGACTATGTGCGCGCCATGTGGCTGATGCTGCAGCAGGATGCACCCGACGATTACGTCATCGCCACCGGCGAGACGCACAGCATCCGCGACCTTCTCGACCGCGCCTTCCGCGAGATCGGCATCGACGACTGGGCGCCCTACGTGCGCCAGGACCCGAAGTTCTTCCGCCCGGCCGAGGTCGACCTGCTGATCGGCGACTCGTCCAAGGCCCGCGAGAAACTCGGCTGGAAGCCCGAGGTCGACTTCGCGTCGCTCATCACGATGATGGTGCAGCACGACCTCGCCGTCGAGGCAGCGAAACTGCCGCGCTGACGGCTCAGTTCTCGAACGGCACGTCGGTGATCGCCTCGACCACCGACGAGCCGGTGGCTGTCGCACCGGCGCGTAGCCGTAGTCGGAGCGCCGCGGCGAACAGGAGCAGTGCTACGCATGACGAACTGATGAGGGCGATCTCCACCCGCGTGAACAGCTCTGCTCCGCTGTTGAGCGACACCACCAGCACGAACGTGAGTCCGGCGCCAGCCCATCCCATCGCCACGAGCGCATGTCCTCGGAGGGCGATCACCGCCTGCGCCAGCGCCAGCGCCAGCATGTAGATAGCACTCGACAGAGCCAGCAGCGCCAGGGTTCGGCCGTCGAGTTGCGAGTCGTAGAACTTCTCGATGACGAAGGGGCCGAGCAGGTAGGCCCCGACCGTGCCGACGACGGCGACAGCGAGCACTACCTTCAGGAGCCGGGCCAGCCCCTCACGGAACTCGGTGATCTCGTTGCGCGCTGCGAGGCCCGACAGGCGTGGCAGCAGCGCAGCCTGCACGGCCTGGAACATGAAGAGCGGCACACGTGCCAGCAGCACGCCGTAGGTGAACCTGGTGACGCTGGCCTCCTGACCCTCGCTGGCGAGCACGGTGACAGCGAGTGGTCCGGCGTTGACGAGTCCTGCGGCGCAGATCGAGCCCGCCAGCAGCCAGCCGAGGTTCTGGGTGACCTCGCTCCACTCGGCCGGCGGACCGTCGTCGGTACGCAACTGGCCGGTGGCGGCAACCCAGAGCACGCCCGGAAGGGGAGCGAAGGCGATGGCGAGGCCGTATGGGCCGACGGCGTCGACGCCTGCCACGGCCAGCGCAGCGCACAGCACGATGCGAACGACACCGTCGCTCGACATCACGATCGAGTAGGCGCGGAAGCGACCGTGGCCGCTGGCGATGCCCCGGGCGATGTGGGCGGGCGTATAGCTGACG
This sequence comes from Actinomycetota bacterium, assembly GCA_041178405.1. GTDB lineage: Bacteria > Actinomycetota > Acidimicrobiia > Acidimicrobiales > Ilumatobacteraceae > UBA668. The sequence continues at coordinate 3,007 of JBEGVK010000015.1, read as the reverse complement.
AAGGCGATGATGAGGGCAACCACCAGCACCCAGTCGTCATTGAAGAAACTGCGGGCGATCGGCTGGGAGACGGCGACGATCCCGACGGCGACAACTGCGGCCATCACGGCGCCGAGCGTGATGACTCGCCGCAGCACCGGGCGTCCGCCGATGCCGGTTGCCCTGCGATGGGCGAGGGCCCGGGTGAGCTCCTGCTCGATGGGCAAGAAGACGCCGGGTGCAAGGGCGAAGGTGGCGACCCAGAGGCTGGTGATCGGCTGCAGGGCCTCGTCGCTGCCGAGGGCGATCTTGCCGACCTTCAAGAACAGGTAACTGGCGACGCCGGCAATGAACAGGCCGATCGCCACCGGCACGGTGCCCTCTGGCAGGGGGGTGCGGCGCCCGTCGGGCTTCGATTCGTCGGGCGGTGCCACCAAGCGGGCGAGGTTAGCCGCCAGACTATGGGGATGGACCGGACGTCCCCCCGTCGGCCATCGCTCGCCGCGCGAACAGTCGCGCGTACCGTGGCGTTGTCCCTGCTGCTTCCCGTGGTGCCGTTCGCGCCTGCGGCTCTCGCCGTCACGACCCAGGCCACCACGCTTGACCTGGAGGGAGGCGGCTTCGGCCATGGGGTCGGCCTCAGCCAGTGGGGCGCGTACGGCTATGCGGTCGACGAGGCGTGGACGGCAGCGCAGATCCTCGGCCACTACTACGGCGGCACGACGGCGGGTACGGTGCCGCTCGACTCGGCGATCACCGTGCGACTGCAGCGACTCGACAATTCGCAGACGGCAGTGGTGAGCCGAGACGGCAGGCTCGTGGTCGACGGTGTCGCCGGCGGGCCGTGGAAGTCGGTGCTCGTACGCGAGGTCTCGGCGCTCGGCACGCCGCCGGTGTACGCCGTCTGGGCCCGAACCGATGCTGAGGTGTGCCCGGCATCCACGGGCGACCCGGTGGCGAACGGCTGGACGCTCATCACCTCGTCGAAGGCGACGAGTGTCGAGGTGCGCACGCAGGTGGACCCGTACGCGGCCACCACCACGTATGCGCAGCTTGCGGCCGTGTGCGAGCCTGGCGGGACGGTTCGGTCGTACCGCGGCTCGATCCGCGCCGTGAACGACGTCAACAGCGCCAACCGCACGGTGAACGTCGTCCGCCTCGAGCACTATGCACGGTCAGTCGTCGCCAAGGAGATGTCGCCGGGGTGGGCCTATGCCGGGCCGAATCCCGACAACACCCAGTACGACCGAGGTATCGAGGCGCTGAAGGCGCAGGCGGTGGCGGTGCGCAGTTATGCGCTGGCATCGAACCACTCGACATACGCCAAGACATGCGACTCGACGACGTGTCAGGCGTACATGGGTGCCGCTACCCGCACTGCGGCCCTCGGCACCACGTTCACGGCTGTCGAGCATGTCGCAGTCGACGCAGCCGTGGTCGCGACAGCAGGCGGCGTGCGACTGCTGTCAACCGGCGCGGTCGCGCCCACGTACTTCTCGGCCTCGAACGGTGGCTACACGCGGCCGGGATTCGGGTCCTCGCAGGTGTACCCGGCGGTTGCCGACACTGGCGACGACACGTCGCTGAACCCGAACTACCGATGGTCGGCTTCGCTGAGCCTGTCGGCGATCGGCGACCGATATGGCTTCACTGAGGTGACGGGCGTCGTCGTTACGACGAACACCGGGCCGGCGAGTGATCCGTTCAACGGGTGGGTGACAGCAGTGCGCATCGACGGCGTCCGCGTCGACGGCTCAGTCGGCTATGCGGTGACGTCGGGCGACTCGTTCCGGTCGCACTGGGGACTTAAGTCAAGCCGCTTCCGCATCGTCGATCCGAACACCCCCGATCCGTGCGGCGCTCGTGTGGCGCCACCGGTGGGTGCGGCGCTCGGCCCTGCGGCGCCGGCGCTGTTCCAGCCGGCGACACCGGTACGGCTCATCGACACGCGCAATGGCACCGGCACGGCGTCCGATCCGCTCGGCGCCGGCTGCACGCTCGTGGTCGATCCGAACCTTCCGGCCGACGCAACGTCGGTGGTGCTGAACGTCACCGCGGTGCGGCCGGCGACCAGCGCCCCAGTCACCGTCTATGCGTGCGGCACGCCGCGCCCTTCGATCTCGAACCTTCAGGCAGTGGAGGGCCGGATCGTGGCCTCGACAGCCGTCGTCCGACTCGGTGCCGACGGGACTGTGTGCATCTATGCGACGCAGTCGATGGAACTCGTGGTCGACCTCTTCGGTCACTACTCGCCGACGTCGGGGTCGAAGTACCAGCCGATCACCACGCTGCGGCTGTTCGACTCTCGAAATGGCGCGAAGGTCGCACAGGGAACGACACTGCGCGTGAAGGCAGTGCGAACAGGCGGCGCGCCCACAGGCGCAGTAGCCGGCGCCTTCACCCTGCACTCCAGCGATGCCTCGGCCAATGGCTTCGCGACGGTGTTCCCGTGCACGGCCACGCGGCCCGCAGCGAGCTCGCTCAACGCAACAGCAGGCATCAACATCACGAATCACCTGCAGGTGGCGCTCAATGCCACTGGTGAGGTCTGCATCTTCGTCTCGTCAGCAATGCACATCACGCTCGACATGAGCGGCTGGTTCGGGTCGGCGGCGACGACGTCGTACGTCGCCGTGGCGCCCTATCGTGCCGTCGACACGCGCAGCGGTACTGGGCTGACCGGCGGACTCGCTGCTGGTTCCAACCGCGCCGTCACGCTGGCTCCATCAGATGTGCTGCCCGCAGCGGCAACCGTGCGCGCCGTGCTGGCCAATGTGACGTCGACGCAGTCGTCGTCATCGGGATTCATCACCGTGCATCCATGCCTGTCGCCCGTGCCGTCGGTGTCGATGGTGCGGTATACGAGCGGCGTGAACGCAGCGACGATGGTGGCAGGGGCCGACGACTCGTCGGGACGCTGGTGCCTCTACTCGAACCAGTTCACCCACGTCATCGTTGACGTATCGGGCTACTGGGCCTGACGGCCAGACCGACTCGACGCGCAGGGAAGCCGTATCCCGGCGCGCTC
>JBEGVK010000014.1:0-6055 GCA_041178405.1 Actinomycetota bacterium | reverse complement strand
GCGACCGGCTCGATCGGCATCGCGTTCCTCAGCCTCTTCGGGTTCACCTTCCTCGTCACGCAGTACTTCCAGTTCGTCCGCGGCTACGACCCGCTCGAGTCCGGCCTGCGCACGCTGCCCTTCGCCGTCGGTGCTGGCGTGACCGCTCCCCTCGCTGCGCGTGCGGCGCTGCGATGGGGCACGACCCGTGTCGTGGCAGCGGGACTCCTCAACATGTCGATCGGCTTTCTCATCGTCAGCCGCATCGACGCCGGCACCGCCTACTGGGGTCCGATCGTCATCTCGATGCTGTTCATTGCGAATGGCCTCTCGCTGGTCACGTCGCCGAGCACCGAGGCGGTGATGGGGTCGGTGCCGCGCGAGCGCGCTGGTGTCGCATCGGCTGTCAACGACATCTCCCGCGAGCTCGGCGGCACACTCGGCGTGGCCATCACCGGATCGGTCTTCGTCAGCCTCTACTCGCCGAGGATCACCGACGCATTCAGCCAGATACCCGGGCTCGTGGACGCGCTGCCCGACGGCGTGTTCGAGCAGGCGCAGGACTCGGTCGGGGCAGCATTCGCCGTTGCCGAGCGCAGTCCCGCGATCGTGCAACCGCAGGTGGTCGACGCAGTGAGCCAGTCGTTCATGCACGGCTTCGGCACGGCATGCCTCGTCGTGTCGGCCACTGCGTTCATCGGCTCGATGCTCGCCCTTCGCTTCCTGCCCGCCCGAGCGGCAACACCCGGCAGCACAGCCTGACCGAACGCGCGGCGGGTCAGCGTGCCAGCACCTCGACATCGCAGCGAGCGCCCACGGCAAGCGGAGCGTCGGGGCCGAGGTCGGCAACCAGCGCGTCGCCGGCCGATGTCCTGATCGTGTAGCGGTGCGTCGGGCCGAGGAACTCGACGCGCTCCACGGAATGCGGGCCGCCCTCCACCACACGCAGTTGGTGCGGACGCACGAGCACCTCGCTGCCGTCGGCTGCTCGAAGATACGACGCCACCGCGATGAAGCCGGCGACGAAGCGGCTGGCCGGAGCCCGGTACACGTCGCGGGCCGTGCCGTGCTGAACGATACGCCCCACCTCCATCACCGCCACCCGGTCGCCGAGCGTGAGGGCCTCGTGGCGGTCATGGGTCACGAGCACGGCTGCGGTGCGCCGACGCTCGAGAATCGACTTGACCTCCCAGCCGAGGTCCTCGCGGAGCGACTCGTCGAGGGCGCCGAATGGCTCATCGAGCAGCACCACCTCGGGTGACGGTGCCAGGGCGCGAGCGAGGGCGACGCGCTGCTGCTCGCCACCAGACAGCTGATGCGGGTACCGACGCGCCAGCCGGCCGAGACCCACCAGTTCGAGCATCTCCGCCACCAGTGCGGCGCGCTCGGCTCGCGGCAGGTGACGCAGCCCGAACGCCACGTTCCGATCGACGCGCAGGTGACCGAACAGGGCGTTGTCCTGGAAGACGAGGCCTACCCGGCGTCGCTCGGCCACGAGATCGGTGACATCGCGGCCGCCGATCTGCACGCGGCCCGCATCGAGCGACGCGAGGCCGGCCAGTGCCCGCAGCAGCGTCGACTTGCCGCAGCCACTCGGCCCGACGAGCGCCAGCAGCGCCCCGGCCGGCACCTCGACGTCGACGCCGTCCAGCACGGTTCGCCCGCCGAGGCTGCAGCGCAGGCCACGGGCCTCGAGCGCGGGCCCCTTCACGATGCCCTCGCCGTGCTCGCCGCTCACGACACCACCTCTGCGCCACGTTCGAGCGCGACCAGCAGCAGGCCCACTGCGGCCATCCCGATCGCAACGATCACCAGCGACGGCACGGCTGCCTGCGCCCACAGGCTCTCCGACGTCGCCTGCCACACCCAGACAGAGAGCGTGTCGATGCCAAAGGGTCGCAGCAGCAGCGTGATCGGCAGTTCCTTCACCATGTCGACGAACAGCAGTGCCGATGCGGCGAGCAGGCCGAAGCGGATCGCCGGCAATTCGACCGCGAGGGCGACCCGTGTCGAACCCGAGCCGAGCACCCGCGCGCTGTCGACCATGCTGGGCGGCACCCTGTCGAGGCTCGCCTCAGCCCCCTGGTACCCGACGGCGAGGAAGCGCACAGCGAGCGCGAACACGAGGCCGGCGAGCGAGCCCACGAGCACGACGCCAGCAGGGAGCCACCGCCACCTGTCGACTGCGGCGAGCGTGACGACGACGCCGACGGCGACGACCGGGCCCGGCATCGCGTAGCCGAGTGTTGCGAGTCGGCCCACGGCGCGTGCCGAACGCCCTCGGTGCGCCACGGCGAGTGCCAGCAGCGTGCCGAGACCGATGCACACCACGGCGGCGGTCGACGCCAGCAGCAGCGTGCTGCCGGCATGGTGGCCGACGCCGCCGGCGACCGTCGCCACCGGCCCGCTGCGCGTCGTCTCGACAGCCCACGCCACGAGTCGCGCCACCGGTACCACCACCGCCACCACGACGATCGCCGCGCACGTCGCCAGTGCCGCCGCGGCGCCGGCACGGCCGAGCTGTTGCGGCGCCATCGCCGCACCCGCCTGCCTGCGCGCGTGGCGCGCACCGCCTCGGGTGAGGCGCTCGACGGCGATGACGAGCACCGCGACTCCCGTGAGGGCTGTCGCCAGCTCGGTCGCCGCCTCTCGCTCGCCGGTGCCGAACCACACCCGCATCACCCCGTCAGCGAGCGTGCTGACATTGAAGAGTCGCACTGTGCCGATGTCGGTGAGTACTTCCATCGCCACGAGTGCGGCGCCAGCTGCGATCGCAGGACGGCATGCCGGCACTGCGATTCGCAGGAACACACCGACTGGACCGGTGCCGAGGCCCCGTGCTGCGGCCACCGTCGACGCGCCGAGATCGGCGAAGGCCGCACGAGCGAACAGGTACACGTATGGATAGAGCGTCAGCACCAGCACCGCTGCGCACAGCCACAGCGAGCGCACGCCGCGAGCCCCGACGACACCGGACAGGGTGTCGAGCCATGCGAACCCGCCCACGTAGCCGGGAATCGCCAGCGGTGCCACGAGCGCCCAGCCGATGACGCGGCGTCCGGCGAACGAGTAGGCGCTCACCAGCCACGCCAGCGAGGTGCCGAGCAGCACGGTGCCCGTGACCACTGCCGCGAGCAGCAGTGCTGTCTCGGAGATCATTCCCGGCAGCCGGGTCTGCCACAGCTCGGCCCAGATCCCGGTCGATGGATCCAGCACCGACGATGCGAGCACCAGCACCGGTGCACCGGCGAGGGCGACCACGACCAGGATCGCCGCCCACCCGAGCAGCGATCCCCGCCGACGCGACATGACCGCGGCGGCCGTCGTCACTTACTCGTACCCGGCCGCCGACAGCAGCGCCACGGCCTCTGGGTTCAGCCGGCCGAGCTCGCGCACGGACGCAGTGTCGGCAGTGAACGACCCGAAGGCGACGAGCACGGCGGCCGGCTCGATGGAGGGGTCGGCCGGGAACTCGTTGTTGGCGTCACTGAACGCCTTCTGCCCCGAGGTGGCGAGCCACTCGAGCAGTCGGAGTGCCGCCTCGCGGTTGGGAGCCGCTGCCGTGACACCCGCAGCGCTCACGTTGAGGTGCGCACCGGCACCGGTCTGATCGGGCCACCGCAGCGCGACAGCGAGCGCCGGATCCTCGCCGAGCAGCCGGGCGAGGTAGTAGCTGTTCGCCAGCGCCACGTCGCAGTCGCCTGCGGCGATCGCCTTCACGATGTCGGTGTCGGAGTTCACGTACAGCGGGTCGTTGGCCACCCACGACTGCACGATGCCGGCAGCGGCCTCTGTGCCGAGGTTGTTGATCAGGCCGGCAACGAGTGACTGGGTGTACGGATGCGTGCTGGGCCGCAGGCACAGGCGCCCCTTCCACGCCGGGTCGCCGAGGTCGGCATAGTCCGACGGCGGTGCGTCCACGCGCTCGGTCGAGTACATGATCACGCGCAGCCGGCGGCTCAGCGCAAACCATGTGCCGTCGGCCGAGCGGAGTTCCTCGGGAATCGCGTCGGCGAGGACCGCACTGTCGACGCTGGCGAGCACGCCAGCCGCCGCTGCAAGGTCGATGTTGGCGGCATCGGCGGCGATCACGAGATCGGCTGGCGTGTTGTCGCCCTCGGCGATCAGGCGCTCGCGCAGCTCGGGGTCGGAGCCGGTCGTGAAGCGCACCTCAATGCCGGTCTCGGCAGTGAACTGCTCGAAGACCGCCTCGATGCCGTAGTGGCGGCCGGTGTAGACGGTGACGACCTGTCGGCTGCCGTCGCCCTCGCCCGACCCGCCACACGCTGCGAGCGCTGCAGCGGCAACGGACGCCACGACGAGCGCTGCGATCCGACGGCGGCTGGACGTGTCGCGGAACCGGAGTGACCTCACCATCACGAAGGCCACCCTAACGGCTGTTAGGGATACCTTACAAACCGCTCCGCTGGTCGACGCCGTCCGGGTAGCGTCCCCGGAGTGACCGACTGGACACACCTCACCGCACGCGCCGGGCGTGCCGGCCACGACCTCGTCGGCTGGCTGATGTGGGACCCCGAGGCCATCGCCGCGTACGCGGCGCTCGGCGTTCCCAACGGCGCCGGATGGGTGGTGGCATGGCGGCTCGCCCCTCTCGGCGGCATCGCACCCGCCGCCGCAGCCGCCGCGACGTATTCCATCAATCCCGCAGTCGTCGAGCTGCTGATGTCGCTCTACCGGGCATCGACCACGCCCGATGCGATCGCAGCCGTGCGCGACGCCGCTGTCGAGCGCGGCCTCGATTCGATTGCGCCCGGACTGTGCACACAGCTCGCCCCGCTCGGCGCGGATCTGTGGCGCGGCGTCGACGCCGTGCACCACGGCGCCCGGCCGATGTTCGCCGCCCACCGCGCCGAACCACGGCCCGCGTCGGCCGACTCGGCGCTCTCGGCATGGCGGGCAGCCAACTGCCTGCGCGAGCTTCGAGGCGACAACCACTGGGCGCTGTGCGCCGCTGCCGACCTCGACGATGTCGAGGTAGGCCTCCTCCACTCGGTGATGGTCGACGTCGACGAGTACGGCAGCGAGGAGTGGATCGCCCGCAGCCGGGGCAACGACGACGCGGCGATCGAGCGCGGCTGGTCGCGGCTTCGAGACAAGGGGCTCGCAACCGGCAACTCAGTGAACGACACCGGCCGACGCTTCCGGCTCGAGCTCGAGCGGCGGACCGACGAGCTCACTGCACCCGCCTGGCAGGCCGTCGGCCACCAGTCGACCATCGCATTCTGCGACGCAATCGAGCCGCACCACGGCGCGTTCGTCGCCCGAATCGATGCCACCGCAGGACCGCGTTGGATGCCGGCGGCGCGCAGCCGCCCCGACCTGCACTGACTGCCCACCGCGCATCGCGCTCCCAGTGAGAGCTGCGAGCGCAGCACCGAATCGACCTACGGCCTGCTCGCGCGATTCCTCGACGACCTCATCGGCGGGATGCGATGCGCTGCCACTCGAAGCGCAGTGCCTACGACGAGCACCAGCAGCGCGAGCGCCACGACGACCGGTGCATCGCCACCTGTCACCGGCAGCGACCGCCGAACGAGCGTTGCCGCCATCTCGTCGCGCACTGCCACGTAGGCGGGCTTGGGCTGGTAGGCCCCGTCGAAGAGCAACGGCCGAGTAGGGGTGGGAAAGAGTCCCAGCCCATCGAGCCAGGTGTCAGCGTCGGTGAGCCCCCACACGGTCACCTCAGTGCAACCGCGCACTGCCAGGCACGCAGCGACCACCTTCCGAAATTCGCCGGCCTGCCATGCCAACGCGCCCGGATCTGTCGGATCGACCGGCACGTCGAGTTCTGTCACGGCAACCTCGAGTCCGAGCGCCGTGAAGTCGCGCAACTGCTGCTCGAACGCCGCCTGATCCAGCGGCGCGCCCGGCAGTCGGTGCATCTGGATGCCCACTCCGTCGATCGGCACTCCCGTCGACAGCAGCCCGCCGACGAGTGCGACAAGGGCCTCGTGCTTTCCCGGCACCCAGTCGGTGCCGTACTCGTTGATCCACAGCTCGGCAGTGGGATCGATGCTGCGCGCCAGCCTGAAGGCATCGCCGATCCACTCCGGTC
>JBEGVK010000013.1:0-7174 GCA_041178405.1 Actinomycetota bacterium | reverse complement strand
TGCCCGCCGATTTGCCCGACAGCGAGGTCACGGATCAGTCGTGACGTCGAGGTCGAGGAAGTCGATGTAGTTCGGTGGCTGCTCGCACAGGTACACCAGGGCATCGGTCGCCACCGAGGGTACTGGAGCGCGGGGATCCACGACGTCGAGCGGCACGGTCGTCTCGGGCTCCACCGTCACCACCACCGGTCGAGGTGACGTGGTGGTGGGCGCCAGCGTCATCGGCACCGAGGTGGTGGATCCGGCCGGCGGCCCGCCTCCTCCCCCGCCCTGTCCCGGATCGACGACCGTGGTGGTCGTGGTGGTCGTGTTCGGCGGCAGCGTCGGCGGCGACGTTGCCAGCGTCGGAGGAATGGTCTGCCCGGGCTGCAGCGGCAGCGAGCCGCTCACAAGCGCGGCAACGCACTCCTCGCCCGGCACGTAGATGCGGGCCGCCTCGCGGGCGAGGCCCGGCGGGCGGGGCCAGTCGAGGTCGGGCTGGTCGGCCAGCGCTGCCTCCATGAACGCTCCCCAGATGCGCGCCGGGTAGTCGGCGCCCTGCACCTTGCCGTTGCGGCCCATCTCGGCCTCGAACTCGGGGATGCGGTTCATCGGCGTGTAGCCGTTCGGGTCGCCCACCCACACTGCCGTCGACAGCTGCGGCGTGCCGCCGACGAACCAGGCGTTGGTGTTCTCGTACTGCGTGCCCGTCTTGCCCGATGCCGTTCGCGGGAAGTTACGCAGGTTGCGCGCCCCGGTGCCGGATCGAAGGACACCCTTCAGCGAGGCAATGGTCGCGTTCGCCACGCCGGGATCGAGAACCTGTGTGCCGGTCACCTCGTGCGTGTACAGCCGCGACCCGTCGCCACGCTCGATGCGCTCGACGTAGTACGGCTCGTGGTGCAGGCCCTGGTTGGCGACGGTCTGGAAGCCCGTGGCCATGTCGAACGCCGAGAGGGCGTTGTTGCCGGTGGCAGTGAGCGGCAGCGGAAGGAACGGCTCGTGCTCGTCGGCGGGCTGCCCCTGGTAGAAGTAGGCCGAACGCGCCAGCCGGTACGTCATGTCGACCACGCGGTGCAGGCCGACGGCGTAGCTGAGGCGGATGAAGCCGCAGTCGGTCGACGACCACGTGTTCGGTCCGAGGAAGGGCCCGACCTCACCGAATCCCGAATCGACGGTCTTCGTGGTCCACTGGTTGTCCTTGTAGTCAGGCACCGTGCACGGCTTGAAGCCGTTGATCACGTCGTTGGTCTGCACGCCCGCCTGGTAGGCGGCAGCGAGGATGAAGGTCTTGATGCTCGACCCGGTCTGGCGCGGCACCAGTGCCATGTTCACCTCGCCGCCCGGCACGTCGGGTCGCAGTCCCTTGCCGCCCACCATCGCCCGCACGGCGCCCGTCGCGTTGTCGACTGCCACGAGGGCAGCGTCGAATCCCACCGACGAGTCGGGCAGGATGTCGCGGGCGGTCTCGCCTGCCCGCTGCATGGCCGAGTTCAGCGTGGTGTGGATCGACAGTCCGCCGCGGTACAGCAGGTTCGCCCGCTCCTGCTCGGTGGCACCGAGGATGTTCGACTTCGTCAGCAGGTACTCGCGCACTGCGTTGGTGAAGTAGGTGGGCTTGGTCTCCACCCTCGGCAGCGTGCGAACCTTGAACGGAAGCTCCCACGTGGCCGCCAGCGCCGTTGCCGTGTACGGCGACAGCAGTCCGACGTCGGCGAGGCGGTCGGTGACCTGTGCGAATCGTCGCCTGGACGGCTCGGGGTTGTCGATCGGGTCGTATCCCGAGGGCGACCGCACGAGGCCGGCGAGGAACGCCCCTTCGATCATCGACAGCTGGGGCACCTTCTTGCCGAAGTACACCTCGGCGGCAGCCGCCAGCCCGTAGGCGTTGTTGCCGAAGTAGACGGTGTTCAGGTAGCGCTCGAGGATGTCGGCCTTGCTCATCTCACGCTCGAGCATCAGGGCGTAGTGCACCTGCAGCAGCTTGTAGCGGCCGTCGCGGGGAATGCCGGCAAGGAACTCGTTCTTCACCACCTGCTGGGTGATGGTGCTGGCGCCCTGGCGTGGCGAGTTGCTGGAGAAGTTCGACAGCAGCGCCCGGAACAGGCCGCGCACGTTGACGCCCTTGTGGAAGAAGTACTCGTTGTCCTCGACGGCCAGCAGTGCGGCGATCACCGGCTCGGGCACGTCCTCGAGCCGCACCGGCTGCTGGTTCTCCCGCTGGAACACGGCGATCACCGAGCCGGCGGCGTCGAACACGAGCGTCCGCTGCGAGAGCGGCTGGAACTCGGGCAGTTCGACAGGGAGTTCCTCGTGGGCATTCGCCAGCTGCCACACCCGGGGCGCCACGGCCATCACCACGCCGGTGATCAGCAGCGCCCCGGCGGCCAGCGCAGCGACGAGGCGGAGGGGCCAGGCGAGACGGTTCACGGTGTGCCGAAACTACTGCGCCGACCGTCGGTCGGGACGTCACCCGACCGCCCGTGTACCGTGCCGACATGACCCGCCTGCGACCCTTCCGCTTCGGCATCCAGGCCGACGGCGCGCCCACTGGAGCCGCCTGGGCCGACCTCGCCCGCCGTGCCGAGCACTACGGCTACAGCTGCCTCACGATGCCCGACCACTTCGGCGACCAGCTCGCTCCCGTGCCGGCGCTCATGGCCGCCGCTGATGCCACCACGACGCTGCGCGTCGGGGCACTGGTGTTCGACAACGACTACAAGCACCCGGTCGTGCTCGCCAAGGAGCTCGCCACGATCGACGTGCTCTCGGGCGGCCGGCTCGAGATCGGCGTCGGCGCAGGCTGGATGATCAGCGACTACGAGCAGTCGGGCATCCCCTACGACCGGCCCGGAGTGCGCATCGACCGCTTCGTCGAGGGCCTGCACGTCATCCGCAGGGCGATGGCGCCGGGGGCATTCAGCTTCGAGGGGATGCACTACACGATCAGCGGCTACGACGGACTCCCGAAGCCCGTGCAGCAGAGGCCGCCGGTGCTGATCGGCGGCGGCGGGCCGAGGATGCTGCGAGTCGCTGCCCGTGAGGCCGACATCGTCGGCATCAATCCCAGCATGCACGCCGGCAGGATCGGCCCGGAGGCCATCGCCGGCATGACCGCTGAGTCAGTCGACGAGAAGGTCGCAATCGTGCGCGAGGCCGCCGGGGCGCGGCTCGACGAGATCGAGATGAACATCCGGGCGTTCCTCGTGAATGTCACCGACGACGGTGCCGCAGCCCGCGAGGGCATGGCAACGATGCTCCGGGTCGACACGTCGATGGTGGAGCAGTCGCCGTTCGCGCTCATCGGCTCGGTCGCCGACATCGTCGACCGGCTCGTCGAACGCCGCGAGCGTTGGGGATTCTCGTACGTGATCGTCGGCGGAGCCGACGTCGAGTCGTTTGCGCCGGTGGTGGCGCAGCTCGCAGGCACCTGAGCCTGCGAGGGGCGTCAGACTGGACGCACCTTCAGCGCCTCGTCACCCTTGCGACCCTGGCCAATCTCGAATTCGACCTGCTGGCCCTCTTCGAGCGACTTGTACCCGGGCACGTCGATGTTCGAGAAGTGGACGAACACGTCGGAGCCACCCTCCCGCGAGATGAAGCCATACCCCTTTTGGGCATTGAAGAACTTCACGGTGCCGATCATTGCCTTGTCTCCACTTCCGCGCCGCCGAGTGGGGCGCTGACGCGCACGCTAGCCCAATTGCGGGGGCTTCATGTCCAAATCTTCTCGCGTGGCCCGCTGAACTCCGAGCGCCGTGACTCGGAGGTGCCGTCGGCGACCACCTGCAGGCGGCCATGGGGCGCTACCGCACGCCCGCCGACCGCTGCCGCACACCGTGGGCGCAGAGGGACTCGAACCCCCGACCTATGCCTTGTAAGGGCAGTGCTCTGCCAACTGAGCTATGCGCCCGGGAGGCCGCCAGCGTACCTGCGTCGGTGCTCGACGAGTTCGGCCGCCAGCCGAGCCGTCGAGGCGGCCACGGGCGTGCGCCGTGCTGCAGGGTCGAGCACGACGAGGTCGCGCCCGAGGGCGTCCACCACCACGGCACCGGCTTCCGCGCAGATGAGCGACGATGCCAGGTAGTCCCACACGCCGTGCGCTTCCACGGCGCAGTCGAGATAGCCGTCGAGCGAACCGGCAGCGACCATGCACAGGTCGAGGGCGGCGGCGCCGAGAATCCGCGTCTGCCGCCACGCTGGCGTTCTGCCGGGGAGCCCGTTCAGCGCCACGATCGCGTCAGCAATGCGGTCGCATCCCGATGGAACTATGCGGACCCCGTCTGCAAACGCTCCCGAGCCGCGAACAGCCCACCAGCGGGTGCCCGACGAGTGGTTGGCCACCACCGCCGCAGTGACGACGCCGTCGTCCACCGCGCAGGCCGCCGTCGCGAACCACGGAATGCCGCGACTGGCGTTCGTGCTGCCGTCGATCGGGTCGACCACGATGCACCGCTCCGACCGGCCCCGCTCGTAGCCGAACTCCTCGGTGAGCGCGCTCAGGCCAGCTCTGCGGATCATGGCCATCGCAGCACCGTCGGCGGTGAGGTCGAACGCATACTGACCATCGCGCACGCCTGACGGACCGCGGTCGGCAGTCTGGCGGAAGGCATCCCCGCATTCGTCGGCGATCGAATGCAGGAGGGCGAGGACGTCGTCAGCCACGACCGGCACGGTAGTGTCGTCCGCATCGGACGCCGTGGTCGGCGGTCCCCGTAGCCGGATCCAGCCACGCCGGCCCGCACACAGCGCGACAGCAGGCAAGAGGAGTCCAATTGGCAGCGATCGACGTGGCCGGTTTCGTCAGCGACCTGAAGGCGCACGCGGTCGACCACGGCTTCCACGTGCATGACGAACGCCATTTCGTCGAGACATATTCGCTCCGCCAGTCGTGGGAGGTCGACCTCCATCCCTCCGAGGCGTGCAGCGGGCCGATCGACCTGCACCTCGCGCTCGAGGTCGATCCTCGGGCGCTCCTCGCATTCGAGGACGAAGTCGTCAAGCGAGACGACGACATCGACGATCCGCCCGCCGGATTCTCATTCCCGCTCAGCTTCACCTGGACGCTGCCCCCGCTGCCCGAGCCACCGAACCTGCTCGTGCTCGCCGCCGAACTGGCCGGCATCGGCGGTGTCGATCTGCCCGTCGAGGTCTCGGCCATCGACTCGTTCGCCAATGTGACTGACGCACCCGAGCGGAGCCTCTCGCTCGTGGCACGGCTCAGCATCGACCTGGCCGACGTGTACCAGGGCGACGAGAAGGCTTTCTGCGACACCCTCGACAAGTGCCGCGATGTCAGCCTGTTCCTGCTCGAGCGAGCCGAGCAGTGGCTCGGCAACTGACGGAGGTGCACGCCAAATGAAAGTCCGCGAGCTGCTCGACATGCTGAGCGACCAGCCACCCGATGCCGAGGTCGAGCTCGTCGTCGTGGCACCCGTCGACGACGACGACCCGGCGATCACCGTCGACCGCTACACGGTCGAGGCCATGCTGCCATGGATCGACGACGACGCATCGGATGACGAGGACGGCCTCACCGTGTGGCTGATCGGCGGCGAGGACGCCGACGTCGACGCCCTCATCGACCAGCTCGAGCAGGACGTAGAGGGCTCGGGCGGCTTCGAGCTCTGACCTGCCACCTGTCCGCTAGAAGCGGACGTTGCCGCTGGCGGTGAGCGCTTCGCTGAACATGCCCGAGGTCTCGCTGTTCAGGATCGGTCCGAACATCGCCGTGATGCCGGTGTACCCGTAGCTGTTCACCGACATCAGCGTGCCGGTGCCAGTCGACTCGTTGAACGACGAGAACCACGGCCCACCAGAACTGCCGCCTGTCATGTTCGAGGTGACCCGGTACGTGGTGTTGGACGTGTAGGTGTCGAACCCGATTGGGCCGCGCGAGTACACCAGGTCGGTGCCCTTGTACTTGCCCGCTGCGGGGTAGCCGAAGAGGTAGGCGTCGGTGCTGGCCGAGACACCTGAGAACGAGATCGGGAACGACCCGACCACTCCGTCGAGCTGCGAGTTCGACTTGCCGCCAGCGCCGACCACTACGAACGCGTAGTCGTGCTGCACTGCCGTCGTGGTGAAGCCGGGCTCTGACGCGAATTGGTCGGACACGATGATCGACGAGGCCGACCAGCAGCCGTGGACAGTGCTGGCGCAGAACGAGCCCGACAGCCGAACGGGTGCCGTGTCGTACTCGGGAATGAAGATCCAGTTCGAGGCGAAGCCCGTCGACGGATCGAAGACGCAATGCGCAGCGGTGAGGATGATCGAGCGGTCGTTCTTGTTGTCGTCGACCACTGCCGCCGAGCACACGTAGTACGACGACCCGAGCGAGAACAGCACCTTGCCGCTCGCCGTCAGCACTTCTCCCCCCTTGGTCCAGCTGGCACCTGTGACGGCGCCGCCACCACCACCGCCGGGGCGCCGAGCCGGCGAGATGCGGCCGCTGGCCGGATCCAGCACGAAGTCGCGCGGCACTGCCTTGGCAACACGCTCGTGGGTCCAGAACGCAACGATGCGCTCGTGCTCGGTCTGCTGGCGGGCCTCGGCGGGCACCGCCACCAGACCGACCAGCGCGAGGGCTGCGAGAAGTGGGGCAAGGACACGGCGGCGGGGGACGTGCGTCATCTGCATGTCCCGGATCATAGCCCCCACGCAGAGTGGCCGCCGGGCGCCGAACGACGCTGCGGCGGCCGGCCGGTCAGGCCGCCGAACGACTGCCCGACTGCGCCAGCACCCACGCCTCGAAGTCGGGGTTGCACAACACCGCCGGGCCGCGCCGGTCGCGCAGGTGGGCAATCGCTGCGGCCGGGTCCCAGCCGTCGAGCACCAGGGCCGTCGCCGTGACGAGGCCCGACCGGTTGAGGCCCGCCTGGCAGTGCACGAGCACGGTGCCCTGCTTGCGCCACTCGTTGACGAGCGTCGCCGCGTCGAACACCAGGTCGTCGTCGACCTTGCCGCGCTGGTCGTACATCGCGATCTCGAGTCGCTGGAGGACGTCCTCGTGCAGTTCGTACTTCTCCCACGGGTACATCGAGAGAACGAAGTCGAAGACTCCCGGCAGGGTCACGCCGTCCTCGCAGCCGCCCATCCACAGGCCGGGCAGGATCTCGCTCATCAGGGGCATGTCGAGGACATGGCCACCGTGCGTGGTCACACCGGTGACGCGCCGCCCGATTGCGTCGAATGC
>JBEGVK010000012.1:0-4432 GCA_041178405.1 Actinomycetota bacterium | reverse complement strand
GCGCGCAGGCGCTCGCGCTGGCTGTCGAGGAACTCTTCGAGTTGCTCGACGTCGCCCAGCAGGAAATCGCGACGGGCAAGCAGCGCGTGCACTTCGTTCTCGGCGCGGACCCGCTCGTCCTCCGACGCCCGCCGGGCCTCATGGCGGGCGTCGTCGATCGTCCGCGCTGCCATTGTCCGCGCCGACTCGAGCAGCCGCGCTGCCTCCTCGCGCGCCTCTGCCACCATCGACTCGGCGGTCCGCTGGGCCACGAGCAGCGTGCGGCTGATGACCTCGGGCTGCTCGCCGGACGCGTCACCATCTGGCGCGTCAAGCGGCCCGACGTCGTCGGACTCTGTCTCGCGTGCAGTTCGCGACTGCTGATCGACGAGCTCCTGGAGCTTGGCCACGGCCGCCCGCGCCCTCGACTCCATCGTCTCGGCCTGGCCCTGGACATGCTCGACGTGGTCTGCCACCGTCGTCCTGAAGGCCTCGACCTCCTCGGGGTCATAGCCGCGCTTCACCCGCCTGAACGAGGTGGCGCGGATGGCCTGGGGGGTCAGATCCATGGTGCGATGTTAGGGCAGTGGCCCATCAGCCGTCGGCGGCACGAGCGCCGCCAGTCCGGCTCAGGCGTCGCCGTAGGCGGTGCGTGCCGCCGGCTTCAGCAGGTAGACCCCGGTGGCGACCTTCTCCATCGTGCCGCCGAGTCCGTAGCAGAGTCCGCTGGCGAAGTCGATGAGACGCCGCGAGACCTCGCGATCGGCTGCCTCGAGGTTCATGATGACGGGATAGCCCTTCTTGAAGCGATCCGCGATCTCCTGCGCCGAGTCGAAGCGCCTCGGGCTCACCGTGTGGGGCTCGGTGCCCCCTGACGGCACCGCAGCGAGCGGCGGCCGCGGATTGCTCGGACGCGGCTGCACCTGGCTATCGGATCCGGAGGCGTGCGCCCTGCGCACCACCACCTCACCGTCCTGCACCTGGGCGCGTGGAATGCCCCGGCTGGACGGGTCTGAGGGGTAGCCACCCGGTGCCCCTCCCCTGCCGCGGGGCTGATGCGGTTCGGCGCCACGCCCGGCGTAGTCGGACCCGGTACGGGACGGGCGGGAGGGGCGCTCAGGCTCCTCGTACTCGTCGTACTCGTCGTACTCGTCGTAGTCGTCGTAGGCGCTCTCGGGGCCAAGGCCCAGATAGTCCATCGCCCTCTTCCACATCGACATTCGCCGTCCTCCTTAGCGAGATTACCGCACAGCCCCGCCGGGGCGCGGACGGTCGCCGAACAGGGCGCTGCCGATTCGGACCTCAGTAGCACCTTCCTGCACCGCCACCTCGAGATCACCCGTCATGCCCATCGAGCACTCCACCAGGCCGAGCCGATCGACCAGGGAGCGGACGGCGCGGAATCCATGACGGGCTGCTTCCGGTCCGCCGTGGGTCGGTCCGACAGTCATCAGGCCGCGTACGTGCAGTCCAGCCTTCGCGGCTCGCTCGACGAGTGCCGGAGCCGCAGCGAGCCGGCACCCACCCTTGGCCTCGGCGCCGACAGCGGTGTCGTCGCCAGCCGCCACCTGCACGAGGATGGCTGCGCCCGGGGCCCTGCGAGCCAGTTCGTCCACCAACGACGGGCGGTCGACCGATTCGTACACATCGATGTACGGCACGAGCATTCGCACCTTGTTCGACTGCAACTGGCCGATGAAGCGGACGCCGAAGGGCCGCTCGACACCCTCGAACTTCGAGACGACCTCCTGCGCATAGTTCTCGCCGACCGCAGGGCACCCGGCTCGGAACGCTGCGAAGCAGCGATCGATCGGCCAGGTCTTCGTCACGGCCAGCACGCTGACGTCGGTGCCGCCGGCGCCGGCGATGCGTGCCCGGATCTCGGCAAGGCGCTCCGCCACGTAGGCATCGAGGTCGGCGTCGCCCGTACCGGGCGGCAGGGTGTCGATCTGCACGGCGCTCAGTGGGTGATTCCCGACGCCGCGACGTCGGTGGCCATCACTTCAGGAACGACGGCACGTCGAAGTCGTCGTCGCCGTCAAGCGACTCGTTGTCGTCGCTGGCGAACAGGTCCTTGAGCGCCGACGAGGTGGTTCTGGCGGGCTCGGGAGCGACGGCCTTCAGCGGAGCACGCGGCGGCGTCGAGGGTGAACCGGCACTGTCCCAGCGATCGAATCCTGCGGCAATGACCGTGACCTTCACCTCGTCGCCGAGCTCGTCGTCGATCACGGTGCCGAAGATGATGTTGGCGTCCTGGTGCGCGACGCCATGGATGATCTCTGCGGCGGCATGCATCTCGAACAGGCCCATGCTGCTGGGGCCGGTGATGTTCAACACGATGCCCCTGGCGCCGTCGATGGCTGCCTCGAGCAGCGGGCTGTTGATGGCATTCTTCGCTGCCACCACCGCTCGGTTCTCGCCGCTGGCCTGTCCGATGCCCATGAGCGCCGAGCCGGCGCTCGACAGAATCATCTTCACGTCGGCAAAGTCGGTGTTGATGAGGCCCGGCGTGGTGATGAGGCCGGTGATGCCAGCGACGCCCTGCAGGAGGATCTCGTCGGCCATCTTGAAAGCGTTGAGCACGCTTGTCTTTTCGTTGGCGACCGTGAGGAGCCGGTCGTTCGGAATGACGATGAGCGTGTCGACCTTCTCTTTGAGCCGCTGGACGCCCGCATCTGCCTGCACGGCGCGACGGCGGCCCTCGAAGGAGAACGGACGGGTGACCACGCCGATCGTCAGCGCACCCATCCCACGGGCAATCTCGGCGATGACCGGCGCCGCACCGGTGCCGGTGCCGCCGCCCTCGCCAGCGGTGATGAAGACCATGTCGGCACCCTTCACCATCTCCTCGATCTCGTCGCGGTGCGCCTCGGCGGCATTGCGGCCCACCTCTGGGTCGCTGCCGGCACCGAGGCCCCGCGTGAGTTCACGGCCGATGTCGAGCTTGACGTCGGCGTCGCTCATGAGCAGCGCCTGCGCGTCGGTGTTGACCGCAACGAACTCGACGCCCTTCAGGCCAGCGTCGATCATTCGGTTCACGGCGTTCACGCCGCCGCCGCCGACACCGATCACCTTGATGACGGCGAGATAATTCTGTGGAGCGCCGGCCATCAGGTGAACCTCCGTAGGGTCGGGCGATGGGTACTCGGGAGTAGTTCGTCCTGGCCGCGGCCTCCCGCGGTCGTTGTGCAGACAAGACTACCCACGGACGGCACCCGGAATCGGGTATACCTCTGCCGGGCGCTCTGGGCGACGAACGCTGGGGGACGGTTCAGCCCCGCACGACGCCGATCTGAGCCGTCGAGACGTCGAGCGCCACGACCCCCGACAGACCGCCCCGCACCTGGCTCAGCAGCCGCGCCAGCTTGTCGTCGAGGTCGTCAGCCGAACCGAGCCGCACCGCCACCCCGCCGACGAGTTCCATCGTCAGCGTGCCGGTGACGGCATCGAGTCCGACCGACTGGGTGATGGCCCGCACTTCCGCCGGCAGCACCTGCACCAAGGTCGCCGCAGCGGCATAGGGCGTGCCGGCGTACTGGCCACGGGAGGTGTCGGGATGGCTGCCGGTGATCGGCATGTACGCCACGGGCTGGCCGTCGAGCACGTCGAGGACCCGGCCCTGGACATCGATCACCCGCCAGCGCCCGTCACCTCCCCGAAAAGTCGCAAGTGCCCGCCGCTCGCGTATGTCGATCACCACGGTGTGCGGGAACTGCGAGTCGACACGCACACGCTCGACCCACGGCAGGGCGGCGAGTTCCGCCTCGAGCTCTCCGGTGTCGACGAGCAGCACCGGCTCGCCCTCGAGACCTGCGATGACGGCATCGAGTGCGTCGGCATCGGTGTAGACCGCCCCGTTGACTCGCACGTCCGTCACGCCGAACATCGGAGAGGCAACGACGCCGACAGCTATCAGCAGCATCACCAAGAGCCCGACGACCGCCCCGACCACGACAAGCCGACGGCTCTGCGCCTGGCGTCGCACAGCGGACCTGCGCGCACGCACCCGTGGATCGATCGACCCGCCCCGAGAAGTTCGAGTCGGTGCACGCTCAGCGGTTCCAAGCCCCTCGTCCTTGTCGCCGATGTAGATCGTGTTCGGATCGAGTTCTGGCACCTCCGGGCTGACGTCGGGCTCGATGTCAGGCGCAGCGATCTCGTCGTCGAGATAGCCGATGTCGGGACCCTCATCATCGGTGATGATGATCGTCGTCCGTCCGAAGAACGCCTTGCCGGTGGGGAGTTCCTCCTCCCGGAATGGCGCCAGCATGTCGCCGGTCTCCTGGTCGACAGCGACGACACCCACGTGGCCGACCGGAATGGCGATCTCGCGAACCCCAGCCGCCTCGTCGGCCGCAACCCCATCGGATCCCGCTTGCTCCTCAGCGTCGACCGCAGTCTCGTCGCCCGCCCAGTCCGGCATGCCGTGTGATGCCAGCGAACCCGGTGCCGG
>JBEGVK010000011.1:0-3604 GCA_041178405.1 Actinomycetota bacterium | reverse complement strand
CCACCACACCAGCCACCACACCAGCGAGGAGCCCGCACCCACCATGTCCGACGCAACCGACAACACCCCCACCGACCCGACGGCCTCACCCGAGATGGTGGCCGAGATCACGGCGGCACTCGAGGCCGCCATGCGGCGCGCCGAGGTGATCGAACCGCAGGTGCGGATGTTCACCAGGTCGTGTGCCGATGCCGGCTTTGCAGTCTCTGCCGACGACCTTGCGGTCGACGAGGCCACCGGCGACGTCACGGTGTCGCTCACCTGGCGGCAGTTCCTCCACCTGACGCGGCAGTTCGAGGACGTCAGCCGGGCAGCGGTATCACTGTCGCCGAGCGCACCCTCCGGCCCCACCCTGTTCGACGTCGACCCTCCGGCTGGCCCGGTCAACCCGCGTCCGGCAGGCAACGGCCTGCACATCGAGGTGCCGGCGTGACCAACCCCGACGCACAGGTGCTGTTCACCCTCACCGACGCCGAGACCGACCAGCTGGTCTGCATCGACCGCACCGCATCGGGTCGCGAAGTGCTCGGCGAATGCCTCTGGCTGCACATCAGCCGCCACCAGCGGCGCTGGATCCTCGAGAATGCCCAGGGTCGGTTCGTGCTCACCGTGCGCGCCGACCACGACGAGTCGATGTGCGGGCAGTGGCTGCCGCTCAGCCCGCGGCTGCTGCACTTCGCCCAGTCGTGCCCCGACGACGTCACCCTGTCGATTGCCGGCACGTCGGTGATCGCCGAGGCAGAGGGACGCTCGGCGGTGATCGACATGGTGCACCCCGCCGACGAGATGCCCGACGACTGGCATGTCGTCGACATCGCCTCGGCCGAGGTCGACCGCGAGGCGTTCGGCGCCACCATGTACGCGGCCCGGTTCATGCCGCGGGGCGGCGACGACGTCGAGGCACCGGCGCCGCCGATGTGGCTGCAGTTAGCCGACGGGGCCGTGGCCCTGCACGTCGACTGGACCGACTGGGTTCGCGGCGCATCGACGTACCGCCTGCAGGCCCCCGTCACCGGCGAGGCCGTCACCGTGGCCATCAACCACGGCATGGTGGGCCAGTGGGCCAGCCTCGTGAGCATGTGGCCCGAGGAGTCGGGCTCGTCGATGACGATTGCCGTGCGCGATGTCATCGACGGCGGCGAGCGCCGTCGGGTGCTGCACATGTCGGCTGCCGACGCCGAGATGTGGCTGTGGATCACCGATCCGCTGCTCGAGCGGTGGGGCATGCCCGTCACCAGGGCGCTGCTGATGGGCGACCTCGACATCGAGTCGAACGACGACCGCCGCTGGCGGGTCAGGGTCGACGGCGTCGGCGTCGATGTCGTCCTCCACAGCGGCCGGCCCGACGTTGCCCGCGTGACGGCTGCGATCGTGCGCAATGTCGGGCACACACCCGACCTGCTCGCCGAGCTGAATGCCATCAACGGTGCCGCCACCGGCATCCGGGTGTGGGTCGATGACGGCGTCGTGCGCGCCGCCCACGATGTGCGCTGCACCGAACTCGAGGGCCTGTGCGCCACCGTGCTCGACGTCGCACGCGCCGCGGCCCGCTACCGGCCGCTGCTGGCACCGCTCGGCGCCGCACTCTGAGCAGCGCACCCGGCGCTGCACCCTGACGCGGACACGGCCGCTGTCGCCTCACATGGGCGGCAGCGGCCTATCGGCGTTGTCGTGGCCGCTGTCCGGGCGTCGAGTCGGCCCACGGGTCGGCAAGCCGTCCGGTGCGGGCAACGATCTCGCCCAGCACTGCAAGCCCCGACCTCACCTCGGCGTCGTCATCGGCGCCCATCAGGCGCATGACGAGCCGCTCCATCTGGCGAAGTTGCGACGCGATCTCCTCGAGCCGTTTCGCGTGATCGACCACCTCGAGCAGGGCCGCAGCGTCGTGCGGCGCCATGCCGAGATCCACCCGTCGCGCATTCGACTCAGAATCGACCAGATCAGCGGTCCGCATCAGCGGTTCGAGCTGTGCGGCGAGGCGGGCATTGCGGCTGGCGAACTGCCAGGTCGCCAGCTGCTCGAGGTCCGGCGGTGCGGCGGCCCGCGGCGAGCGCGGCGGCACCGATGCCCGCTCGACCCCCTCGGTCATCGCCTCGAGCGTGTCGAACAGGTCGCCGACGGCCACCACCTCATGGTCGACATCGCGGTGGTGGAAACGCCGCAGTTGGTCGGCACCGCCGGTCTCGAGCGCCGCCACGATGCTGTCGATCGGTCCGTCGGCGAGTTCGCGTGCCCGAGCCCGCACTGCCAGCACCGGCACCTCGGCTCCCGCCGCGCCGGCGGGCGGCTGCTCGTTGCGCATCGCCACGATGGCAAGCGGGCCGACCACGTCGCCCCGGAGTCCCCTCGGCACCACGACCACCGACTCGAGCGTTCGCTGCGACCACCAGTTCAGCAGCATGCCCTGCAGTTTCGAATCGGGCCGGCGGCGCACGGCGCGCACCGGCACCATCTCGTGGAGTGGCACGACCACGACTGTCCTTCCACCCGGACGGGTGCGCTCGATGGCGTGATCGATCCAGCGTGGCAGCGAGTAGGCATCGCGATCCGACGACGGACGCTCGGCCACGGGCGGATCGAGCAGCACTACCGAGAACCGCCGGTCGGCGAGGCGCTCGTCGCGTATCGAGTCGCCCGCCTCGGCGATACCGCCGTGCGCGTGGTCGAGCACGAGACGGACAGCGGCGATGAACGAGGCATCGGCACTGATGTCCTGCCCGGTCACGGTCGCCGACTGGGGCCCGCGACCACTTGCGCGGTGGGCGGCGAGCAGCACGTCGCCCTCGCCTGCCGCCGGGTCGAGCACCATGTCGTCGGGCTGCACGCCCGCCATGGCCGCCATGAGGCGGGCGAGGACTGGCTGGGTGCGCTGGGGCCTTCGCCGCTTCGTGCCCGGCTCGAGCTCGAGCACCGGCTCGAGCACGTCGTCGACAGGGTGCTGGCGCAGGCCGTCAAGGGCGCCGGCGAGCTGGCAGAGGGCGGCGGCGTTGGCCGACGACGGACGAAGCCGGTCGCCCAGCGAGTGCGCCCAGCGCGTGTCTCGGTCGGTGGTGCGCAGCGCAGCCTCCCGATCGGCGTGGCGGGCGGCGAGTCGCAGCGCCGCAAGGTCGTCATCGCCCTCGACCGCCCGGCGCCACTCGTCGGTGTCGCCGGCCAGCCGTGAGATCGCCACCAGGGCGACCAGCGCCGTTCGGACGTCGGCCGACATCTGACGGACATAGGCGTCGACGAGCAGTTTCCACAGCCACAGCGGCTTGGGATCGGCGATTTCCCGGCCCCGTGGGCCGTCGAGGCGTAGCCAGCGCAGCACCTCGTCGAGGGCGAACAGCGGTTGCGGTCCGCCCACCCGTGGCTCGGGGAAGGACGGGAATCGGGCCCGCCAGTTGGCCACGACGGCCGCCCCCTGTACCCCGGCAAGGTCCTTGATGTCGGTGAGCCGCAGGAGGACGTCGAGCGGGCCAGCGTGCTTTGAGTTCATGGGTTGTGTGTCCGGTATCCCTGTGTTATATTGCGTGAAGCCCCTTCACGCATTCTTCAGATGTTATCTCACAGATCTGTGCGATCTGCGATCTCTTGACCTTGAAAGGCGAATCTGTCTAAGATG
>JBEGVK010000010.1:0-11045 GCA_041178405.1 Actinomycetota bacterium | reverse complement strand
CGACAGGGTCGGCACCGGTGTCTCCCGTCGCTGAACTGCGGCTCACTGATCCGCTGCCGTCGGGCCGCCTCGTCGTCGAGGCGAGTGCGGGCACCGGGAAGACCTATTCGCTCACGGCGTTCGTCGTGCGCCACCTGGTCGAGGGGCCGCTCACCCCTGCCGACATCCTGGTCGTCACCTACACGCGAGCAGCAGCAGCAGAACTCCGCGACCGGATGCGCCGCGGGCTCCTCGAGGCCCGGGCCGTGCTCGATGCCGGTGTACCACCAGCAGAGTCCGACTGGCTCTCAACAGTGTTCGCCGCCGATCTCGATCTGCGAACCGAGCGTCGTGAGCGGCTCGAGGCTGCGATCGCCAACTTCGACGAGGCGACGATCTCCACCATCCACGGCTTCTGCCAGCAGGCGCTCAGCCAGCTCGGTCTCCGATCGGGGTCACTGCTCGACAGCGAGCTTGCCGACTCGACGGCAGAGATCGTCGACGAGGTCTGCCGCGATCTGCTCGTCCGCGAGCTCTGGCAGAAGTCTGATGCCCTCAGCTGGAAGGAGTCGAAGTCCTCGCGTGTCGAACCCTCGACGGTGTTCGCCCGTCTCGTCGATGTGGTGTCGGCCCGGCTTGGCAATCCGCTCATCACCGTGCTGCCATCCGAGGCGCAGTTCACGACGCTGAATCCCACTGACGAGGCACGTCGGATTGTCTCGTGGGTACAGCTGGTCGATGAGGCGGTCACGCAGGTGCAGCACCGCCGCCGTGCCCGCCGCGAGCTGGGATACGACGACCTGGTGGTGACGCTGCACCGAGCCCTCACCTCGGGACCGCAGGCAGCAGCTGTTGCCACTGCTCTTCGCGAGCGATACCGCCTGGTGCTCGTCGACGAGTTCCAGGACACCGACCCGCTGCAGTGGGCGATCTTCGAGGCTGCCTTCACTGGAGACCTCGTCACGGTCGGCGACCCGAAGCAGGCGATCTACCGGTTCCGCGGCGCCGACGTCCACGCGTACCTCGCCGCCACGGCCACCGGCACGAGGCGGAGCCTGCGCACCAACTACCGCAGCGACGCAGACCTCGTGAGGGCCACCAACCTGCTGGTCGAGGGCGTGCCGCTCGGCACGAGCGCGATCATGGCCGAGGCCGTGACTGCGGCGAGCCATGCGCCAACCCGTGCCCTGTCGGGTGGCCCGCCGCTCTGGATCAGGCACCTGCGCTTCGATCCGTCGATCGCAACGAACTCCGGCAGCCAGGTGGCGGCGCCGCTTGCCCGCCGGGCGATCCTGGCCGACCTGGTCGCAGTGGTCGTCGACATGCTCGACAACCACCGACGCCATCCCGGTGAGGCGAACGAGTCGGCACTGTCACCAGGCGACATCGCCGTGCTCGTACCGTCGCACAGCAACGCCGACGAGGTTGTGCGCGCGCTCGCCGCTGCACGTATACCCGCTGTGCGCGCCCGAACCGGCAGCGTCTTCGACACGCCGGCGGCCCATGAATGGCGTCTGCTGCTGGCAGCACTCGAGCGTCCGTCGCACGCCCCGACCGTCAGGGCGGCGGCACTCGGGATCTTCTTCCACTGCGAGCCGTCGGCGATCGACCCTGCGACCCCGGGCGCCACATCGTCTGCGGATGGCGCCGACACCGATGCAGCAACGAGCGCACTCCAGCGGCAGTGTGCTGAGTGGGCGCAGCGGATGGCGGGCCAGCCGTTCCTGGCGTGGTTCGACGAGGTACGCGCGTCGAGCGGCGTGGTAGGGCATCTGCTGCGCCAGGCAGACGGAGAGCGAGTGCTCACCGACCTCGACCACATCGCCGAACTGCTCGCCACGGCCGCCGACGGTGGCCGGCTCGATGCGTCGACAGCACGCCGGCACCTCGACGCGTTCGTTGCTGCCGTCGAGTCGATGGGCGACGACGAGACGCAGATGCGCCGCATCGACAGCGACGCCAAGGCGGTGCAGGTGTCGACCATCCATGGCAGCAAGGGGCTTGAGTATCCGGTGGTGCTGCTGCCGTTCTCGTGGACCTCTACGTCGGCCCGCGGCGCTCGCATCTACAACGAGTCGTCGGGACGACGCGTCATCGATGTCGCATCCTCGTACAAGTGGGATGGTCCCGATGACGAATCGAGGCTGAATTCGCGCAAGCACTTCGAAGAGGTCGGCCGGCAGGGTGACCAGCTTCGCCTCATGTACGTCGCGCTCACGAGGGCCGAGCACCGCACTGTGGTGTGGGTGGCACAGACATCGAACTCGGCGAAGTCGGCGCTCAACCTGATGCTCTTCGACCGCGATGCGTCTGGTCTGCCAAAGCAGACGGTTGCCAGTCTCACGAGCGGTCCGAGGGGCGGGGTGAAGTCCGTCGTGCCGAGCGCCGCCGTGACCGATGTCGACGCCGCAGCGCACCTCGACGTGCTGCAGCAGCGCAGTGACGGCGCCATCAGCGTCGCTGCATGTCCGCCGGCTACCGCACCGGTCGTGTGGACGCCGCACGGCGACACGACGGCGGCAGCACCTGCGCTGGCCGTTGCCGACCCGGGATCGTGCGCCCCGCACCGTCGGTGGTGGGGCAGATGGTCGTTCAGCGCCATCCACTCCTCGAACGAGTATCACGGGACAGCGCCCTCGCACGCCGACGCGGCCATCGCCGGTGGCACCGATGAGCCCGTCGAGCCGGCACCCACTGGTGAGGTGCCGCCGCTCGTCGCCGGTACGCCTGCTGTCGTGGCGTCAGTCGGGATGCCGCTCGCCGACACGGTGGCCGGCACGCGGTTTGGCACGCTCGTTCACGACGTGCTCGAACGAGTCGATCCCACCACTCAGCCACTCGAGCCCCACCTCCGGGCTGAGATCAACCGAGCGCTGGGGCGCGATCGCATGGCACTCGACCGCGGGGCACTGGAGTCCGGGCTTGCGGCGGCGATCCGCACGCCGCTCGGTGCCATCGCCGGCGGACGCTCGCTCGCCGACATCGCGGTCAGTGACCGTCTCGCCGAGCTCGACTTCGAACTGGCCCTGTGCGGCGGCACCGCCAGCATCCCGGCGCGGCGTATCGGCGAGGTATTGCTCGACACCCTCCCAGAGGGCGACCCTCAGCGTGTCTACGCGGAGTCGTTGGCCGCAGGGAGATTCGCTCTCGACTTCGGCGGATACCTGCGCGGCTCGATCGATGCCGTGCTGCGCGTTGACGTAGACGGCGTGACGCGCCACCTCGTTGTCGACTACAAGACGAACCGCCTACACCGGCGAGACGACCCGAACCCACTCGCCGCATACCATCCGGCGCTGCTGCCGGCGGCGATGGCGGCAAGCGACTACGTGCTGCAGGGACTGCTCTACACGGTGGCCGTGCACCGCTTCCTGCGCAGCCGACTCGCCGGATACGACCCGTCGCTGCACCTGGGCGGCATCGCCTATCTCTACGTCCGCGGCATGGTGGGCCCGGCGACGCCGGTGGTTGCCGAGGGGGTCTATGGCGTCTTTGCATGGACGCCCCCGGTCGCGTCGATCCTCGCCCTTGACGAGCTCTTCGCCGGGGGGACCACGTGATGAGCACGTCGCGACACCGCCCAGGGCGGACGGCAGCGGTGGATGCCTTCGTGCCGCCGGAGGTGGCTGTTCTGTCGCCATTCGTCGCGGCAGGTGCATTCGGGCCCGCCGAAGTGCATCTTGCAGCACTCGTGCGGCGGATCGCCGGCTGCAACGACGATGTGGTGCTCGGGGTCGCAGCAGCGGCGTGGGCGTCGCTGCACGGCCATTCGTGCGCAGAGATCCCGGCAGTGGGCCAGCTCATCGACGAGTCGCTGCGCGATGGCGACAGCGACGACCGCGACCGCATCGATGCCAGCGACGACGTGATTGCCTCAGACGTGGACAGTGTGGCGGGATTGCCGTGGCCGGAACCCGCCGCCTGGCGTTCCTCGCTGGCGACGGCATCAGACGTGGTGAGAACTGCAACTGCACACGATGCAGTGCCAGTACCCGGCCTGCATCCGCTCGTGCTGTGCGGCGATCGCCTCTACCTCGAGCGAGACTGGATCGACGAGGGCATCATTGCCGCGTCGCTCGTGGGTCGAGCCGTGGCCGACCCACTCGACCTCGCGCCCACCGCAGCGACGCTGCTCGACGAGTTGCTGCCGTCAACGATGGCGGTCACCGACCCGTCTACCGGCGAGCAGGCAGCGATCGAGAACCTCCAGCGGTCCGCCGCCGAGGTGGCGCTTCGCCAGCGCCTCACCGTGATCGTCGGCGGACCGGGTACCGGCAAGACCTACTCGGTCGCCAGGCTGCTGGCGGTGCTCGTCGAGCACGGACGGGCAACGTCCGCCGAGCCGCGCATCGCACTTGCGGCGCCCACCGGAAAGGCCAAGGCGAGGCTGAGGGAGTCGATCGCGTCGGCCTTGTCGTCAGGGCGCGACTCATCGGGAGGTGCGCTCCCCAGTCCGCTGCCTGACGAGGTCCGCGCCTCGCTGGCAGCGCTCGTGCCCACCACGATCCACCGGCTCCTTGGACCCCGTGGCGATTCGTCGCAGCGCTTCCGGCACGACGCATCGACTCCGCTGCCGTTCGACATCGTGGTCATCGACGAGACGTCGATGGTCGATGCACCGCTGCTGGCGCGGCTGTGCGAGGCACTGCGGCCTGAGACCCGCCTCGTGCTGCTTGGTGATCCCGACCAGCTCGAGAGCGTCGAGCGCGGTGCCGTACTTGCCGACATTGCGACGGTAGGCCTCGAGCCGCCGGCCGCCGGCAGGGCGACACCCCTCGACGGCCACGTCGTCCGCCTGCTGCGCGGACACCGCTTCGCCATCGACTCGCCGATCGCCGTGCTCGCCGACGCCGTGCGCAGCGGGAATGGTGCCGTTGCGCGGTCGACAGCCATTGCAGGCTCGGGAGCCACCATCGCCGACTGCGCAGCGGCGACCCTCGACATCGACACTGCGCATGTTCCCTCGACGTGTTTCGTCGACGCTGTCGAGCCTCTGTCGCCCGTAGCGGTTTCGGCCGTCGAGCAGGTGGTGGCGCCGGTGCTGCACCGCATCCGCGATGCCGCAGAGGCCGGCGACATCGAGGGCGCCCTGCGCTGGTCGGCCCGGGCGAGGATCCTCTGCGCGCATCGGCTCGGGCCGTTCGGTGTCGCCGGCTGGAATGCGCTCGGCGAGCGCTGGGTGGGGGACGGTGCGTCGCTGCCGACGTGGTACGCCGGCCGTCCGCTGCTCATCACGCGCAACGACCTGCGGCTTGGCCTGGCAAACGGCGACACCGGCGTCGTCGTGCGACGCGGGGACGACCTCGTGGCAGCATTCTCGACGTCGACCGGGCACATCGAACTTGATCCGTCGCAGCTCGAAGCGGTCGAGACTGCATACGCGATGACCATTCACAAGAGTCAGGGATCCGAGTACCCCACCGTCGTGGTCGTGCTGCCACCTCTCACGTCACCATTGGTGGGCCGCGAACTGCTCTATACGGCAGTCACCCGCACGAAGTCGACACTGCTGCTGGTGGGCGACCCTGAGGTGGTTGCCGCTGCCGCCGAGCGCCCGGCGTGGCGCATGACCGGGCTTGCCGACGCATTTCGTGGCGCAGCCGTCGGTCAGTGATCGTCGACCGGCACAGTCCCCGCACTGCTCGCAGGTCCGTCGGACTCGTCGCCTGAGTCGAGAGCGTCGATGCTGTCGGCTCTCGTCTCGTCGCCGTTCGCCTCGTCACCGTTCGCCCTCGCGTCGATCCAACGCTGCACTCGCGGCTCGAGCGTGACGAGCGCAATGAGACCTGCGACGACGATGCCGATGCTGGCACCCCGCTGCTTGCCGTAGAAGATCGTGACGACCAGTCCGCCGAGCACCATGCTCGCTGCCGAGGCACCGAGGGCAAGTCGTCCGGCGCGGCTGGCGGTGACCTTCGAAGTAGCCGATGCGGCGCGCGATGTGGTGCGGTCGAGGGCGCGCTCGGCCCAGGCGAACTCGGTGGCAAGGATCGCCAGTCCGAGGATCACGACGATGATGCCTGGGCCCGGCAGCACCAGCATTGCGATGCCGGCGCCGACCACGGCGAACCCGGCGACGAGGACGAGCAGTCGCTTGGAGTTGCGCCCGATCCAGCGGAGCCACTCGAGGGGGTGGTGAAGGCTGCCCACGAGTGAGGGAGATTACGCGTCCGGCGGCGGTGCCGCCGCATGCGCTCACACCCGTACCTGCCGCGTGTCGTCGGGTGCCGGCGCCATGGCACGGTGGATTCATCCGCGCGGCACCAGTGCCCTCGTGAGTCGGTCCGTACCTTCGTGCACCGGGAGGAATACCCGGGCTGGCGCTCCGCAGCCATCCCTCAACCACCTCATCGGAGGTTCCACCATGAAGACACCACTGCACCGAACACTGATCGCCGGCGGCCTCGCCCTGTCGATAGGCGGCGGGATCATCGTCGCCTCGGCCGCGACGCTGGGCGGCCTCACCGCCGACAATCTCGGCGCCGACAACACGCTGCTGGACTCGTGCAACGACGGCGGACTCAGCATCGCCTACGGCAACACCTACGACCCGACCGGGCAGCGTTTCGTCGTTGCGAATGCCGTGATCTCGAGCATCGATCCCGGCTGCGTCGGTCAGGTGATGAACGTCCAGCTCACGGGAACCGACGGCACGGCGCTGTCGGCGTCGACGCCGCTGACGCTGACCAATGCGGTCAGCCAGACCGTCACGTTCTCGGCGCCTGCAGCCTCGGAGGCTGTCGAGGGCGCCGCCATCGTGATCACCGGCTGATCGGACCAGCGCCATGTCGGACGACGACACCCCCGCAATGGGCCGGATGAACGCCTGTCGGCGTCTGCTGGCGGCGTTCGCGCTGGTCGCACTGCTCGGCGCCGAGCCGGGCACAGCGTCAGCGGACTCGCTCGGGGGTGTCGTCTCCGACCGACTGTCGGCCGACTCGCTGCCGGTGCCAGCGGCGCCGCCAGTACTGCTGCTGGCGGACAACTTCACCACCGCCGGTGCGGTCGATGGCAGGCTGCCCGAGCACGTGAATCTCGCTGGGACGCCATGGGTGCAGGCGCGCGGCAAGTGGGCGGTGCGCAACGGGTACCTCGATCCGCCGATGGCACCACAGTCGATGGTCACCCACCCTGCCGGTATGGCGAATGTCACCGTCGAGGTGGCAGCCACCATCACGAGCGCATTCGACTTCGGCGTCGTGCTCTGGTCGGATCCCGCAGGGACCACCTATCTCGTGGCCCACATCGCCGGTGCCAATGCGGCAGCGACGAACGTGGTGTCGCTCGACGCAGTGGCCGGCAATACAACCACCACCCTGGCCACCGCAACAGTTGCCTCCGCGCTCCCGTCGTTCGTGCTGTCGGTGACTGCGGTCGGCAACGCCGTCACGGTGCGCAGGAACGGCCTGACCCTTCTGTCACCACTGCTCTCGCCCTTGATGATGCAGATGTTCGCTGGGCTGACCAGCGTCGGCCTGTGGGTCTCGTCGTCGGGGAACGAGATCCTCGACGACGTCCGGGCCTTCACGTCGACGTGATCACGAACTTCTGACAACCGGAGGCAGCACATGCGCGAAGACCCATCTGCCATCTTGAATGTGGGGCGTAAGGCGGCGACGCGCGCAGCGGGGAGCCGCACGCGTCGTCAGCACCCGGTCCTTCAGGGGCTTGGTTCGGCTGCACTGCTGCTCGTGATCGCACTGGTGATCTATGCGTGGCCTGCCTCGTTCGGCGGACGGTCGACCATCGTGTTCGTCAGCGGCACCTCGATGCTGCCCACACTGTCAACCGACGATGTCGTCTTTGCCCGCGAGCAGACGCGCTACGCCGTGGGCGACCTCGTTGTCTTCCGGATCCCCGACGGCGCGATCGGTGCCGAGGTGGGTGCCGCCGATGGTGCGTTCGTCATTCACCGGATCGTCGGAGGCAGCGAGTCGACGGGCTGGGTCACGCGGGGCGACAACAGGAACTCCGTCGACCCGTGGTTCCTCGGCGAGGACGACATCGTGGGCAGGGCCGAACGCAAGGCATCGATCGGCCCGGAGGCGCTCTCCGCAGTGCGGCTGATGCTCACGCCATTCGTCTGGGCAGTTGTCGCAGCAGTGCTCGTCTTCGCCGTTGCGTGGCGACGGCTCAGCGAGGACGACGCAGATGCCGAGGGTGCCGGCGGCACCACTGCGGCTGACGGTCTCGTCCGCAGTGCCACCGGAGTGGGCCAGGTCGATGCCGGGCTCAGTGGGCAGCCGGACGCTGCAGCGGCACGTCAGTCGTGGCCATAGACGGGCTGCGGGGTGTACGGAGCCTCAAGATACGAGGCGTCGTCGTCGCTGAGCTCGAGTTCGACGGCGGCAACTGCATCGTCGAGATGGTGCGGCTTCGTGGCACCGACGATGGGCGCTGCCACGGCGGGATGACGCATCACCCATGCAAGCCCGACCTGTGCCCGTGACACACCGAGCCGGTCAGCAACCTCGCCGACGCGTCGGATCACCTCGTCGTCGGCCGTGCCGTACAACGTGGCGGCATAGAGGTCGAGATCCCGTCGTGGCGTCGCCTCGTTGCGGTCGCGGGTGATGAGGCCGCGTGCCAGTGGGCTCCACGGAATCACTCCCACGCCCTGGTCGAGACAGAGCGGCAGCATCTCGCGTTCCTCCTCGCGGTAGATGAGGTTGTAGTGGTTCTGCATTGTCGCGAAGCGGGTCCACCCATGCGTGTCGGCAGCATGCTGCGCCTTCGCGAACTGCCATGCCCACATCGACGAGGCGCCGATATGCCGTGCCTTGCCCGCCTTGACGACGTCGTGGAGGGCCTCCATGGTCTCTTCGATCGGCGTGGCAGGATCCCAGCGATGGATCTGGTAGAGGTCGACGAAGTCGGTTGCGAGCCGACGAAGGCTCTGGTCGATCTCGTACATGATCGCCTTGCGTGACAGCCCACCGGAATTGGGTCCCTTGCGCATTGGATAGAACACCTTGGTGGCCAGTACCACCTCGTCGCGGCGGGCGAAGTCGCGCAACGCTCGTCCGAGTATCTCCTCGCCGGTGCCGTCTGAGTACATGTTGGCCGTGTCGAAGAAGTTGATGCCGGCCTCGATCGCCTGCTGGATGAACGGCCGGCTCTGGTCCTCGGGCAGCGTCCAGGCGTGCGTGCCGCGCTCGGGGGTTCCGTAGCTCATGCAGCCGAGGCACACCCTCGACACGTCGAGGCCTGTGGTACCGAGCTTCACGTAGCGCATGCGGCGACACTACGGGACGATGGCTGCGACTCAGTGAGGCTCGGGCCGGTGCCGGATGCCGTCGCGGTGGGCGGCCACCGGTTCGCCAGCCCGCGGTCCGCATCGTTAGGTTGCCCCGCATGGCCGACGAGCAGCACGCACACCTCGATCCGCTTGCGCACGTCACCCAGGACGATCATCCTGATCGCCTCGCCGATGCGAGGGCGGCGGCAGGCAGGGCCATTCGCGATCTCGGCCACGCCATCGTCGGGCACCATGCGCCGCTGTCGGCGATCGAGCGCCTCGCCTCGACGCTCGATGCTCTGACGGCGGAGATCACTACCGGCGAGCGACGCGACCGAGCCCAGGTGCGGCGCGAGGGCGACTGGGGAACCGAGGTGGCTGACGGCGAGACGATGACGAGCTACGACGAGCGTCCGGTCTCGGGCCGGTCGAGCCCGTGGGGTCTCGACGTGCACGTGTGGCGAGACGGCGCAGAGGCGGTGGCCGACCTCACCCTGCGCTCGGCGCACGAGGGTGCCCCGGGACGAAGTCACGGCGGCATCGTCGCTGCGCTGTTCGACGACATCTACGGATTCGTGCTGACCTTCCTGCACCAGCCGGCATTCACCGGCGAGCTCACGGTTCGCTATGAGGCCGGCGTGCCGATCGGCGTGCCACTGCAGTGCCGTGTCCGGCTCGTTGAACGCGAGGGGCGGAAGCTGCGAATGGCGGGCGAGCTCCGCGATGGATCGAGGGTGGTGGCGCGCAGCTCGGCGATCTTCATCGCCATCGACGGCTCGGCATTCGGCTACGTCGAGCGGCGATCAGGCGAGTAGGCCGGTCGGCGTGCCTCGTGCGGCCATCGGCAGCACTGCTGCCGTGACGCCGTCGGCGGTCAGTGGTGGACGATGAGCCAGCTGTCGGGGTCGGTGAGGCGACCGAGGTGCACGTCGATGCGGAGCCGCTCGCCCTTGGCGAACTGACGGTCGAGTCGGTAGAGGCGGTTGCCCCAGCTCGTGAGGGGGCCGAGCGGCGAGGTCGACAGCGTGGTGGTGTCGTCGAACTGCGCCTCGAACCAGATGCACGTGCCGTCGACGACCATGTCGGCCGAGGCGACCCGCTCGACGACGATGTCGGTCGGCAGAGCGCTGGCGCCAGCAAGCGTGTCGAGATCGAACTCGAGGACGGGTGCCGGCGCAGCCATCGTGGCTGCCACCGAGCCCGGACGCAGCCATATCTGCTCGTTGCGGCCGGTGTCGTAGCGGGCGATGAGCGCCGACTCGCGCATCGGGCCGAGGTCGATCGCATCGGGAAGCCCGATATTCCAGAAGCGCCGGACGCGCATCGACTCGTGAAGGGTGACCGGCTCGATGAAGAGCCGGAACCTCGACGGGAGGATTCGGCCGTTCGGTCGCAGGAAGCGGTCGCGCACGTCGAGCAGGTTCTCCACCATGTTCTCGTTGAACAGTTCGTCGCCCATCTGCTCGTGGAGGACCACGTCGACGGGTTCCGGCGGGGTGAACTCGCGGCTGTTCGCCTGCACGAACTCGATGTTGGTGAAGCCGTTGTGACGGCCGATCTCGCGGGCAACCTCGATGAAGTCGGAGTGCTCGACCGCGTACACCTTTCTCGCACCGGCACGGCTGGCCATGAAGGCGAGCAGCCCTGTGCCGGTTCCGAGATCGACGACGACGTCGCCCTGCCGAACGTTGCTGCGGATGCCCTGGTGATAGGCCTGCACGCGGACGCCATCGCTGAGCATCTCCTCGTGCTCTGCCAGCCCGGCGAAGTTCGTCTCGTTCATCAGGTCGTAGACGACGCTCATCAGGCGGTCGCTCGACGCGACTCG
>JBEGVK010000009.1:0-2808 GCA_041178405.1 Actinomycetota bacterium | reverse complement strand
GGCCGAGTGAAGCCGATCAGTGCTGCCACGTCGGCGGCGACACGGCGGATGTCGCCGGCGTCGAATGCGACGTTGGCGAATGTCTCGGGCGAGACGGTGATCGCTGCGGCCATGGCGGTGGAGGTATTCGCGGTGCCGAGAGAACGAGCGGGGGCTGCGTGGAGCCTGGTCACTCGGCGCCGCTGCTGCCGAGCGCTGCTGCGGCGAATGCCTTGCGCTCCTCGAGCGCCTGCAGGCTCACCGCAGCGATGTCGGCGACCTCGTCGTCGGAGAAGCCGGCAAGTTCGCGGAAGCGGCGTGCGAGGCCGATGGCCGACTCGTCGCTGTCGCTTCGGAAGCCGCCGTAGCTGAAGATCTTGTCGACGACTGACTGGAACTCGAGCGCCTTGGCGCGGCGCTCGGGATCGTTCTCTGTGATGCGGCGCAGCCAGTCGCTGCCCATCTTCACGTGGGTGACCTCGTCGGCGAGCATCCAGTCTTCGCAGAACTCGAGGAACGGATCGCTCGCCACTGCGCCGAAGTCCTTCATCGTCGTGAAGACGTCGATCGCGAGTCCTTCGAGCGCCCGGTTGACGCCAGCGAGGCGCAGCACCGGGTCGTTGCTGCAGGCGGCTTCGAACAGCACTGTGTTCTCGGCGAACTCGCCGATCTCGCTGCCCATCCAGTCGCTCAGCTTCACGCTGATCTCTACGTGCCTCGCCTCATCCCATGCCTGGCGTGCCATGTCGAGCTTGAGGGCGAACGGGGCCTCGGTGCCGGTCTCGAAGTCATGGCATGTGCGGCCGGCACCCTCGAGTGCCTGGATCTCGCCGACGAAGATGCCGTGCATCAGGGCCCGCGCCCGCTCGCTGGCATCTGGGCGGTCGGGAGTGAGCCGGTTGGTGCGGCTCGGTCGACTCGGCGCAGCACCCTCGCGGCGCTCGCGTGCGACGGGCTCGATGCGCGGATCGGCCTGCGCGTGGCGCATGGTGATCTGGTGGAATCGCTCGTCGCGGGCGAGCTCTTCGACGGGGAAGAACTTTCTCATGATGGTCCTCCGTTCACTGATGTCCGATGGTGCCTGGTCCGGCGATGCCGCCCGCTTCGACCAGCAACTGCTCGAGGCGCGACTGGTGCGCTGCTGCGCGCTGCACATCGTCGGGTGTCTCGAGCAACGACTGAATGAGCATCTCGCCGTCGCACCAGTCGGCGAACTCGTCCTGCAGCATGAAGCCGATCGAGCGGATGGTGGGAGCGTCGGTGATCTCGCTGGTGTTGTTCCGGTGGAATGTGTAGGCAGCGATGAAGTGCGGGATGAACACGCGATACGCACCAACGAGCTTCTCGATGGTCTGCTCGGGCGCCTCGGGCTCTCGTAGGGCGGCGACGAACCGCTCCATTGCATCGTTGGGCGGCACGGTGAGTCGGTCGGGGTTCATCTCGCGCAGTTCTGGAAGCCGCTTGTGCCAGAGCTCGGCGTGCCATGCGTGGTGGTAGCAGTGGGTGCCGAGGCGCATCTTCACATCGAGCTCGGGAACGGTCGCGATCCATCCGCCGAGCGCCTCGAACAGCTTCATCTCGGCCCACTTGTAGTGGCCGATCCGGCGGGCGCTCTCCTCGACGTCGAACAGCCCCGGCAGCTGTCGGCGGTCCCACGGCGCGAAGGGAGCTCTCGCCCTGTACGGATCGGCCACGGTTCCCCCCTCGCGACGAGCGGCCGACGTCCGGCCGGAACAGCAAGAACACTACCCACTGGTCCGGACTCGCCGACCGCCGGGCGGGTCGGCCATGAGGGCTCACGTCGCCGGTCGGTACTGTGGGGGCCATGACCGACCCGAACGACGCCGGCCCCACAGCGACCGCACCCGAGAGCGCACCGCTCGACCTCGATGCCATCGAGCGCGACCTCGCCGATGTCGAGGCAGCGCTCGTGCGACTCGATGCCGGCACCTACTGGACCGACGAGGTCACCGGCGAGTTACTGCCCGACGGGCTGCTGGAATCGCGGCCCACCGCACGCAGGGCCTGATCCCACCGCCGGCGCGTCCCGGCACAGGCGATCGAATACGGTGCCGTCGTGGCGACTGTGCGGCTCGAGCGGATCACCAAGACGTTCGGCCGTGCCGATGCCGGTGCGGGTCGACGCATCCGTCGCGGCCGCCCGGATGCAGACGCAACCGACGTGGTCGTGGCTGTCGACGACGTCACGCTCGATGTCGCCCACCACGACTTCATGGTGCTGCTCGGCCCCTCAGGGTGCGGCAAGAGCACGATCCTGCGCATCGTGGCCGGACTCGAGGTGCCCACGTCGGGCGAGGTGTTCATCGGCGACCGACACGTCACCGACCTGGCGCCGAGCGATCGCGACATCGCGATGGTCTTCCAGAGCTACGCGCTCTACCCGCACAAGTCGGTGCGCAAGAACATCGAGTTCCCGCTCAAAGCTCGTGGTGTTGGCCGTGCAGAGCGAGCCGCTGCAGCCGAGCGTGCCGCCGCCGTGCTCGGCCTCGACGGGCTGATGCACCGCAAGCCCGGCCAGCTGAGCGGCGGCCAGCGCCAGCGCGTGGCGCTCGCTCGCGCCATCGTGCGCGACCCGGCGGCATTCCTGATGGACGAACCGCTCAGCAATCTCGATGCCAAGCTGCGCGGCGACACGCGTGCCGAGCTGGTCGACCTGCACCGGCGGCTCGACAGCACGTTCGTCTACGTCACCCACGACCAGGTCGAGGCGATGACCATGGCCACGCGTGTGGCGGTGGTGAACGCCGGCCGGATCGAGCAGGTCGGCACGCCCCAGGAGGTGTACGACCGTCCGGCAACGGCGTTCGT
>JBEGVK010000008.1:0-6499 GCA_041178405.1 Actinomycetota bacterium | reverse complement strand
TTCGAGACCGTCGTGTACACATGGCCGATTGGTAGCACCAGCCTGCGGCTCGAAATCACCTCGATTACGGACCCTGCGGTCTCGGACGCTCTCGACTACAGCGCGTAATCACCGGCCGACGCCGCCGTTGACGTAGTCAGCCTCGAGGTTCTGGTTGAACACACCACCGCACGGCGCGGCATCGCGTTCGTCACGGCTCAGCGCCACCTTCGTCGGGTCGTAGCCCGCATCGAAGTACGCCTTCTGCAGTTCCGGCGACAGATACCGCACATACGACGCATAGTGCAGCCCCGTCAGCCCCAGGTACGGCTTCCATCCCACCACCACGTCGAACCAGATGCCACGCGCCGAGAAGTCGGTCTGGTTGCCGTTCTCGGTCACCACGTTCACCCAGTCGCTCGGCGGCGCATAGCCGATCACATCACCGGCCTTCACGTGATCGCCCTCGCCCACCGTCGGGAACACGTGCTGGTACTGCACCACCCACTGCCCGAGCGGTGCCGACCGGTACACCGTCAACTCGATCTCCGAGGCGAAGTTGCCGAGGTACGTGAAGCCCGTGCCCGGCTGCAGGTCGGTGGGCAACTGGAAGTCCTGTGCCTCGGTGATCACGCCATCGGCCACGGCGTACACCTCGACCTGCCGGCCGCTGCCGAAGGTGTCGCGCAGCAGCACCTGGTGCAGCATGCTGCGATCGGTCTCGGTGGCGCGCGCCGAGTCGGCCGAGCGTCCCGAGAAGTCGCCGCCGGCGCACGACCTGAACCGGCTCATGTCGGCGATCTCGAACACGTCCACCGGACTCGCCGTGAACACTGGCGTGAACGACGGCGAGCCGAGGTACGCCTGGTACAGGCCGAAGGCGCCGTAGCCCACCACCGCACCCATCAGCAGCACCGTCACCATCCAGTGGCGTCGCAGCAGGAACCATCCGGCCCACGCGAGTGCCAGCACGCAGAACGGCAGCCATGCACGCTCGATGAGCGACGTGCGCGGCACCCACCACACCGAGCCCACCGTGCCCGCCAGCACTACACCCAGCACGCCGAGGCGAACAGCCCGTCCACGCTCCACGCTGCGAGTATTGCCCACGCCCACCGGCATCCGCAGCGACCGCCGCCATTGCCAGTCCGGCACACGTCGCCACCGCGTCAGCACACCACCATCTCCGTACACCACGGTGCCCGCACGCCTGCACGAAACGACGGCACACACGGCAATCACGACTAGCCTCGCCCCGATGAGTTCCGACGACGCGATCCGGCGTCCCTACTGGCAGGTCATCCGGCGCCGTCGCTCGGTCGTGCTCACCGCCGTCGTCGCCTGCGTCGTCGGGGCCTACCTCCTCTCGTCATCGCAGACCCCCGTCTATGAGGCCAGTGCCGAGGTACTCGTCCAGCCGCGCAGCACCGGCAGCGTGTTCAGTGCCGCCGCCCCGCTGTCGGCCGACGCAGCCCAGCGGCTCGTCGCCACCGAGGCCGAGTTGATCGAGGGCACGACGGTCCGCACGGCCGTGCAGGCCGACCTGCAGCTCCGCGAGCAGCCGCCGCCCGTCGACGCCAACCCGGTCGAGGGCACCGACATCATTCGCCTCACGGTCCGCAACGCCGATCCTGCCAGCGCCGCCGCCGTCGCCGAGGCCTACGCATCGGCCTTCATCGAGTTGCGACGCGACCTTGCCGTCGACGAACTCGAGTCGGCCGTCGACAGGCTCGCCGTCACGATCGACGAGCTCGAGTCGCTGATCGACACACTCGGTCCCGGGAACGAGCTCGACGCGGCCGAGGCACGCCGCGCTGCGCTCCTCCAGGCCGCCGAGCAACTGCGCCTCGACGCCGGGCTGCGCACGGGCGGCGCCTCGCTCGTCGAGTCACCAGCCATCCCCCGCGATCCGATCGCACCGAACC
The DNA here is from genome assembly GCA_041178405.1 of Actinomycetota bacterium. GTDB lineage: Bacteria > Actinomycetota > Acidimicrobiia > Acidimicrobiales > Ilumatobacteraceae > UBA668. Next base: position 4,595 of record JBEGVK010000008.1, on the reverse strand, counting down.
CCGGCAGGGTGGCGATCGTCGCCCTTCTCGTCGGCCTGCTCATCGGCATCGCCGCCGCACTGGCGCTCGACTCACTCGACAACATCGTCTACGACACCGACGACGTCGCCCGCGTCACCCGGGTGCCCGTGCTGGCAGCGCTCGCCGACGTCGCACCGCTCGACCACCGGCCGATCGCCGTCAGCCAGCCGGCGGCGCCGGCGGTGCATGCGGTCCGCACACTCGGCACCGACCTGCAACTGCTCGCCATCGACCGCGAGATCGCCGTCATCCAGGTTGTCGGCGCCGTCGATGGCGACGGTGCAACCTCGGTGGCCAGCAACCTCGCCGTCGTCATGGCGCGCGCCGGCCGCCGGGTGGCGCTCGTCGACGCCAACCTGCGCGGCGCGAGCGTCCACCAGACCTTCGGTCACGCACCGTCGCCAGGACTCACCGACATCGTGCTCGGCGCACCGCTCGCCGGGGCGATGCGGTCGGTCGCCACCGCCGAGGGCCTCTCGCTCGACCTGCTCGTCGCCGGCGGCCGGCCGCCGCATCCCGGCGAACTGCTGTCGAGCCAGCGGTTCCGCGACATCATCACCGGCCTGCGGTCGTCGTACGAGACGGTCATCATCGACACCACGGCAGTGCTGCAGGCCTCCGACGCACTGGCACTTGCGCCACTCGTCGACACCGTCGTCGTCGTCGCCCGAGCGGGGCGCATCACACGGCCACAGCTCGAGGGCGCGATCGGCCGCCTGCGCTCCGTCAACGCCCCAGTCGATGGCATCGTGCTCACCCACATGCCCGACACCGGCGAGGCGCCAGAGCCCGATGACGCACCACCCAGCACCGAGCCTGCCGTTGCACCGCCGCCTGTCATCACCTTCGACTTCGGCGACAAGCCGCCGCTGCTGCGACGCATGCTGATGCGCATCGGCATCGGCCGTCGGTAGGTCTCGGGCGTCAGCTCGACCAGCGGCCCCGATCAGCGGCCACGACCCACGACACCGTCGCCGCGTCGCACCGCTCCACCGCACTGCGGCGCCTCACCGCAGTAACAAATATTCTCGGTGTCACTGCAGCACGAGGTGTCGTCGCCAGGCGCCACACCGCCGCATCGCACGCCGCCGACGACTACCGTTCGCAATGGAATGCGATTCGCCCGACTCATCACCGCCACGGCCCTTGTCGCTGCGCTCGGTGCTGGCGTCATGATCGCCGGTCGTCCCGACGACCCACCCGGCCGCATCACCACCGACCGGCTCGTGCCATCCGACTACATCGCGGCCATCGAGACGTCGGCGGCCACCACCTCCACCACCGTCGCCGCCAGCACCACCGTCGCCGCGAGCACCACCGTCGCAACCACCACCACGTCGTCCACCACCTCCACCACCGTCGTGATCGACGAGCGGAACACCATCGCCGTCGTCGTGGCCAACGCCACCGGTGTCGAGTCGGTTGCCGGCGTCTTCCGCGATCGCATCCGCCCGCTCGGCTACACCGAGGTGTACGCCACCGCCGCGAAGCAGGAGATCGTCGGCTCGACCATCTACTACCTGCCCGGCTTCGAAGACGAAGCGCTGCGCCTCGCGGCCGAGGTCGACTACACGCCCCAGCAGGTGGTCGGCGTGGCGACGCAGACTGACGCCCCGGCGTACTGGCTCAACCGCGAGTTCGAGATCCTCGTCATCATCGGCAAGGCCGAATAGCACTCACCTGCACGCAGCATTGCGATGGCGCGCCGACTGCCCCGACCAAGGGGCCGCACCACCGTCAGTCGATGCCGGCACCGACCGCCGCATCGCCCGCAGTTGCAGCGCCCACTGTCGCCTGGCGGCGGCGCTGCGCCACCAGCACGATCACCGCACCGGTGAGCACCAGTGCGATCGCCGGACGCAGCAGCGACAGCGAGTCAGAGCCTGCCGCCGGGATCACTGCACCGACGATGAGCGGCAGCCGGAACGACACACCGTCGACCGTCAGCACCATGTCGAAGGTGCCGGCCGGCAGCGGCGGGAAGTCGACTGCCACCGTGCCGTCCTCGGCGACGATGAACGGGCCGAGCGTGACGAGTGCCTGGCTGCTGATCGCTCCCGTCCCGTCGTCGATGGTGATGTACACCTCGGATCCGGGCGTGAAGCAGCAGAGCACCACCGTGAACGCCTCGCCCGGCTCGATGAAGCTTTCACCGTCGGGATTGGTGGGCCACTCGATCACCACATCGTCGGGCGGCGGCGGATAGGTGCCCGCCGATGCCGGTGCCGCTGCCGAGAGCGCCCCAAGCGCGGCCAGTGCCGCAAGGGCGAGTGCAGTCCCTGCCCGTCGAACTCTGCGCATTGCCGACTCCTTCCGCCGAATCGTCAGGCAAGTGTACCCACCCCGCCCCGTCATGTCGTCGGAGACCGCGCCCTCCGGTCGACCTGCGGCCCCACCAACCCACCGGTCGACGTGCGGCCAGGGGGTAGCGTCGACCCTGCCATGCGGCGGATGCGCATCACCATCGAGGGCCGTGCCGCGGCAGGAGTGCTCGGCATCGGCATCGCCGCTGGGGCGGTCGCTGCGCTCGGCACCGTGCACCCCACCGGCCACCGGCTCATCGACGTCCTCCTCGTCGTGGCTGGCGTCACCGCATGTGTCTGGGCATCAGCTGCAGCGCCGTGGTGGGCCGCCGCTGTCGGAGCCGCTGCGCTCGCCGTCGTCGCCCCATCGTGGTGGCTGGCAGCCGTCGCCGTCGCTGTCGTCGCCGCCTGCGCATGGCTCGGCCTGCAGCGCGAGTCGATGCCGCTCGAACGCGCCGCCATCGCCGGTGCCATCGCCGCCGTTGCCGCACGGCTCGACGGCATCGGCCCCTGGGACCCCTTCGGCCTCACCAGCCTCGTCGGCCTCGGCATCGTGCTCGGCGTCGCCGGCTTCGGGTTCCGCCGTCACACCCACCGCCAGCGACTCACCATGTGGCGCATCCTCGGCGGTGCCGCCGTCGCGCTCACCGTTGCGCTCGTCGGTCTCGTCGCTGCCACGGTGCGCGCCGAGGATCCCCTCCGCGCCGGCAACCGCGCTGCCCGCGCCGGACTCGAGAAGTTCCGCAGCGGCGACCTGCTCGGTGCTGCCGACGACTTCGCCGATGCCGCCAACAGCCTGCGCCGTGCCGGCACCGAACTCGGCCGGCCGTGGGCGCAGCCGGTGCGCTTCGTCCCCGTCGTCGCCCAGCACCGCAACGCTGCTGCCGACGTCGCCGACGACGGTGCCGTCGCCGCAGCGCGTATCGCCGACATGCTGCGCATCGTCGACTACCAGTCGCTGTCGCCCGTCGACGGCAGAATCGACATCGATGCCGTCCGTGCACTCGAGGTGCCGCTGCGCGATCTTGCTGACGCGGTCGGGGCACTCGACGACACGCTCGCCGCTGCCGACAGCCCCTGGCTCGTCTATGCAGTCGGCGACCGGCTCGACCGGCTCCGCACCGAGGTTGCGGCCCAGCGACGCGGCACCGACAACGCCGTCGCCGCAGTGGAGCTCGCACCCGACATGCTCGGCGCCGACGGGCCACGCCGGTGGTTCGTGGCCTTCACCACACCGGTCGAGGCGCGCGCCAGCGGCGGCTACATGGGCAGCTGGGCATTGCTCACCATTGACGACGGCCGCATCGAGCTGACGCGCTTCGGCAACACGCTCGAGCTCAACCAGTCCGGTGCGGGCAGGCCGCGCACGCTCACCGGCGTCGACGACGACTACGTCGCCAACTACGGCACGTTCATCTATGCCGACCAAGAGCAGCGCCGCATCGGCCCAGCCGCATGGTCGAACATCACCACCTCGCCGCATTTCCCCACGGTGGCCTCCACGATCGCCGAGCTATTCCCGCAGAGCGGCGGCACCCCGGTCGACGGCGTGATGATGCTCGACGTCTACGCCGTCGCCCGGCTGATGGAGATCACCGGCCCCGTCACCATCGAGCAGACCGGCACCTCGAACGCGGGAGGCACCTCCACCACGCCCGACCTCGTGCTCGACGCCGGCACTGCAGCGCAGTACCTGCTGCTCGACCAGTATCGAATCGCCGACCAAGATCAGCGCCGCGACGGGCTCGAGGCAGTCGCCCGCACCACCTTCGCCGCCCTGCTCGACGCCACCTTTCCCGCACCGCCGCAGATCGCCGAGCTGATGGGCCCGATGGCGCGCGAGGGCCGCCTTGCCGCATGGGCGGCACGCGACACCGAGCAGCAGGTCCTCAGCCGGCTCGGCATCGCCGGCGAACTGCCCGCCGTCGGCGATCCCCTCGACGCCGAGGGCACCCCCGCCGTCAGCGACTTCGCCGATGGCGCATTCGGCGACGGCTTCACCTTCACGCTCACCAACGCCACCGGCAACAAGATCGACTACTACCTCGACGGCACCGCCGACTACCGGGTGCAGGTCGACCGCGAACGAGGCACCGTCGAGGGCACGCTCACCATCACGCTCACCAACAACTCCCCCACAACCGGGTGGGGCAGCGGCATCATCGGCAACGAGCTCGGCCTGCCCACCGGCACCAATCGAACCTGGCTGAGCGTCTACACGGCACTGCCGCCCACGCGAGTGCTGGTCGACGGCGGCGACGAGGGAGCCCG
>JBEGVK010000007.1:0-2977 GCA_041178405.1 Actinomycetota bacterium | reverse complement strand
TCCTCTGGAACGGTGGTATCGGCACGTACGTGAAGGCGATGTCCGAGAGCCACGCCGATGTGGGTGACCGGGCCAACGACAGCGTGCGGGTGAACGGCGGTGAGCTGCGGTGCCGGATGGTGGGCGAGGGCGGCAATCTCGGGCTCACTCAGCGCGGACGCGTCGAGTATGCGCTCGCAGGCGGGTTGGTGCTGACCGACGCGATCGACAACTCGGCGGGCGTCGACTGCAGCGACCACGAGGTCAACATCAAGATCCTCCTCGACATGGCTGTCGAGCGGGGACGTCTGTCGGCGCTGGCCCGGAACGAGATGCTCGCATCGATGACCGACGACGTCGCCGATCTGGTGCTCGACGACAACCGCGCGCAGACACTTGCTCTCTCGATCGCCCGGCGGCAGGCGCATCCGATGGTGAACGTGCATGCTCGCTATCTGAACCTGCTCGAGTCGGAGGGCTGGGTGAACCGGGCGCTCGAGTCGCTGCCGTCCGACCGACAGATCGCCGAGCGGCAGTCGGCCGGCACCGGACTCACCACCCCAGAGTTCGCAGTGCTGCTGGCGTATACGAAGACGGCCAACGTGGCCGAGATGGGCCAGAGCGATCTTGCCGACGACCCGTATCTCGAGCCTGACCTCCTCCGCTACTTCCCCAAGCGCCTTCAGGCCGAGTTCCCCGACCTCATCGGCGCGCACCGACTTCGCCGCGAGATTGTCACCACGCAGGTGTGCAACCAGATGGCGAACCTGTCGGGTATCTCCTTCGACCACCGTGTCGGAGAGGAGACCGGTGTCGGTGTCGTCGACATCCTGCGCGCCTGGGTGGCGGCCCGCGACATCCTCGACCTCGCCGACTCCTGGGAGCAGGTCGACGAGCTCACCGGCAGCGTGAAGCCCGACATGCAGATCGACCTCTTCCTCGAGGCACGTGCAATGGCCGAACGCGTGACGCTGTGGCTGCTTCGCCATCGCCGGCTGCCCGTCGACATGGCTGCGGCAGTGACGCGCTACCGCGCGCCCATGCAGGCACTGGTGAGGCTCGAGGGCTCGCTCCGCGGGCCCCTGCGCGACGCGACATTCGCCCTCGAGGCGAGCCGTCTCGCTGCCGGCGTGCCCGAGCTGCTGGCGCAACGCAGCGTGCAGTGGCGACTGCTGCACACGGGCCTCGACATGGTCGAGATCGCCGAGCGTCGGAATGTCACCGTGCAGCAGGTGTGCGGCGCCTACTGGCATGTGTTCGACGTCCTCGACCTGATGTGGCTCTGGGATGCGGTCGGAGCGCTGCCGCGCAGCACCCGGTGGCAGACACAGGCCCGCTCGGCGCTGCGCGACGACCTCGTCGCGGCCATGGCCGACCTTGCCGAGGAGGCCATCGTGGCGGGCGGCGTACGCGACTGGCAGGACGCGAACGACCGCCTCATTGCCCGATCGCTGTCGATGTTCACAGAACTTCGCCGCGTCGATGCCCACGACCTCACGACGCTGTCGGTCGCCGTCCGCCAACTGCGCACCCTGGCCCTCGTCGGCGGCTGACGGCCAGTAGCCTCACCACGGCATGGCCGGCCCCCGCTATCGATTTGCGCCGTCGCCCACCGGGTTCTTCCATGTCGGCGGCGCGCGTACAGCACTGTGGAACTGGGCGCTGGCTCGTCGCGAAGGCGGCACCTTCGTGCTCCGCATCGAGGACACCGACGAGGCCCGCAATCGGCCCGAGTGGACCACTGGCATCATCGATGCGCTGGCCTGGCTCGGCATCTCGACTGCCGATCCGCACTTCGAGGGGCCCTACTTCCAGTCGCAGTACGCGAGTGATCACGTCGATGCCGCGCAGCGGCTTGTCGAAGCGGGAGCCGCCTACTACTGCGACATGACACCTGCCGACATCGAGGAGCGCAGCAAGGCAGAAGGGACGCAGGGATATGGCGGTTGGTCTCGCGACAGCGGACTCGGGCCTGCCCCCGGGCGCGTGCTGCGCTTCCGAGTGCCAGCGGGCACCACTGTCGTACGCGATGCCGTACGCGGCGAGGTCGAGTTCGACAACTCGACCATCGAAGACTTCGTGCTGTTGCGCGGCAATGGCTCACCGATGTTCCTCCTCGCCAATGTGGTGGACGACGTGCAGATGCGCATCACACACGTCGTCCGAGCCGAGGAGCACCTTCCGAACACGCCGAAGCAGCAGATGATCTGGTCTGCACTCGGGCACGAGCCGCCGGTGTGGGCGCACGTCCCAGTGCTCGTGAACGAAACGCGCAAGAAGCTGTCGAAGCGCCGCGACAAGGTGGCTCTCGAGATGTTCCGCGACGAGGGGTATCTCGCCTCGGCAATGGTGAACTATCTGATGACCCTTGGCTGGACGCCGAAGGGCGACAGCGAGATCTGCGCATGGGACCAGATGGAGTCCGACTTTCGCCTCGAGGATGTCAACCACTCGCCGGCCTTCTTCGACCTGAAGAAGCTGGCGGCGTTCAACGGCGACCACATTCGGATGCTGTCGCCCGAGGCCTTCGTAGAGGCATGCATGCCATGGCTGACGGCACCTGACGTCCCGTACCCCGCCGAGCGGCTCGACCGGGCGCTGGTGCGTGCGATGGCACCGCACATCCAGCCGAGGTGCGTCACGCTCGCCGATGCGCCGGCGCTGCTCGACTTCTTCTTCGTCGACGAGCCGGTGGTCGACCCCGACGCCTGGGCGAAGGCCACCGCCACCGACGAGATGCGGGCGGTGCTCGTCGAGTCGACCGATGCCTACGGCGCGGTGGCGGAATGGACAGCGGCCTCGCTGAAGGACCTGCTCGAGCGGATCGGTGAGTCGCACGGCCTGAAACTCGGGAAGGCGCAGGCGTCCATTCGCGTGGCGGTGACAGGTCGGGCGGTGGGGCCACCGCTGTTCGAGTCGCTCGAGTTCCTCGGCCGTGAGCGCACACTGGCGCGTCTGCACGGTGCGGTGCTGCGACTGGCCTGAGCGGGACGATGCC
>JBEGVK010000006.1:0-35869 GCA_041178405.1 Actinomycetota bacterium | reverse complement strand
CCCGTCTTCGTCGTCACCCGGTACACCGAGTCCGCCAGCGGTCCGCTCGAGTGGCGCAGCACCGTGATCCGCGGCGATTCATACACGTTCACCACCACCTGGACCACCGGTAGCGCCACGTCGCAGTTCGGCATCGACCCGAGTTCGGCTCCACGCCAGTAGGCAGGCGGCGAGACGTCGCTACGACGTCAGAAGGGCGATCACAGGACCCGCTGCGATGAGCACCAGCAGCAGCACCGCAGCCCACACATACCGCCGGTCGCCGATGCGCGCCCACCGCCATGCCAGCCACGCAACCCGTGCGATGGGAATCGCCGCCGCAACTGCAATACCGGCGATCGCAATGGCGTCACCCCCAGGAAGCAGGATCCCCAGCACCGACAGCGCAGCAACGACGAGCAGCGTGCGTTCGATGACCCTTCCGAGACGTTCCTCGGCATCGTGCTGGGTGGGGTCGACGCGACCGTACGGCGCACTCACAGCACCCTCACCACGAGCGTGACCGCAACGGCGATCAATGCCACCGAGAGAAACCGGCGGATCACCGGCGGCGAGAGCTTCGACTGCACCAGAGCGCCGACCTGGCCTCCGACGAGCGATCCGATCACCACGGCAGCGCCCAACTCGACGTCGAGATCGCCGTGGGCGATCTTCACCAACAGCGCCGAGGCGGCAGTGATGCCGATCGAGAACGTGGTCGTGCTCGACGACACCTTCACCGGCACTCTCATGAGCTCACTCTTCGCCGGCGTCTTGATGAAGCCCCCACCCACGCCGGAGAGGCCGGTGATGATGCCCGACACGCCCATGGCGACAAGCCCTGCGCCGACCCGCGATGTGCGATACGGCACGACGGCGCCATCGAGTGAGTAGGCGCCGTCCATGGTGCCGATCCACTCGCCCACCACCTCGGGCGGCGCCTCGTCGTCGGGCTTCCAGCGCATTCCCTTCCGCCGGCCGCCTGCCAGCGCAGCAAACAGCGCTACCCCCGCAAGGACGAGGGTGAGGGCGTCCTGCGAGATGATGCCGGCCGCCAGTGCACCCACCACGGCGCCCGCCGTCGAGGCGCTCTCGGTGACAACACCCAACCGGTGGTGCGTCGTGTGAGCACGCATCTGCCGGTTCGCCGCCGCCGACGAGCCGACCACCACCGACAGCAGACCGAGCGGGGCCACTTCCGTCGGCGACATCCCTGTCGACACCAGGACCGGGACCAGGATGATCGCCCCGCCGAGGCCGCCGAGCGTGCCCACTGCCGAGGTGGCGAGGGCCGCCATCAACAGCAGCACCGGATGCATGTCGTCACAGTACCCGTTCGGGCGAATAGTCCGTACATTTCCGAATGGCGACGGCAGCGAGGCAACGGCGCTACGCCAATGGGGCGGGCACCGCCAGTGGGGCTAACAAGAATCGAACTTGTGACCTCATCCTTATCAGGGATGCGCTCTAACCGACTGAGCTATAGCCCCTAGCAGCGTCGGCGAAGGCTAGCGGCCGAGGCCCGAATGCTCAACCGGCAGCAGTCGACCCTGGCCGCCACCAACTATCCGCCACCAACTATCCGGCACCAGCTGGCCGACTCAGCGGAAGCCTGACGTGAACCGGTCGACGAGTTCCCTCAGCCTCGACTGCGGGCGCCCCGCGTCGGTGGCCACCACCTCTTCTTCGAGCACGCTCACGCGCACGCCACCCACGAGGTCGGTGATCAGGTTGAACAGCGTGGCCGCCAGCACCGCCAGACCGGTGAGACCCACGGCGATGAACAGCCCGGCAATCCACGCGTTGTGGTAGATCTCGCCACCCTTCAACTCGAAGGTCTCCCACCCGAAGCTCTCGAAGAACCGTTCGACGTTGTCGATCGTGCCGGTGTTCTCGGCCACCTTCCACAGCAGCACACCCGAGGTCAGCAGCACCACGTACAGGAAGGCATGGAACACCAGTGCCACCTTGAAGACACTCCACGTGTCGACGTGGCGAACCACCCTGGTGACCCTGCGCACGCGCGGACGGCGACGCGACACCACCACCGGCGGCAGGTACCCCGTGTCGTCATCGACAGGATCGGCGGCGGTCGCAACACGGTCCGATGGGACGATGTCGGGCACCTCGAAGGGGCCTCGCCGCTCGAGTTCCTCGAGTCGCTCGAGCGCCTCGAGTACGCCCGAATGGGTCGACCCGGCCGCAGCCGCCGGCGTCACCGTGGTGGGCTCGGTCGAGCGGCGGTCTGCCGCAGCACGCTGCCGACCACCCGACGCACGACGGGTCCCAGTCGACGAATCGCCCCGCGCCGAACGTCCGGGCACCGACGGCGCCGACGGCACATCGCTGCCTGACTGCTGAGCCGCCGATCGGCGCGGCGCTGATCCGCCCGACTGGGGGGTGGTTCCGTCGCTCACCGTGCCGAGTGTAGGAGAACCGTCTTCGCTGCGGGGGCGCGGCGCAACGGCGGCTCAGGGCGTGGCCAGTGCCCGCGCCACCGCAGTCGTGACGTTCAGCGGACCATCGCTCTCCACCATCACCGTCACCATCAGGTTCCCCGCTGCATCGAGGCCCTGCTCCCACTCGACGAGTCGGGCGCCGTTCGCTGCAGCGAGTGCATGCGCTGCATCCGGGCCGTGCAGGGCTCCGGCAAGGGCCGCCGCATCGGCGGCCGTCGCCGCACGACCTGCCGCCACCAGCTGCGCTCCGAGCATGGCCACGCCAACGGCCAGCGTGGCCACCAGCCCAATGATCAACACGAGCACCGGGATCGCCTGCCCACGATCGGGTGCATCACCCGACCACGGACGACCCACGGCTACTCCTCGTCGCTCGACAGAATCGGCGTCACCGACGCCACCGTCTGGTCGTCCGGCACGTTCATGATCGACACACCGGTTGCATCGCGCCCGATGTGGCGGATACCGCTGACCGGGGTGCGGATGGTGGTGCCGCCACTCGACACCGCCACGATCTCGTCGTCGTCACCCACCATGAACGCCGCCACCACTTGGACGCCCTTGTTGCGGATGAACTTGATGCCCTTCACGCCCTGGCCGCCACGGGTCTGCCGCTTGAACTTCTCGAGCAGCACCCGCTTGCCGAACCCACGCTCGGTGATCATCAGGATCGAGGTGTCGTCCTTGGCAATGTCGACACTGACCACCGAGTCGCCGGCGCGCAGCTTCATTCCGCGCACGCCCGACGCGGCCCGACCCATTGCCCGGACCTCCTGCTCGCTGAAGCGGATCGTCATGCCGGTACGGCTGACGATGAAGATGTCGTCGGTGCCACTCGACTCGATCACCCGGACGAGCTCGTCACCATCGCGGAGGTTCAGGGCGATGAGCCCGTCACGGCGGCCGTTGTCGTACTCGTTGAACGCAGTCTTCTTCACCACGCCGTTGCGGGTGGCGAAGAACAGATAGCGCTCTGCCGCAAAGTCGCGCGTGTCGATGATGGCCTGGATGGTCTCGCCGGGCTGCAGCGGCAGCAGGTTGACGATCGGGATTCCCTTGGCCGTGCGCTCGCGCTCGGGAACCTCGAGAGCCCGGAGCCGGTACACCCTGCCGCGATTGCTGAAGAACAGCAGGTAGGCGTGCGACGACGTGAAGATGACATGGCGGATGACGTCCTCGGCCTTCAGCTTCGCGCCCGCGACGCCACGGCCTCCACGGCCCTGCGTGCGGAACGACGTGGCCGGCACCGCCTTCACGTACTGGGCATCAGTCATCAGCACCACGACCTCACGGTCGTCGGTGAGATCTTCGATGCGCATCTCGCCCACGTCGTGGCTGATGGTGCACACCCGGGGCGTGGCGAACGAGTCCCTGATGGCCGTCATCTCGGTGATGATCAGCTCGCGGAGCTTGTTCATGTCGTCGAGGATGCTCTGCAACTCGATGATGCGCGCCCGCACGTCGGTGAGCTCGGTCTCGAGATCGATGCGGCTGAGCCTGGTGAGTTGGGCGAGGCGCATCTCGAGGATGTCGGTGGCCTGGATCTCGGTGAACTCGAACGGCTTCGCCATGAGCCCGGCCTTCGCCGTCGCCGGGTCGTCGGAGGCGCGGATGAGCGCTATCACCTCGTCGATGACGTTGAGCGCCTTGATGCGCCCCTCGAGGATGTGCTCTCGACGCTTGTCCTTGTCGAGCCGGTACTTCGTGCGGCGGGTGAGCACATCGACCTGGTGGTCGATATATCCCTGCAGTGCATCACGGAGGTTCAGCGTGCGCGGCACGCCGTTGACCAGGGCCACCATGTTGACGGGGAAGCTGGTCTGCAGCTGGGTGAGCTTGAACAGGTTGTTCATCACCACGTTGGCGTTCGCATCGCGCTTCAGCGTGATCACCAGGTTGGTCTTCGCCGCTGCAGAGCCGTCGTTGACATCGGCGATGCCGTCGAGGGTTCCCTCGTCGACGAGTTCCTGGATGCGCCCGGCGATTGAACTGCAGCTCGTCTGGTACGGCAGTTCGGTAACGATGATCTGCATCTGGCCGCGCTTGCCCTCTTCGATGGTGGCGGTCGCACGCACCTTCACGCTGCCGCGGCCCGTGCGGTAGGCATCGATGATGCCCGCGCGGCCGAGGATGCTGCCGCCCGTGGGGAAGTCGGGACCCTTGACGAACTGCATCAGGTCGTCAGAAGTGGCCTCGGGATTGCGGATCAGGTGCACCGTGGCGTCGATGACCTCGCCGAGATTGTGGGGAGGGATCGATGTGGCCATTCCCACCGCGATGCCCTGGCTGCCGTTCACCAGCAGGTTGGGGAACCGTGCCGGAAGGACCGCCGGCTCCTCAGTGGTGTTGTCGTAGTTCGCCACCATGTCGACGGTCTCTTCGTCGATGTCGGCGAGCATCTGCATGGCGAGGGGGTCGAGTCGGCACTCGGTGTACCGCTCGGCGGCGGCACCGAAGTCGGGGCTGCCGTAGTTGCCGTGGAAGTCGATGAGCGGATGGCGCAGCGAGAACGGCTGGGCCATGCGCACGAGCGCGTCGTAGATAGCCGAGTTGCCGTGGGGGTGGTACTTCGCCATCGTGTCGCCGGTGACGCGGGCGCACTTCACGTGCGAACGGTTGGGGCGGAACCCCTGCTGGTCCATGTCCCAGATGATCCGACGGTGCACCGGCTTCAGCCCATCGCGCACATCGGGCAGCGCCCTCGACATGATGACCGACATCGCATAGTCGATGAAGCTGCGCTCCATCTCGTCCTGGAGCTGGATCGGCTGGATGGAATCGCCGGGGCCGACGGGCTCGGGCGGGGTGGGCGGGGTGGGTGCGTCGCTCATCAGAAGTCGAGGTTCCTCACGTCGCGGGCGTTGGTGGTGATGAACTGCTTGCGGCTCTCGACGTCGTCACCCATCAACACGCTGGTGATCTCGTCGGCGAGTGCCGCTTCCTCGACGGTTACCTGCAGCAGCGTGCGCGACGCAGGATCCATCGTGGTGGGCTTCAGTTCGTGCCAGTCCATCTCACCGAGACCCTTGAGACGGTTGAAGTCGTGCTTGTGGTTGGGATGCTCGGCAAGGAACCGGGCCTTGGCAGCATCGTCCTTGAGGTAGATCTTCTCCTTGCCGACCAGCGTGGAGAACAGCGGTGGCTGCGCGATGTACACGTATCCCGCCTCGACGAGGCCGCGCATCTGACGGAAGAAGAACGTGAGCAGCAGCGTGCGGATGTGGCTGCCGTCGACATCGGCGTCGCACAGGGCGATGACCTTGTGGTAGCGGGCCTTGGCCACGTCGAACTCGTCGCCCACTCCCCCGCCGATGGCCGTGATGAGTGCCTGGATCTCGTTGTTCTTCAACATCTTGTCGAGTCGGGCACGCTCGACGTTGAGGATCTTGCCGCGAATGGGCAGCAGGGCCTGCGTGCGCGGGTCGCGTGCGTTGAGCGCCGACCCACCGGCCGAGTCGCCCTCGACGATGAACAGTTCGCTTTCCTCGGGGTTGCCGCTGGTGCAGTCCTTCAGCTTGTCGGGCATGCCGGCGCCGGCCAGTGCCGTCTTGCGGCGGATGGCATTGCGGGCGTTCTTGGCGGCCACGCGAGCCTGCGCAGCCGCCTGCGCCTTCTTCACCACCTTGTTGGCCTCGGTGGGATTCTCGTCGAGCCATTCGGAGAGCTTCTCGTTGGTGGCCTTCTGCACGAAGCTGCGCATCGGCACGTTGCCGAGCTTGGCCTTCGTCTGACCCTCGAACTGCGGCTCGCGCAACTTGACGGAGATGATGGCGGTGATGCCCTCGCGGATGTCCTCGCCGAGCAGGTTGTCGTCCTTCTCCTTCAGCAGGCCCTTCGCCCGGGCGTACTTGTTGAGCACACTGGTGAGCGCCGTCTTGAAGCCCTCGACGTGCATCCCGCCCTCGATGGTGCTGATGCCGTTGGCGTATCCGTGGATGCCCTCGTAGTACCCGGTGTTCCACTGCACGGCGATGTCGAGCATCTGGCCGTCGTCATCGTCGTCCTCGTAATGGCACACCTTCGAAAAGAGCGGCTCCTTCGTCGTGTTGAGGTGCTTGACGAAGTCGACGATGCCGCCCCTGTACTGGTAGGTGACCTTCTGCTCTTTTCCGGCGCGCTCGTCGATGAAGTTGATCTCGAGCCCTCGGTTGAGGAACGCCATGGTCTGCAGACGCTCGAGCACCGTGCGGGCCACGAACTCGGTGCCCTCGCTGGCGAAGATGGTGGGGTCGGGCCAGAACTCGACCGTGGTGCCGGTGCTGCGCCCGCGGCCGGGCGTGTTGCCCACTGCAGCGATCTTGCCCTGCGGCTTGCCGCCCTTGGCGAACTCCTGCTGGTAGCGCTTGCCGTCGCGGTCGACGGTGAGCAGCAGTCGCTCACTGAGCGCATTGACGACGCTGACGCCGACGCCGTGCAGGCCGCCCGACACCTTGTAGCCCTCGCCACCGAACTTGCCGCCCGCATGCAGCACCGTGAGCACCACCTCGGCAGCGCTCTTGCCCTTGTGGGGACCCGACGGATACGGATCGACCGGGATGCCGCGGCCGTTGTCGTCGACGCGGCAGCCGCCGTCGGCGAGCAGCGTGACGGAAATGGACGTGGCGAAGCCCGCCATCGCCTCGTCGACCGCATTGTCGACGACCTCCCAAATGAGGTGGTGGAGGCCGGCAAGACCGGTGGATCCGATGTACATGCCCGGCCGCTTGCGGACCGGATCGAGACCCTCGAGAACCTGGATGTCCTTGGCCCCGTAGTCGGCCGTCGGCTGCTTACCGGGTTGCTTGGCGTTGGAAGCCACTCGTACCTCGTCTTGGTCTCATGGAGTGAGCCCAAAAATGGGCTCTGACCTGCGGTTGTGTCGTCGACACGTGAGCTGGGCCCCTGCCGGCGCAACCGTCGTCGTAATGCCCCAAATCCTACCCGCGGGGCACCTCGAAAAGGTGCCTTCGCGCCACCCGTTCGAGTGGTTCGCGACGAGCGTCGACCAGGTGCTCGTCAGCGGCGCGTACCACCGCCGCGGCCCTCGCCGCGACGGCCGGCAACCCGGATCTCGAGGCACTCGACGGTGACGCCGGCAACGGCCGCCAGTCGCTCGCAGACCGTGCGCTCGAGGAACCGAACTTGGGTCGCCCACGTGGGATCGGCAACCGTCACGACAAGCGTCGTGCCATCGAGCGACACCGGCTGCACATGCTCGGCGACGTGGGCTCCGACGGCCTCGTTCCAACGCCCGAACACTCCCCCGATCGACGCAACGTTCGTCGGGGACCGGAGGTCCTCGTCGCGCATCGACCTCATCACCTGCTGAAGGCTGTCGCCGAGATGGATCGGCTCGTCGGCACGTCCTCGGGTCATGTGCCCACCATGCCACGTTCGATGCGTACCGTGGCATCAGGATGCGCCGCCTCGGGCAGCGGTCCGGCCGTGGTGAGCACCACCTGGCCCGCAGGCAGGTTGCCGAGCAGCGCCGTACAACGGCCGGGATCGAGTTCGCTCAGCACGTCGTCGAGCACCAGCACCGGCGCGCTGCCGGCGCGCTCGGCGACAAGACGATGGGTGCCGAGCCGCATGGCCAGTGCCAGGGTGCGCTGCTCGCCCTGCGACGCATGAGTGCGGGCGGGCAGGCCGTTGACGAAGAGATCGACGTCGTCGCGGTGCGGGCCGACCGTGCTGACCCCCCTGCGCACGTCGTCGCGACGCGCCGCCCTCAATGCCTCGGCGAGGCCGTTGGCTCGCCACTCGGGTTCGTATCGCATGTCGATGGCGGTGGGCGTGCCGGCCAGTTGCTCGTAGGCCTCGTGCACCATCGGCGCGGCGCGCTCGACGAGCGCCGCCCTGGCCCGGCCGAGCTGGTCGCCCGCCTCGGAGAAGCGCGCATCCCACACGTCGAGCGTGATCTCTGCGTCACCATCGAGACGGCCGTTGACCTGCTTCAGCAGGGTGTTGCGCTGCTTCAGCACGCGCTCGAGCTCGAGGCGCATTGCGTCGTACTTCAGGTGCAGCGCAACGAGTGTGTCGTCGAGGAATCTCCGCCGCTCGGCCGGTCCGCCCTTGACCAGCTCGAGGTCGTCGGGCGAGAACACCGTGACGCGCACCGTGCCCAGCAGGTCGCGGGTGCGCGTCAGGCGCTGGCGGTTCACCTGGGCGCGGGTCCGACCGTGCCGGCTGAGCTCGAGCTCGACCAGCGACTCGCGACCGTCGTGATCGCGCACCGTGGCCCGCAGCACCGCCGTGTCGACGCCAACGCGGATGAGTGCCTCGGTTGGCGCACCTCGAAAACTGTCGAGCGTCGAAAGCAGCGCCAAGGCTTCGACAAGGTTTGTCTTGCCCTGGCCGTTGCGGCCGACCACCGCGGTGATGCCCGGATCGAAGTTGAACGACGCCTCGCTGTAGTTGCGGAAGTCGACCAGCTCGAGGCGGGTGACGATCACTTGCTCTCGGGCACCCGCACGGGCATCAGCAGGTAGAGGTACTCGCTCAGCGTGCCATCGGGCGTTGCGCCGCGCAGCACTGCCGGACTCTGCGCGTCCTTGGTGCTCAGCACCACCAGTTGGCCCGCGCATGCATCGACGCCGTCCATGAGGAACTCGGGGTTGAAGGCGACGATCATCTCGGTGCCCTCGTAGCGGGCATCGATCTCCTCGCTTGCCGCGCCGATGTCCTGGGTGATCGCGGTGAGGCGCACGGTGTCGCCGCCGAGCGCAAGTCGCACGGGCGTCGACGGTTCCTTGGCCAGCAGCTTTACGCGTCGAAGTGCTTCGAGGAGGGCGTCGCGCTCGACCGTGAGCGCGTTCGACTGGTTCTGTGGAACGAGTCGCCCATAGTCGGGGTACTCGCCGGTGATCAGCCGAGTGGTGAGCCGGACATTGCCGGCTTCGAACGAGGCGTCGTTCTCGCCGAGTTGCATCGTGACGTCGTCGCCGCTGTTGACGATGCGCTGCACCTCGGTGAGGGCCCGTCCCGGCACGAGTACGCGCTGGCCGACGCCGAGCACGTTCTGGCCGGCGAGATCGCACACGGCGAGCCGATACGAGTCGGTGGCCACCATGCGCAGGCCGTCACCCTCGGCCGTCATCATCACGCCGGTGAGCACGGGTCGCTGCTCGTCCTTGCTGGCAGCGCGCACCACCTGGCGAAGTGCCTCGCCGAAGGCCGCCGAGGGCAGGGTGACCGAACTGCCGGAACCGCCACCGACCTTCGGGTAGTCGTCGAGGCTCAGTGGTCGCACCGTGAAGTTCGAACGACCGTTGCTGATGACGACCTCGTCGGCAGTGGCCTGCACCTCGACCTTGCCCGATGCGAGCGACCGCACGATGTCGGCGGCGAGCCTGGCCGGCACGACGGTGCCTCCGTCGACGTCGCTGCCCACCTCGATCGACGACTGGATCGTGAGGTCGAGGTCGGAGCCGGTGATGGTCAGTCGATTGCCGACGACCTGCAGTCGCAGACCGGTGAGGACGGGCAACGCAGCGCTGCGCCCGGTCGCTGCTCGACTCGCAGTCGAGAGAGCTTCGGCAAGCGCTTCTCGTTCGCAACGGAACTTCACAGGGCTCCCTTTCTTACCAAGAGGTGATGTATCGAACTGATAGCGGTAATAGGTGCTGTGGACTGTGCACAACCAGCGTTCGCGCCAGCGTAGGTGCCGATCCGCTGTCCACATCGGTTTCCACTCGCGCGCACAGCCATGAAATGACCGAGTTGTGATTCGGTGGAGAACCTGCGGCGCGTCCAGAGGACGGAGCACTCGGTCCACATGTCGTCCACCGCGCGGGCGTTCGACTGGACGACGACAGTCGAGTGGCGCACAACGTGCCGGTGTGAGGCGCTGAGCAGCGTGCGATGCATCGGCATGGTCAGGCCTTCCGCAACCGTTGGACCAGGTCGGTGACCTGGTCGTAGACCTGCCGGCGCTCGCTCATCAGGCGCTGGATCTTGTCGACGGCGTGGATGACGGTGGTGTGGTCTCGGCCGCCGAAGAGCCGGGCGATGGCGGGGTACGACAGGTCGGTGAGTTCGCGGAACACATACATCGCTGTCTGGCGTGCCGTCACCAGTGGCCGCTGCCGGCTCTTGCCGCGGAGGGCCTCGACGCTGAATCCGAGGATGATCGCGATGTCGTTGAGCAACTCGTCGGCCGAGCGGGGCTTGACGATCGATGCGCTGAGGAGGTCGCCCAGCAGTTGCTCGGCCAGGTGCACGCTCGGCGGGACGCTGTTGAGGCTGGCGTAGGCCGTCACCCGGATGAGAGCGCCCTCGAGCTCTCTGATGTTACTGGTAATACGGGAGGCGATGAACTCGAGCACGTCGGGCGGGACGGGGCTGCGGTCACGCTCGGCCTTGTTGCGGAGAATGGCAAGGCGGGTCTCGAGATCGGGCGGCTGGATGTCGGTGATCAGGCCCCACTTGAACCGGCCCCTGAGCCGCTCCTCGAGCGTGGGGATGGCATCTGGCATCCGGTCGGAGGAGATGACGACCTGCTTGTTCGCTCCGTGGAGCGAGTTGAACGTATGGAAGAACTCCTCCTGGAGACCTTCCTTGCCCTCCATGAACTGGATGTCGTCGATGAGCAGCACGTCGATGTCGCGGTACCGGCGCTTGAAGTTGGCGGTGGTGTTGGTGCGGATGGCGTCGACGTACTCGTTGAGGAACGTCTCGGTGCTCACGTACCGGACGATGTCGTGCTGGTAGTGGCTCTGGACGTAGTGACCGATGGCGTGCAGCAGGTGCGTCTTTCCCAGACCGGCCGAGCCGTAGATGAACAGCGGGTTGTAGCTGCGGCCGGGCGTCTCACCCACCCGAAGGGCTGCCGCCAGGGCGAACTGGTTGCTGGCGCCCTTGACGAAGGTCTCGAAGGTGTAGCGAGGATTCAGGCCGCCCGTCTCGACTGGGGGCTCGTGGGTGGCCACGGCCGTGCCGCCGCCGTGCGAATCCCGCTGAGGGTCGGCCGTCCAGTCGGTGGCGGGCTCGGGCTCGGAGAGCTGCACCTCGATGGTGAACTGCAGCGAGCTGGCGCCGATCTCGTCGAGTGCGTCGCGCACGAGCGGGAGGTACCGCGACAGGATCCGATCGCGGGCATGCGAGTTGGGTGCGCTGACACGCAGCACCGAGGCGTCGCTGTCGAGGGGTACGACGTCTTGGAAGGTGGAGAACCAGACCGCTTCAGACACCTGCGCGCGGAGCAACTGGGCGACCGCCGTCCACAGCTGCTCGTGGTCGCTCACCTGCATCTCCGTCCGTTCCCTCGTCGAGTGTCCACATCCTTTTCCACATGATGTGGACAAGAACGTGACTAAGAGCGGTGGAGGCTAGCAGGTCGCCGCACAGCCTCCGAACGGGGGGTTCGAGCCGAGGCCCGACCACTGCCGCTGGCAGCTCGGTTGCCGCTGCAGACGGCGTACCGTAGCCTTCACCCGTTCCACGTGCCGGCCTGCGGAGCGTGGTCCATCGGATTCCACTCTCACAGCCGGACGGCACCACCGTCCGGAGCCCGAGGAGGGCCTTGTGAAGCGCACTTTTCAGCCCAACAACCGCCGCCGCGCCAAGAAGCACGGCTTTCGCGCCCGCATGAGCACCCGGGCCGGCAGGGCCATCCTGAAGGCCCGCCGCGCCAAGGGCCGCCACCGCCTGTCGGCTTGATCTGGCGTATCCGAGAGCGGAGCGCCTTCGGGCGCCTGGCCGCCAACGGCCGCCGCGCTCGGGCCGGAGCACTGTGGTGCACCGCCCTTCTCGACCCGCCGGGCACGACGTCGCCCCCTCGCGTGGCCTTCTCGGTCGGACGCGCCCTCGGGACGGCCGTCGTGCGCAATCGTGTCCGCCGACGCCTACGGGCAGCCGTCCACTCGGTCTCGGCGGCCGGCCGGATGCCAGCGGGCGACTACCTCATCGGCGCCCGGCCGGAGGCCGCAACCCAGTCGTTTGCCGACCTGAGCGCCGACCTGGTGAGGGTGATCGAGCGGGTGGTGGCCACGTGACCGACTCCCCCAGCCGCTCATCATGGGCGGTGCGCAGCGTGCGCTGGTACCAGCGGGCAGCTGCTGGCAGGCCAAGCCCGTGCCGCTTCACGCCGACCTGCAGCGCCTACGCCGTCGAGGCACTTGAGCATCACGGCACGATGCGTGGTCTGATGCTCACTCTCCGTCGAATTCTTCGCTGTCGCCCCTTTGGTCCGTCGGGATGGGATCCGGTGCCGCTGCCCGGTGAGCCCCGACCAACCCGCCGCCGTCTGTCCCGGAAGGAACCCTCATGAGCGTGCCCGTCCTGTCGTCGATCGTGTCGATCGGCTTCTTCGAACCGCCCGCAGCACTGCTGGCGTGGTTCTACAGCATCACGCATAGCTACGTGGCGGCGATCTCGCTCATCGCGCTCGTGGTGATGCTCGTGACATCGCCCCTCGTGCTGAAGAGCACCAAGGGCATGCTCGAGATGCAGCGCCTGCAGCCCGAATTGCGTGCGCTGCAGCAGCAGCACCGCGGCGACCGCCAGAAGCTCAACGAAGAGATGATGAAGCTCTATCAGGAACACCGGGTGAACCCGCTGGCCTCCTGCCTGCCGCTGCTGCTGCAGATGCCGGTCTTCATCATCATGTTCCAGGTGCTGACGGGCATCAGCCGGACCATCCCCGACGGGGCGCCCAATGCCGGCGCACCGGATCCGAAGTACATCTCGACGTCATCGGAGATGTACCGGGCGCTGATCGACGGCGACGGCAAGATCATGTCGTGGGGACTTGATCTGGCCGTGACCCCGTGGGAGATGTTCTCGCGGTCGTTCGGCACCGGTCTCGTGTACGGACTGCTCGTGGCAGCACTGGGATTCCTGTACTGGATCCAGCAGCGCATGGTGGCGAGCCGGGCCACGGTGTCGCCGCAGATGTCGGCGGCGCAGCAGAAGATCTTCCAGTACCTGCCGGTGGTGTTCGCCGTCTTCTTGGTCTTCTACCTCACCGGCCTCGTCGTGTACTACATGGCGCAGGCCGTGATCCGCATCGGCCTCAACTGGTATATCACGCACCGTTTCTACAAGGGCGACGAGTCGCTCGGCCGTCAGGCGCAGGCGGCAGGCCAGCGGGCACGTGAGATGGCCGCCAAGGATGGCGGCGGCGGCATGTTCGCCCAGTTGAAGCGTGATGCAGCAGACACCGCCGCGACGAGCCAGCGGCCGACGACCAGCAAGCGAGTCACGCCGCCGAAGAACGCCCCGACCTCGGGTCGCGGCCCCACCAAGTCCCGACCTGCGTCCACCGGCAAAGCCGGGCGGCGTAAGCGCTGAGCGAGGACTGCGATCACCATGGAATGGATTCTGTATGGAATGGATTGAGACTACGGGACGAACCGTTGACGAGGCCAAGGAAGCGGCACTCGACCGCCTCGGCGTGGCCCCCGACGACGCCGAGTTCGAGGTGCTCGAGGAGCCCAAGGCGGGCCTGTTCGGCCGGACACGAGGCGAGGCCAGGGTTCGGGCGCGTGTGCGGCCCGCACTGGCGCGCCAGAAGCTCGATCGGCGCCGACGCAGCAAGTCGGGTGGCCGGGGCGACGGCGAGTCGAATGGAGCGTCGTCGTCGGCCGAGCGCCCTGCATCGGGGCCCTCGAAGAAGCCGTCCAAGAAGTCCGGCCGTAGCTCGTCGTCGCGCCCAGCGCGCGAAGATGCGGCCCCGAGCGGTACCGTCTCGTCGGGATCAACTGCAGCACCCAGGGGTGCTGCCGCACAGGGAGAGCATGTCGTGGATGCACAGCAGGTAGGCGAGGAAGCCCGTCGGTTCATGGTCGGCCTGTTGGGTGCATTCGGCGCAGAGGGCGACGTCGAGGTGGTGCGCGACGGTGACGACCTCGAGGTGCGTGTTGCCGGCGAGAACCTCGGCCTGCTGGTCGGGCCCCGTGGTACCACGCTGCAGGCCGTCCAGGATCTCGTGAGGGTCGCAGCGCAGCGCCGGCTTGGCGATCACGAGACCCGCCTGCGTGTCGATGTGGGCGGTTACCGCGAGCGCCGCCGTGAGGCACTCGGCCGATTCGCCGTGCAGATGGCCGACGAGGTGAAGGCGTCGGGAGTTGCCCGGGTGCTCGAGCCGATGTCGTCGGCCGATCGCAAGATCATCCACGACACCCTCTCGGGGGTCGAGGGCATCGAGACGCGCTCGGAGGGCGACGATCCGCAGCGGCGGGTCGTCATCGCCCCTGCAAGTGGCGCCCCCGCCTGATCTCCTCCATGAGGTGCTGAGCGGCCTGCGCCATCGCGGGTCGATCGGCACGACCTCCATCGACGAGGCCATTGCTCACGCGGAGCGATTTGTCGCGCTCCTGCCGGCCGATCCCCTGTGCATGGCCGATCTCGGCTCCGGCGGCGGCCTTCCCGGCCTGGTGATCGCCGTCCGCCGCCCTGACGTCAGGATGGTCCTCGTCGAGCGCAGGCTGTCGAGGGCGGATCAGTTGCGGCGGGCTGTCGGCGCCCTGTCGCTCGGTGGGCGGGTGGAGGTTCACGCTGGCGACGTCCGCACCCTGGCGACGGAACGGTCCCAGCAGTTCGACGTGGTCACGGCGCGCAGCTTCGGACCGCCGACGACGACCGGACGGTGGGGATCGGCGCTGCTGAGGAGCGGAGGGCTGCTGCTGGTGAGCGAGCCGCCGGTGTCCGGCGGCGATCGGTGGCCAGCGGAACTCCTCGAGCAGTGCGGCCTCGCCGATGGCGGACTCGACTCGGGAATTCGAACCCTGCGCCGCCGCTGACATCGGGCGCCCGTCTCGGTCGGGCGGTGCGAGGCGGCGCGGAGCCGCCCGCCGCCCGCCGCCTGGTACCTGCGGTGTTCCGCTCGTTCCCCGGAGTGTTCCACGTGGAACACACCGCCAGCACCCGCCGGCACCGCCGCAGCGGGAGGGGCGGCGTGAGCGATCATGCCGGGTGTGCGGCCACCGCTGGGGCAGCGGGAGTGTTCCACGTGGAACCACGGACGACCCGTGCTCTCGGGTGGCGAGGGGTGACATGTTCCACGTGGAACCACCACGGACCTGCATTCCCGGGTGGTGGGCGGGTGAGATGTTCCACGTGGAACACGTCAGGCATGGAATACCGCTGTAAAGGTCCTTGACGGGGTAGCCTCTGGTCGGTCTCCCCCATCCGGCACCCTCACGCTCTGGAGTTTTGACGCAATGAGCGAACATCCCGCCGCACTCCGACCACTCCCCCGAGTGATCGCGATTGCCAATCAGAAAGGTGGCGTCGGCAAGACGACGACCACCGTCAACCTCGGTGCCTGCCTTGCCGAACAGGGCTTTCGGACGCTGATCGTCGACCTCGATCCGCAGGGCAACGCCTCAACCGGCCTCGGCATCGAGAACCGCGGTCTCGATACCTCGATGTATCAGGTTCTGATGGACGATGCGTCGCTCGAGAACTGCATCGAGCCCTCGGCGGTGAAGAACCTCTTCGTTGCCCCAGCGAGCCTCGACCTTGCGGGTGCGGAGATTGAACTCGTACCCGCCTTCGGACGTGAGCATCGGCTGCGCAAGGCGATCGACGCGGTGCTCAACGACTTCGACTATGTGCTGATCGACTGCCCTCCGTCGCTCGGGCTGCTGACCGTGAACGGCTTGACGGCGGCGCGTGAGGTGCTGGTACCGATCCAGTGCGAGTACTACGCCCTCGAGGGGCTCGGCCAGCTCCTCCGCAACGTCGACCTGGTGAAGAAGAACCTCAATCCGTCGCTGGAGGTGAGCACGATCGTCTGCGTGATGTACGACCAGCGAACCAAGCTCGCCGACCAGGTGGTGGCCGAGGTTCGGGAGCACTTTGGCGACAAGGTCTGCAAGACGGTCGTGCCGCGCAACGTGCGCCTCTCGGAGGCGCCGTCGTACGGTCAGCCGATCATCGTGTTCGATTCCAGTTCTCGCGGAGCGACGGCATATCGCAACGTCGCCAAGGAGGTGAGCGGTGGCTCGGCCCAGCGGACTCGGTAAAGGACTGTCAGCGCTGATCCCCGCCGGTGGTGCTGCGGCGACGGAGAGCGGTTCCAAGGGCGGACCGCGGCTGATGGAGATTCCCGTCGCCAGCATCGTCCCGAATCCGCATCAGCCGCGCGTGCACTTTCCTGAGGATGCGCTGGCCGACCTGGCCGCATCGATCAAGGAGATCGGTGTGCTGCAGCCGATCCTGGTGCGCGATACGGGCTCGGGTGAGTACGAGCTGATTGCCGGCGAGCGCCGCTGGCGGGCAGCGCGCCGTGCCGGCCTCGATGTCATTCCCGCTGTCGTCAAGGTGACCGACGACATGGGGTCGGTGCTGGAGGCGCTCGTCGAGAACCTCCATCGCCAGGATCTGACGCCGCTCGAGGAGGCCGCCTCGTACAGCCAGATGATCGACGACTTCTCGATGACGCACGACGACGTCGCCAAGCGGGTCGGCAAGAGTCGCTCATCGATCTCGAACACGCTCCGGCTGCTGTCGTTGCCAGCCAGTATCCAGGCCCTGCTCGCCGACGGCCGTTTGTCGGCGGGTCACGCCAAGGCACTGCTGGGCACGCCGGATCGGAACTTCCAGGAACACATCGCCAAGAAGGCGGTGAGCGAGGGATGGACCGTGCGGGCCGTCGAGCTGGCGATACGCGACCGGGAGGGCCGCTCGTCGACGACTGACGACGGGACGACGCCATCTGGCGGCTCGGTGTCGGGTCGACGGGGCGGCAACGGTGAGACCGAGCCTGTCGTGCCGGCATTGCGACCGCCCGGACTCGTCGAACTGGAGAACCTGCTCGCCGAGCACTTGTCCACAACTGTGCATATCTCCATGGGTGCAACTCGTGGAAAAGTAGTGATCGAGTTTGCCGACCTCGAAGACCTCGAGCGCATCTATTACCAGATGACCACGCAGGGCGGTAATGCCGGCTAGGTGCTCACGCTGCGTAAGGTATGCAGTGAGACTCGCGCGTGAGGGTTACGCACACAGGTGGGACAAGGCTGTGGAAAAACCCTCATCTCGCGCGTGAGATCCACACCTCAATGGCATGGAGTGCCGCATCGACCACCAGTGGCGCAGCGTCGAGGGCCTGGCGGAGGGGGCCGACCGTGACCAGTACCGCCGGCATGCGCGTCTCGCGCAGCACCGGCAGGCGCATCCCGTCGGTGGTGGCCCGCAGGTGCGGTACCACGTCGAGTTGTGCGACGAGGCCCTCGGCGAGGGTGCGGCCGCCGAGCGACTCGAAGGTGGGGACCCTGTAGAAGTGAACGACCGTCGCCGGTTCGTCGCTCGACTCGAAGCCCAGGTACACGTGGGCACCGAAGTGGTTGGCGGCCAGGGCCTGCGCCACGGCATCGGGTTCGTCGAGTGTCATCACCGAGGCACCGCGCAGGCGCAGGTCGCGTGCAAGTGGCCGTACGAGGCCGCTCAGGCCGCCGAACTGGCCGAGGACGATGCGACAGTCGGCCAGCGACACCGGACCCGACCTCAGCGCCTCGCGTTCGCGCACCGCCGCGATGCCCGGCCCATCGCCGGTCTGGCCGCTGACCCGAAGGATCGCCCTCACGGTCTCGGGCCCACAGACCCCATCGGGGCGAAGCCCGCAGTTGGTCTGGAAGTCGTCGACGGCACGGCCCGTGCGCGGTCCGAAGATGCCGTCGACCCGACCCGGATCGAAGCCGAGCCGCGCCAGCCGGGTTTGCAACTCGGCGACGTCGTCACCGCGGAGGTTCGGCGAGGTGAGGTACAGCGCCCTGTCGCCCAGCGACCACGACGCCTCGACGAGAGCCAGCCAGGTGTGCTCGTCACAGATGCCATCGCCGCGCAGGCCGCGGGCCGACTGGAATGCACGCACCGCCAGTTCGGTGCTCGGGCAGTACACGCCCGCCTCGGCCCCAGCGGGATGACATCCGGCGGCGCTCAGGCGCCGCTGCAGGTCGCGGATGGCCTCGCCGTGCTGACCGGGGGTCAGTGGGAAGGAGGAAGAAATTCGCTGAGCTCCTGGAGCAGTTGGCCCTTGCCCTTGGCGCCGACGATGCGCTTGCGCACCTCGCCGCCGTTGAAGACCAGCAGGGTGGGAATGCTCATGACGCTGTAGCGCATCGCAAGGTCGGGGTTCTCGTCGACATTCAGCTTGGCGATCGTGACACCTGGCTGCTCTGTGGCGATCTCACCGAGGATCGGAGCGATCATCTTGCACGGACCGCACCATTCGGCCCAGAAATCGACGACGATCGGCTTGTCGCTGGCCGCGACCGTCTCGTCGAATGTTGACGTGGTGAGGGTGACGATGCCATCGGCCATGCCGGTTCCTTTCGCTCGGGACGCCATGCTACCCGTGAGGTCTGGGCAGGGGCGTGCCAGCGGCGAGGCTCACCCAGGCGCGGGGGAGGCGCCTCAGTGCGAGCCGTGGGCTTCCAGCCACCGTTCGCAGTCGATCGCCGCCATGCAGCCCGATCCGGCAGCGGTGATGGCCTGGCGGTAGGTGTGATCCTGCACGTCACCGCACGCGAACACGCCGTCGACATTGGTGTGGCTCGAGCCCGGGCGCGTGACGAGGTAGCCAGAATCCTCCATGTCGAGGATCCCCTTGAACAGGTCGGTGTTCGGCCGGTGGCCGATGGCCACGAACAGGCCCGTCACCGGAAGGGTCGACACAGCCCCGGTGACCACGTTGCGGACCACCGCACCCTCGAGGCGGTCGGTGCCGAGCAGGTCGTCGACCACCGTGTTCCAGAGCGGCTCGATCTTCGGATTCGAGAGTGCTCGATCCTGCATGATCTTCGAGGCGCGCAGCGTGTCGCGGCGGTGGATGAGGGTCACCTTCGAGGCGAACTTGGTGAGGAAGGTGGCCTCCTCGATGGCCGAGTCGCCGCCGCCGACGACTGCGATCTCCTGGCCGCGGAAGAAGAACCCATCGCACGTGGCACAGGTTGAGAGCCCGTGGCCGAGCAGTCGGGTCTCGGCGTCAAGCCCCAGCATGAGGCTTTGCGCGCCCGTGCTCACGATCACGGCATCGGCCGTGTACTCGGTGTCGCGCACCCACACGCGCCGAGGAGACGACGAGAGGTCGACCTTCGTCGCCTTGGCGGTCAGGAACTCCGCACCGAACCTGACGGCCTGCTCGCGCATGCGCATCATCAGCTCCGGGCCCATGATGCCCTCGGGAAAGCCGGGAAAGTTCTCGACCTCGGTGGTGAGCATCAGCTGACCGCCGGGCTGGTCGCTGGTGCTGCTCGGCTCGCCCTCGATCACGAGCGGGGCCAGACTGGCCCGAGCGGTGTAGATGGCGGCCGTGAGCCCTGCGGGGCCCGACCCGATGATGACGACGCGGTGATGGCTCATGGTCTGCTCCTGTGGCAGGGGATGGGCGAGTGAGATCGGCCGACGGCTACCGGTGCTAGCCCTCGGCGGGCTGGCGATGCCGACGCCTGAGGGCGACGAAACCGACGACGACGAAGGCGACCGCCAGGACGAAGTAGGTGATCCACACGGTGGTGTCGTGATCGGTGCGTGCCACCCGCGAGACGACGGTCTGGGTGAGTCGCATCAGCAGGATGAGCGCCAGCGGAATGGCCGTCGAGAGGGCGATGACGACGAGCACGCCGAAGACCACGGCCCTCGACGCCTTCACGGCGTTGTCGGTGGTGACCGACCGGAGGCGGCCCACCCAGTGCTCGAGTGTGCCGGCGATGTTCCGCGACCAGTCGGGGTCGGTGAACGGGTTGCCGATCATGCGGCGAGCCTACCGGCCAGCCCTACCAGAGGCTGAGGGCGAGCAGTCCGAGCGCGAGGTGATAGGTGGCCATCACGACGAGTCCGCCCGCCCGCACCGGCCGCACGAACTGCCGCCATCCGAGCACGGCGTCCGACACGACGAACGCCGTCGACCCAGCGATCACCAGCGGGTCGCCCGTCGCCCATCCGACGGCAGCCATCGCAGCGATGACGATGAGATACCCAAGTACCGGCCGCCGCAACGATCGGCTCGAGGCGGTCGCGCCGCGCACGATCACGTTGCCAACCGTGGCGATGAGGAGCGCTGCCGCGATGAGCGCAACACCGCCGAGGGCCAGTCGGTCGAGGCCGCGCACGACGAACGAGGCGACGAAGACGACATGGCCGACGAGGAAGGCGGCCAGTCCGGCGACGAATCGATCGACGGCCGGCAGGAGGGCCACGTCACCGGCGAGGCATAGCACGAGAGCGATCACCGTCAGCGTGCCGGCGTGGCCGGCATCGGCAGCAAGGGCGAGCACCGCGATGCCAAGCGTGACCAACGGCTTGGTGAATGCCTCGACCCGAGTCCGGGCGACCGCTGAACCCCCGGCGCGTTCGACGCGCGACCACCAGTTGGCGGCGGCAAGCACCGCAATGGCGACGACGAGTGCGGCGGTCACGGCGGCGAGGCTAGGGGACTCGGCGTGCTGCTGGGCGCGAACGGAGGTCGCTCAGGGAGCGACGACGAGCTCGGTGCACGCCATGTCGACCACACGCACGACACCGGATGCGGTGTCGAGCACGGCAACGCCGATCGATCCCTGCCACGACACTTCGGCGAGCACCATCTCGGCGGGCGACAGCGGGCAGTCGAAGCCGGGCACCGCCACACCTGCTGTCGAGTTGGCTTGCACGCTGACGGCCGAGTCGGTACCCGGCGTGGCAGCGCCGGCAGCGAATGAGTCGGCGAGTTGGCGGAGTGCGTCGACACTGTCGATCACGAGTGGCGCCGAAGCGGGCCCGACGATCGCCTCGATCGTGGCGACCGGTGGCTCCGACTGCGACGGGCTGGCATCACCGATCTGCGGTGCTCCGCCCGACTCCATGCGGGTGCTGCCATCGGCTGCGATCACGGCGCCTCCGGCGTCGGTGCCCACATCGGCAGACGAGTCGGCATCGCTGCCGCCGAGCCGCGGCAGGGTGGCCACGGCGACGACCAGCAGGGCGGCCGCCGCAGCAGACACGGCGCCGACCTGGCGGTGCCAGCGGGCAGGGCGGATCACCGCCGCCGTGTGCGCGGGCTCGGCCGGGACGTCGTCGTCGGCACTGTGGTCGGCCGCTGGCTGCGTGTCGGCGACATGGTGTGCCATCGCGGCTGCGACGGCAGCAGCGCGCTGCGACTCGGTCGGGGCGAGCGATGCGAGGTCGGCGCGGAGCAGGTCGCGGGTTGCGATGAGCGCATCGAGCCACTCGCTGTCGGGTTCGACGGTGCCGGGGACGCGGTGCAGGCGGCCCTCGAGACGTGCGTCGAGTGCGTCGTTCAGCCGGGCGAGCTGGGCGTCGTCGGGCAGGGGCAGTGGGTCGGGGGTGCTCATGTCGCCTCGGTAGGACGTCGGGGGTCGGGGAGGTGGTTCCCGGGCGCATGACCGAGGTCGCGCGCAAGCTGGGCTCGGCCCCTGGCAATGCGGCTCTTGACCGTGCCGATCGGGATGCCGAGCGTTCCGGCGATCTCGGCATAGTCGAGGTCGGCGACGTCGCGGAGCACCACTGGAATCCTGAAATCGTCCGGGAGTCGGCTGAGTGCGGCATCCAACGCAGGCCCGTCCGTGAGCCGGGCGGCAATCTCGTCGATCGACCGGTCGGCCGCCGGATCCACCACCTCGGTGACCACCCGGTCGGAGTCCGACAATGCGGGGGCCGGGCGCCGTCGCCGCCGCCGGAGTTCGTCGAGGCTGGCATTGGCGGCTACCCGGTAGGCCCACGTACTGAAGGCCGACCTGCCATCGAATCGGGGAAGTCCGCGAACGATCGCAATGAGCGCCTCTTGGGCCGCATCGGCGGCGTCGGCATGGCTGCCCGTGATCCGCCGGCAGACGGCGAAGACCCTGTCGTAGTGGCGGCGCAGCAGCATGTCGAGCGCAGCGCTGTCGCCACCCCGTGCGGCGTCGACGAGGGCGTGGTCGTCGACGTCGGTCGACAGTCGGGAGGCGGACGGCGTCGCGATGCGGCCGAGGCTACCCAGTGCGGTGGACCGAGTGTCCCGCAGCACGCCGACGGCCCCTCGTCACGAGGGATCGGAGTGGCTACGAGACGATGCTGATCTCGCTGATTGCCCCGCGGTAGGGGTTCTCGGTGCAGGCGCTGTCGGGACCGAG
This sequence comes from Actinomycetota bacterium, assembly GCA_041178405.1. Lineage (GTDB taxonomy): Bacteria > Actinomycetota > Acidimicrobiia > Acidimicrobiales > Ilumatobacteraceae > UBA668. The sequence goes on along the minus strand of JBEGVK010000006.1, from coordinate 13,395 downwards.
TTCGTAGAACGCGATCAGCACCCACCGTCCCGTCACCGTGGCCTCGACCTTCACCGGCTCGCTGTCGGCGAACTGGGCGACCTCGCTGCCCCAGTCGGCGAATGAAGGGGGCAGCGACTCGGCAGACGACGAGAAGATGCGCACCTGCGACGGGGCACTGGCGATGCCGACCCGAATCGTGGCGGTCTGGACCGCGCCGAGGTCGGCGACCAGTCCGACTCGACCCTTCGAGCCCATGTAGCGGTCGACGTAGCACAGGGTGCCCCATGCGGTGGCGGGGTCGCCGTCGATGGCGAGCGCAGTGAACGTCGGCTGCTCGTCGCCGTCGCCATCGGGGTCGTACGACGTGAGCGCCACGATCGCCGGCTGCCCGGGCGTGCCACCACCGGTTGGTGCAGCGGAATCGCCGGGATCCGCTGTGCCGCCGGGTTGTGCCGCCACCGGCAGCGACCCGGACGACGGGTCAGCAGCGCCGTCGGCCGGCTGGCCATCGGTGGACGGCACGACCGAACTCGACTGGCGCAGGCTTGCCCAGACGGCGCCACCGGCGATGAGCGCCAGCACCAGCAGCACGGCCACCACCAGTCCGGTGGTGCCGGTGCGCTGCTCATAATGACGATTGGGACGCTGCGCTGGCCGATGCGGATTTTGTGGTGTGCGATCGGCGATCTTCGGCGGACCGGCAGGACGACCCGACCGGTGCACGGGCTCGCGGGTGGGTGAGTCCTGTGGAGCCGTGACTGCCTCGGCCGGTCCCGGTCGTGGCGTGGTCGGCCGTCGCGAATCGGCTCGTCCGGGCTGCGGCCGGGCGGTGTCGGTACGGCCCGAGGGCGCGGGGGCCGACGTGGCCCGGCGGTCGGCGGACGACGCCGATGAGCGCCGCTGGGTATCGGCCGGCGGCATGGCCTCGAGCCGGGCGATCTCGGCGCGCAGTTCGGCGCCGCTCGCAAAGCGGTCACCCGGCTCGCGGGCGAGGAGACGGTGGATGAGCGGCGCAAGCCCCAGCGGCAACGTCGGGCGCAGTCGCATCAGATCGGTGGGATCTCGGTTCAGGCGGGCGAGTGCCGTATCGGCGTCGGTCTCGCCGAGGAACGGCACGCGGCCGGCGAGGCACTCGTAGAGCACCAGTCCGAGCGAATAGAGATCGGCACGCCCATCGAGTCGGTTGCCGCGGACCTGTTCGGGCGACAGGTACTTCGCCGTGCCCATCATGATGTTCGGGCTCGTGAGGTCGTCACCGTCGTCGATGCCCTTGGCGATGCCGAAGTCGGTGAGCAGCACGCTGCCCTGTGGAGTGATCAGGATGTTGCCCGGCTTCACGTCGCGGTGCACCAGGTTGGCGCGGTGGGCGCACTCGAGCGCAGCGGCGATGCACTTGCCGATGTGCATCGTGAAGGCGGGACTCAGCCGCCGCTTCTCGTCGAGCACCTGTCGCAGGCTCTTGCCGCTGACGAGCTGCATGACCACCGCCTGGCGACGTGAACCCTTCGACGTGTCCTCGATGGCGTCGAACACAGCGACGATGTTGGGGTGGCTGAGCTGCGCTACGGCGATCGCCTCGCGACGGAAGCGCTCGGCCACGATCGGATCAGCGGCGAGTGTGGACTTCAGCAGCTTGACGGCCACCTGGCGGGTGAGGGCCAGATCGGTGCCCACCCACACCTCGGCCATGCCCCCCTGCGCGAGCCGCCGGTCGAGGCGGTAGCGATCGGCGAGGATCGTCGGCGACGCGCCGCCGTGAAGGGGGAGGATGGCAGACATGTCCAACCTCCGACACTAGTGGTGGACCTCCGCCGAGGGCCGACAATGCGGCACCCGAGGATGCTCAGCGCGGCGCGGTGATGTAGGCGATGCCGATGGTGCCGGGTCCGGCGTGCGAGCCGACCACCGGTCCGATGTCGCCGACCACGATGTCGCCGCTGAAGTGCGGACGCAGCATCTCGACGAAGGCCTCCACATCGGGGCATGCGGCATGCAGCACGGCGAGCTGCTCGATCGTGCCGGCATCGCGCAACTTGTCGACCAGGAAGGCCAAGGCCTTCGAGCGCGTCCGCTGCTTGCCGCCCTCTTCGACCTTGCCGTCGCGGACTTCGATGATCGGCTTGATGGCGAGCGCTGATGCCAGCATTGCCTTCGCGCCACCGATCCGGCCGCCCTTCTTCAGGTTCTCGAGCGTGTCGAGCGCTCCCCACACCTTGGTGCGAGTCGACAGGTCGCGGGCGAGTGACACGACCTGCTCGTGGGTGCCGCCACGTCGGGCAAGGCGGGCAGCCTCAGTGACGATGACGCCGAGGCCGAGCGTCACCTGCTGGCTGTCGACGACATCAACACCGATCTCGCTGGCCACGGCACGTGCGGCGAGCTCGGCCGACTGCATCGTTGCCGACAGCGCTGCACTCAGCGAGATCACGACGATGCTCGACGCGCCGTCGGCGCGAAGTCGGCGATATGCCTCTTCGAACTGCCCCGGTGCTGGAGCCGCAGTAGAGGGAAGATCGGCCGCTGCTGCGCACTTCGCCCAGAACTCCGCCGGACTGAGCTCGGCACGATCGACGTACTCGGTGCCGTCGATGCGGATGGTGAGCGGCACGATGACGATGCCGAGTTCGTCGGCGACCGCCTGCGGCAGGTCGCACGACGAGTCGGTGACGATGCGGACGGCAGAACGCGAGGGCGATGCGGACGGAGAATCGGCGGTCACAGTGCAGAGGGTAGTGGGCGCGTCAGCGCTGGTCGCTGCCGTCTGCCTCGACCACTGACGATGCCCCGGCGGCGGCCTCCGTGCCGGCCGATGGCGAGACCGCATCGACAGCGGCGACTGCACGTGCACTGGGGTGAGCCAGAGCGAAGCGTCGCCGCCGCAACTGCCGCACATGGCGTCCCCACCAGCTGAGAACGATCAATAGGAGCGCACCGGTGACGAGCGGTCCGAGGCCGCGAAGCGCGTTCACGCCTGCCGAGAGTGTCACCGGGTCGCCGAGCGGTACCCCGCCGACGGGTGTGACCACCTCGAGCGTGACAGGGAATCGGCCATTGGTGCGTGCCTCGACCGGCACGAGGATGTCGGTGTACTGACCCGGGGCAAGTTCGACCTCGGTCGGCGCATCAGGAAAGAGCAGCTTGGTCGACGAGAGACGCACCACCACGCGCAGCGGTGCCGAGGCCCTGTTGTAGAGCTTGACGGGGATCTCTGTGCTGCGGCCGGTGAGCGTGAACGAGAATCCCTCTGGCAGCACGACACTCGACCTGATGGCGGCGAGTTCGGCGGAAATGCCGCCGACCAGTGCTGCGACGCCGTCATCGGAAATCGCAGGCGTCGGAAGCAGATCAATGCGCCGTTGCCACTCGTCGAGCCGCGGATCATCGTCGGCCAGCATGCTGCCGGTGGTCGCAGTGTCGAGTGCGATCGCAGCCGCCTGCGACAGCCGCGAGGCGAGCGCAGCACCGCTGCTGGCGTTGTCGGCCGATGTCGATGTCTCGACGAGCGGGATCACCACTTCGGTGCCGTCGATGAGGAGTCGATCGATGGTGGTCGACAGTTCGTCGACGGTCACCATTGTGACGGCCGGTGTCTGCTCGAGCAGCGCGCTGAGCGGCTCGAGCAGTGCTGCAGGGATGATGCCGACATCCGGCGCAGCGAGCAGCAGACCATGCCGTGAGGGTGCGCCACCGTTCAGGGCGATCTCCTCGCGCGCTGCGACGATGTCGGCAACGATTTCAATTGCCGCCAGCAGCGGTTGGGTGGTGGTGGCGGCGAGCCTGCTCGACAGGGTGCGGTCGACCACCAACGCGTCGATCGTGGTGTTGTCGTCGACCCCGAGCTGCACGAGCTGGGTCGAGTCGGTGTAGAGCGAGAGCGAGCCGGGCAGTTCGTCGTAGAGGTCGACAGGAAGGATCACGGTCCGCGCCCCGAGGTCGCGCAGCAGTGCTCCGCCGCCGGCAGTGAGCGCCTCGCCCGCCAGCAGGACGTTCCTGTTCGGGGGCCCGTCGGCAACGTCGCCGAGTGCATCCTCGCCGTCGCGTAGCCATCGGCCGTACAGCGACGAGATTCCTGCGGTGGCTGCACTCGACGGCGACAGCGGCCAGAGGGTCGCCGGAAGGACACGGTGCGCGGGGAGCACGGCAGCGAGCCGCTCAGCGAGGTCGGCCGTGCCACTCGTGCTGTCGGGCAGTGCTGCCGCGACGGCGGGGGAGATGCTGACCGCGACCGGCACTCGGCTGGCCTCGAGCGAGTCGACGAGCCGCGACATCTCGTCGATGGTGCCCTCGTCGATGAGGGCTGCGTCGAGGGCGTTCGGCTCGATGCGCACGGGTCGCTGCGCCGACATGATGAACGCCAGGTTGATGGGCTGCTCGTCCTCCTCGTCGGCGTCGGGGAGGCGGTGCACGAACGAGATGAGCTCGGCGGTGACATCGCCTCGCCGAGTCACCTCGATGACGAGCGGGTAGAGGCCAGGTCGGGCAAGTTGCAGTGCTGCTCCTGTTCTGGTGGAGCGCTCGACGGGTACGAACGCCCGCAGCACCCCGTTCGGCAGCCGTGGAAGTTCGGAGAGTTCGAGGTCGACGGAGTCGGCGGTGCGCGTCAGTACGCCGTCGACCGCCTCGGTCACCTGCGAGCGCCGCTCGATCGGCCGGTGGGCAGTGACGACCAACTGGGCGCCAGAGTCGATCGTCGCGGCCGGGAGCCTCAGGTCGATGGTGATGATGCCGTTCGCAGCGACATCGAAGGTCTGCGCAACCAACTCGATCTGTCCGCGGCTGGCGACGTCAGCCAGCACACCGGCATCGGTCTGCGGAACGGCAACACCGGCCACCAGCAGACAGGTGGCGACAGCGACTGTCATCGATTGCAGGGCCTTGCGCGATGCACGACTCATGCCAGCGCCCGCTCGAACACCCTCAGGCGCTCGTCGAGTGCGGCGAAGCCGACGTCGTCGTAGAGAGCAAGTGCAGCGTGGTTGTCGACAGCGGTGTTGACGAGTACGCGGCGGACCCGCCAGAACGCGAGCCAGCGCAGCGAGTCGAGCACGAGCGCGCGTCCGATGCCGGTTCGCTGGGCTTCGGGAGCCACGGCCAGGCGCTGGAGAAAGCCCTGGTGGGAATCTCGGCCGGTCACCGCGTAACCGCCTATCGATCCGTCAGGAGCGCTGACGGTGCGGGCGCGATGCCGTGGCGTGGCGCGCCGCGCGTCGTCGATGGCCGTGGCGTCGAGACCCCACTCGTCACCGAACGCACGCCGGTCGACGGAACTCGCCGCCGCGTGTGCACCGCTGTGCAGGCGTCGCGTGATGCGGCCCGGAATCGGGGCGTCGGAGGGACGGAGATGCTCGAGGAGGACGAGTTCTTGCACCTGCTCGAATCCAGCGCTGGTGGCGAGCCGCCGCATCGTCTCGCCGAGGGCGTTGGTGCGAACTCGCAGGTAGCCGAGATCGGCGATCTCACCCGACCAGCGCATGAGGTCGTCGACGGTCGGCGGACGCTGCTGCTCGACCATGACGAGATGGGCGACGTCGTGGTGGAACGACCACGGACGAACCCGTGCGGTGCAGCCATGCCCACGGAGCGAGCGCGAGGCGCGTTGCGGCGCCACCTTCGACTCAGCCCCGTTCGCCATCTGCCGAACGGTAGCGTCGGCCCCGTGACGGTGCTGTTCGCCACTCACGAGAGCTATCTCGAGCATCTGGCCGGACCACGGCATCCCGAGCGACCCGAACGGCTCGGCGCGGTCATCGACGGCATTCATGCTGCTGGTCTCGGTGAGGCGCTGGTCCCGATCGAGCCGTCAGCGGCCGAGCGCGTCGACATCGAGCGAGTCCATCCGGCGGCCTATCTCGACCGAGTCGAGCAGGTCTGCGCTGCCGGCGGCGGTCGCCTCGACCCCGACACCTACGCCAGCCCCGGATCGTGGCGGGCTGCCACCTTTGCCGCCGGGGCCGGCCTCACCGCCATCGCCGAGCTCCGAGCGGGCCGCGGCGACGCAGCGTTCTGTGCAGTCCGTCCGCCCGGCCACCATGCCACCCCAGCCGAGTCGATGGGATTCTGCTTCGTCAACAACGTGGCGGTCGCCGCGGCAGCACTCGCTGACGCCGGTGAGCGCGTCCTCGTGTTCGACTTCGATGCGCACCACGGCAATGGCACGCAGGACACGTTCTATGCCGATCCGCGTGTGCTCTTCGTGAGCATGCACCAGTGGCCGCTCTACCCGGGAACCGGGTGGCTCACCGAGACGGGCGAGGGCACGGCACGTGGCTGCACCCTCAACGTCCCGCTCCCGCCGGGTGCCACGGGCGACGTCTACCTGCATGCCTTCGACGACGTGATCGCGCCGGTCGTCGAGCGCTTCGGCCCGACATGGGTGATCGTCTCGGCCGGCTTCGACGCCCATCGAGACGACCCCATCACGTCGCTGGGCCTGTCGGCCGGCGACTATGGGCCGCTGTCGCGACGGGTGCTGGCCTGTGCGCCGCGAGGACGGCGCCTGGTGATGCTCGAGGGCGGCTACGACCTTGCGGCGCTCGGGCGGGGTGCCGCCACGGTGGTGCGCGAGATGGCGGGGGTCGAGGGCGAGCCGTACGAGCAGGCAACTGCCGGCGGTCCGGGGTTTGGTGCCGTGACACGGGTTCGCGAGCACTGGCATCACGAAGGACTCCTGTGACGCCGCCGCGCTTTCGAGCGGTGCTCGACGAGGTCGCACCGCTCGCCGATCGATTCCGCGCTGCCGGACGGCGCCTGTACCTCGTGGGCGGCACCGTACGCGACCTGCTGTCGGGCGATCTCGATCCGTCGCAACCGCTCCGGCTCGACTTCGACTTCACCACCAATGCGCTGCCGGTCGAGACGAAGCAGCTGCTGAAGGGATGGGCGTCAGCGGTGTGGGACCAGGGTGAGCGGTTCGGCACGATCGGTGCCAAGACCGTCGTCGCCGGCGTCGAGCGCATCTACGAGATCACCACCCATCGAGCCGAGGCCTACCAGCCCGACTCTCGCAAGCCGGAGGTGCAGTTCAGCGACCGCATCGAGGCCGACCTGTCGCGACGCGACTTCACGATCAATGCAATGGCGCTCGACGTCACCTCCGACTCGCCGACGCTCGTCGATCCGTTCGGCGGTGCGGGCGACCTCGCACAGCGAGTGCTGCGCACGCCGATCGGACCCGCCGAGAGCTTCTCGGACGATCCGCTGCGAATGCTGCGCGCCGCCCGGTTCATTGCCCGGCTCGGCGCAGTGCCCGAGCCGGGACTCGTCGAGGCCGTACGGGAGATGGCGGCCCGACTCGAGATCGTGTCGGCCGAGCGGATCCGCGACGAACTCGACAAGCTCATCACAGTGCCGCACCCGTCGGCCGGACTGTGGTTCGTGATCGACACGGGGCTCGCCGACCACTTCCTGCCCGAGCTTCCGGCAATGCGTCTCGAACAGGACCCGATCCACACGCACAAGGACGTGCTGACGCACACGCTCGCGGTCGTCGAGAACGTCAGGCCGTGGGAGGGCGATGGGCCATCGCCGTACGACTTCCGCCGCACTCGACTGGCCGCCCTGTTCCACGACATCGGCAAGCCACGCACCCGCGGTTACCAGAAGGGCCGGGGCGTCACCTTCCACCACCACGATGCGGTCGGCGCGCGCATGACCCGCAAGCGCCTGGAGGCGCTCCGCTACAGCGCTGACGACGTGCATGCCATCACCGAGCTCGTCGCACTGCACCTGCGCATGCACACCTACACACTCGGCTGGACCGACTCGGCGGTCAGGCGGTACGTGCGCGACGCAGGTCCGTTGCTGCGCGAGCTGAATCTCCTCACGCGATGCGACTGCACCACTCGCAACCCGAAGAAGGCCCAGATGCTCGCCCGAAGGATGGACGAGCTCGAGACCAGGATCGCCGAGCTGGCAGAGCGCGAGGAGCTCGCTGCCCTGCGTCCGGAGCTCGACGGTGTCCGCGTGATGGCCGAGCTCGGCCTGCAGCCGGGGCCATGGGTGGGCAAGGCACTCGCGTTCCTGATGGAGATCCGTCTCGAGGAGGGACTGCTCGGCGAGGAGGCAGCGCTCGCCCGACTCCACGAGTGGTGGGCGGACCAGCCGGCATCGCGGTGATGCGTCAGTGCCGGTGCGGAGTGTCTCGACCCAGTCGGGTGAGCAATCAGTTCGCCAGGCTGTCGACGGCCATCAGGCCGTCGTAGACGTCGACGAACCGCGTGGTGAGCGGCGAGCATCCGGCGCGGATCAGATTGGGCTCGCGGAAGTCGAAGATGATGTCGCGGGCAGCCAGGTCAGCCACGATCTGCCGTGCGTTCGGATGAGCCAGCGCGACATGGTTGCCGCGTCGTGAGTCGTCGCGCGGTGTCGGACTCTCGAGTCCCAGTTGGTCGCAGAGTTCGAGGGCGAAGGCGGTGAGCGCAGTTCCCTTGGCATGGATGGCGGCCATGCCGGCCTCTGCCGACAGTGCGACGCCCACTTCGGTGGCGGTGAGGGCCAGGATGCTCGGCGTCCCGAGCAGCAGTCTCCCGATGTCGGGGCGAGGCTCGAAGACAGGCCCCATGGCGAACTGGTTCCTCGTTGCGAACCAGCCCCAGATGGGCTGCTCGATGTGCTCGTGGAGTTCGCGTGTCACGTAGGAGAACGCCGGCGACCCTGGTCCGCCGTTGAGGAACTTGTACGTGCAGCCAACCGCCAGTTCTGCACCGCAGCCGTGCAGGTCGATCTCGATAGCACCGGCGGCATGCGAGAGATCCCACAGCACCATGGCACCGGCCTCGCGGGCACGGGCCGTCTCGGCGGCGACATCGACGACAGCGGCCGTGCGGTAGTCGATCACAGAGCGGACGACGACTGCCACGTCTCGCAGGTCGTCGAGGTCGTGCCGCACCGTGCGGCCAGTCGCTGCGGCGATGCCGTCGACGACGTAGCGGTCGGTGGGGAAGTCGTGCTCGGAGATCGAGATCACCCGACGGTGCGGCTTCAGCGCCAGTGCGGCGTGGACCAGTTGGTAGAGGTTCATTGTCGTGGTGTCGTGCACGACGACCTCGCCGGGCCGGGCGCCGATGAGCGGTGCCAGTGCATCGCCCACACGTTGGGGCATGTCGATCCAGTGCTCCCAGCTGCGGATGAGGCCGGTGGCCCAGTCGCCGTCGTAGACCTCGAGGAGCCGGTCGCGTGTGCGTCGGGGCGGCATGCCAAGCGAATTGCCATCGAGGTAGACGACGGTTGGCGACGGAATGTGGAAGCGATCGCGGAAGTCGGCGAGCGGATCGCGAGCATCGCGGGCGAGTGCGTCGTCTCGGGTGATCACCGCAGCAGTCTGTCAGGCGCGACGCGGCAGCCGGCTCGAGATCACGCCGTCGGCCTCGAGCCGGTCGAGGGTTGCATCATCGAGGCCGAGCAGCCGCGACAACACCGTGCGATTGTCCTCTCCCCGGTAGCGGGGCTCGCCGCGCACGCTGACATCGCTGCCGTCGAACCGCCACGGCGAGTTGGGCAGGCGAATGGTGCCGCCGCCCCTGTCGCTGACGCGCACCGTCGCTGCTCGTTCGGAGCCCCACTCCGAGTCGCATACTTCGCGGACGGATCTCAGCCGGCCGACGGCGAGTCGGTGCGGCGCCATTGCGTCTTCGATCGACTGTGCGTCGGGCATCGTGCGCGCCCACGCCGCGATGGTTGCCTGGATCTCGTCGAGGTGATCCAGTCGGCGTGCCGTGTCGGCAAAGCGATCGGCGCCGATGAGGTCATCGCGGCCGATCGATCGCATGTAGAACTCGAACGTCAGATTTTCAGCCGGATGCCCGCTTACCACCACCGACTCGCCGTTCGCAGCGGTGAGTACCGGGTAGTCCATCGGCCGGAAGCTGCGGATCTGACCCGGCGCCACGTTGCCCTCCCATAGGGCGTCGTGAGCATGTTCGTTGACGTAGAGCATCGTCTGCGCCATCGAGACGTCGATGCGGTCGCCGAGTGCCGTGTGCTCACGCTGGTAGAGCGCGGCGATCACCGCAATGGCGCATTCCATCGCGGTATACACGTCGGCATGGCTGTGCGGATCGTTCGCGTACTGGCCGTCACGGGCGTCGCCCTGTGACTTGGTGAAACCCGATTCGGCACCAACCACTGGTGCATAGGCGCGACGGTGCACCCATGGGCCGGTTTGGCCATACCCGCTCACACTGGCGACGATGAGGCGGGGATTCCGCGCCCGCAGGACGTCGGAGCCAATGCCGAGGCGGTGCATGACCCCCGGCCGATAGTTCTCGACAAGGACATCGGCGTGGTCGACGAGGCCGAGCAGCAGGTCGCGGCCCGCATCGGTCTCGAGGTCGATGCTCACGCACTCCTTGCCCGTGTTCGCCTGGGCAAAGTAGGTGGCCACGCTGTTCGGACGGGGAACCGTGGTGCGAGTGATGTCGCCCTCGGGTGGCTCGATCTTGATGACCTCGGCACCGAGGTCGCACAGGATCCGGGTGGCGTGGGGCCCGGCGAGGACGCGGGTGAGGTCGAGCACGCGTATGCCCGACAGCGGTCGGGGCGGCGTCGCGCTCACAGTCGAACGGTAGCCGCGCCGTTGCTGGCGCATCACGCCGACGTACGCTCGAGGCGTGCACGATGAGTCGGCGCTGCTTGAGCGGCGTCTGCGGCGCGAGCTGCTCGAGCGACTGATGCCGGCGATGTACCGCGCCACCGTGCCGCTGCAGGTGACGGCGTGGGAGGCACCGGGCGAACCGGTCGACTATGCGACTGCGGCAGCTGCCCTGGAGCGCGAGGGGACCGACTTCTCGATCGGATCGCACTACGGCAGGCCGTGGGGAACGACGTGGTTCCGACTCGAGGGTGACGTACCGGCGTCGTGGCCGGCGGTCGGGACGGAGGGAACCAGCATCGAGGCCATTGTCGACCTCGGATTCCACCCGGACTCGGCAGGATTCCAGAGCGAGGGACTCGCATGGCACCGGGGACTGCCGCTGCAGGGCATCCACCCGCGACGTACTGCGGTGCCGCTCCCTCTGTCGTCATCGGGCCGGGTCGAGCTGATGGTGGAGGCTGCGTCGAACCCGGCCTTTCCGATGCGTGGCACGCCGTCGCCATATGGGTCGCTGCGCACGGCTGGTGACAGGCCGTTGTATCGCCTTCGGCAGGCCGATCTCGGTTGGCGGGACGACGATGTGTTCCACCTGCTGCTTGATGTCGAAGTGCTCCTCGAGCTGATGTCGTCGCTCGACTCGGCATCGCCGCGGCGTCAACGGCTGCTGCGCGAACTCTGTGACGCATTCGATGCCATCGACATGTCGTCGCGCCCGTCGATCTCATCGAGTGCGGCCCGTGCCCGTGCGCTGCTGAGGCCGGCCATGGAGCGTCGCAATGGTGACAGCGCCCACCGCGTGGTGGCGGTCGGCCATGCGCACATCGACTCGGCATGGCTGTGGCCCGTGCGCGAGACCGTGCGGAAGTGCGCACGCACCTTCGCCTCGGCGGTTCGGATGATCGACGAGTATCCAGAGTTCCGCTTCGTCTGCTCGCAGGCGGTGCAGTACCACTGGATGGCGACGCGATATCCCGAACTATTCGAGCAGATCCGGCAGCGGGTTGTCTCGGGAGGATGGCAGCCGGTGGGTGGCATGTGGGTCGAGGCCGACATGAACCTGCCGAGCGGTGAGAGCATCGTGCGCCAGCTGGTGCACGGACAGCGGTGGTTCGAGGCGAATCTCGGCAGCCGATGCAGCGAGGTCTGGATTCCCGACGTCTTCGGCTATCCGGCATCGCTTCCGCAGATCTTCCGCGCTGGCGGCGCCGATCGGTTTGTCACGCAGAAGCTCAGCTGGAACAAGCAGAACAGGTTCCCGCACCACACCTTCTGGTGGGTCGGCCTCGACGGGTCGCGGGTGCTCACCCACTTCCCGCCGGTCGACACGTACAACGCCACGATGATCGGCAGCGAGCTGGTGCACAGCGAGCGCAACTTCCGCGAGCACGGATGGAGCGACTGGTCGCTGATGCCGTTCGGCCACGGCAACGGCGGCGGCGGCACGACTCGCGAGATGATCGAACGTGCACGTCGGAGCACCGATCTCGAGGGCCTGCCACGAGTGTCGATGGGCACCCCGCACGACTTCTTCGATCACGTCGAGGCCGAGGCGGCGGCCGGCGCCCCGGTGCCGGTGTGGGACGGCGAGCTGTACTTCGAGATGCACCGAGGCACGCTCACCAGCCAGGCGATGACGAAGACGGGGAATCGCAGATGCGAGCGGCTGTTGCGCGAGGCCGAGCTGTGGTGGGCCACCGCAGCCCGGGCAGGCGCAGTGACTGCCGACGAGGAGCGGGCGGTGGCGGCAGAGATGGATGGACTGTGGAAGGACGTCCTGCTGCAGCAGTTCCACGACATCCTTCCGGGCTCGTCGATCACCTGGGTACACGACGACGCAGAGGCCGAACACGAGCGAATCGCCGCCCGTCTCGACGAACTCGCCACCGAGCCGCTGCGTCGACTGTCGGTGGGTCCGGCCGTGGCCAATGCCAGCGCCTACGCGCGCTGCGAGGTCGTCGACCTGCCGCCGACCACGGCTGCGGATGTCGGAGGGCTGGCACAGACGTTGCATGACGGATCACGGGCGGTGGTGGTCGAGGTCGGGGGACTGTCGGTGGCGTCCGTGGCGACGGCAAGGGTCGACGCCTCTCGGGTTGCCGACCGCGTCACGTCGACTGAGCACTCGCTCGCCAATTCGTCGATCGCCGTCCACTGGTCGCTCGACGGCACGATTACCTCGATCATCGACGTCCGAGCCGGTCGCGAACTGCTGCCCGCGCACCGAGGCATCGGACTGTGGCTGGCCCCCGACCACCCGGTCGAGTACGACGCCTGGGATCTCGAGTCATGGACACGCGGCCTCGGACGGCCGGTGGCGCGCGAGTGGGGCCTTGCAGTGGGTCCCACCGGTCCCGTCGAGTCGGTGGGCACACTCGAGGCTGTCGAGCTGATCGACGCTGGTCCGCTCGTCGGCACGCTGCGCATCGTCCGCTCGTTCGGCATCTCGACAGTTGAGCAGCGAGTCACCCTTCGCGCGGGTTCCGCCCGGGTCGACATGGCGTTCGACATCGACTGGCACGAGGACGAGCATCTGCTCACACTCGACATCCCACTCGACGTGCGAGCCCGAGAGGCTGCGTGCGGCATCCAGTTCGGGCACGTCATGCGCCCGATGCACGCCAGTACATCGTGGGATGCGGCGAAGTTCGAGGTGTGCGCGCATCGGTGGGTCGACGTGGCTGAGCGCGACTGGGGTGTCGCAGTGCTCGACAGTGGCCGCTACGGGCACGGACTCATGGATGGTGGCGTGACGGTGAGCCTTCTGCGCGCTGCGAAGTACCCGGATCCGACACAGGACCATGGCCGTCACGCCGTGACAGTGG
>JBEGVK010000005.1:0-8014 GCA_041178405.1 Actinomycetota bacterium | reverse complement strand
TCAGGTGGGTGCCGCTGACCACCGACGGCAGGCTCGACCTCACCGGACTCTCCCGCCTGCTCGAGGGCGCCAAGGCCTTCAGCTTCACTGCGATGAGCAACGTGCTCGGAACCCTGACTCCTGTCGCCGGCCTCTGCGCCGCTGCGCATGCAGCAGGCGCCATCGCGATTGTCGACGGCTGCCAGTACGTCCCGCACAACCCCACCGACGTGCAGGCATGGGGTGCCGACTTCGTCGCCTTCAGCAGTCACAAGATGTGCGGACCATCGGGCCTCGGCATTCTCTGGGGCCGCGAGTCGCTGCTCGAGGCGATGCCCCCGTTCCTCGGCGGCGGCAACATGATCAGCGATGTGCGCCTCGACGGATTCACATGTGCCGACCTGCCGGCAAAGTTCGAGGCTGGCACGCCAGCGATTGCCGAGGTCGTCGGTGTAGGTGCTGCAGTCGACTTCCTCGAGTCGCTCGGCATGGACCGAATTCGCCAGCACGAAGCTCGGCTCGCCGAGCAGGCTCTTGCCGAACTCACCGGGCGATTCGGCACCGACATCCAGGTGCACGGTCCCCTCGATGCCGCAAGCCGAGGCGCCACGTTCAGCTTCGCATTCCGCGACATCCACCCGCACGACCTCAGCCAGGTGCTCGACCAGCGGAATGTCTGCATCCGCGCCGGCCACCACTGCGCAAAGCCGCTCATGCGTCTGCTGGGCGCCTCGGCCACCGCCCGCGCCAGCTTCTATCTGTACAACGATGCCGACGACGTGACGGCACTCGCCGACGCGCTCGAGAGCGCCACCGACATCTTCGGCAGCTGAGCCGAACCCACAGGATCGACAGGAGACACCGATGCCCGGCCTCGACGACCTCTACCGCGAAATCATCCTCGACCATCACCGCAATCCCCGCAACCGTGGCGCCCTCGAGACACCCCCTGCCCGAATGGCCGTGGGCCACAATCCGCTCTGCGGTGACGAGATCGAGGTGTACCTGATGGTGGACGAGGGCGTCATCGCCGACGTCCGGATCGGCGGCTCGGGCTGCAGCATCTCGCAGAGCTCAGCCAGCATGATGAGCCAGGCGGTGAAGGGCCGTCGCCTCGACGACGTCCAGGCGCTCGTTCGCCGGTTCAAGGCGATGATGAGCATTCCCGACGACGACGGCAATCTGATCGAGGCCGATCCGACCGTGAAACTCGGCGATCTCGAGGCCCTGCAGGGAGTCGTGAAGTTCCCGGTGCGGATCAAGTGCGCAACCCTCGCCTGGAACACCCTGCTCGACGCACTCTCAGCCGGCTGACGGGCCCGTTGTCCGCCGTCGGCGCGGTAGTGAACGGCTGAGGCCCGCACCGTACAGTCGGCATCGTGCACGAATTCCTCGACGGCATTGCGCCCCACCCCGACGGGGTCGACCCCGTCGACGACCTGTTGCACGAACGCTGCTACGTCGTGCGGGCCTATCGGGCCGACGACACAACACTGATCCTGCGCGGTGCCCTGCGCGACCAGAAGCCACCGGGTCTGTACATCGCCGACGACGACGAACCCCTCACCGTTCACCACATGGTGGTCGACATGACGATCCGAGTGCCGTCCCTCGAGATCGTCGATGCCCGGGCAGTGCTCGAGACACATCCGCACACAGCGTGTCCCCGCATCGAGGACCACTACAGGAACCTGATCGGCCTGTCGATCGCCCGCGGCTACACCCACCGGGTGCGCGAACTCTTCGGTGGTCCCCGAGGCTGCACGCATACGACGGCCCTTCTGCAGGCGATGGCGCCAGTGGCGATCCAGTCGATGTGGTCGCTGCGGGTGGTGGCGGGCCGCCGCGCCACCGCGGAGGGCCTCCCGTCGCCCGTCGATCCCCACGAGGCGCGTCAGCGAGCGCTGATGATGAACCTCAACACGTGCCACGTCTGGGCAGAGGACGGCGAGCAGGTGTCGCTGCTACGCGCCGGGCTGCCGATGGAGGTTCCGGTGTGGATCACCCGCCGCTTCGCCGAGCTGGGGCGCGATCCCTCGGGATGGGGCTTCGATAACTGAGGCGCTCGGCGGCCGCGGCGTCAGCCGCGGACAATGCCGCGCCGGACGAGTTCAGCGTGCACGACGAGTGCCGCATCCTCCGCCGAGGTCGCCGCACCCTCGATCCGGATCTCTGGAGACTCAGGTGACTCGTACGGCGAGTCGATGCCGGTGAAATTGGCGAGTTCGCCGCGGCGGGCCTTCGCATACAGACCCTTCGGATCGCGTGACTCGGCAACATCGAGCGGCACGTCGACATGCACCTCGATGAAGTCGATCTCGGCTGCACGGTCCCGGGCCATCTCTCGCTCAGCACGGAACGGCGAGATGAAGGAGACGAGCACGACGATCCCCGCATCTGCCATGAGCCGGGCAACCTCGGCGACACGCCGGATGTTCTCGACACGGTCGGCGTCCGTGAAGCCCAGGTCGCGGTTCAGGCCGTGGCGCACATTGTCGCCGTCGAGCAGATAGGTGCGCACTCCATCGGCGTGCAGTCGTGCCTCTACCAGGTTGGCGATGGTGCTCTTGCCCGAACCCGACAGACCGGTGAACCACACGATTGCCGGACGATGTCCGCCGAGCGAGGCCCGTGCTTCGCGGTCGACCGACAGCGACTGCCAATGGATGTTCTGCGAACGCCGGAGCGCAAAGCGCAGCATTCCGGCGCCGAGCGTGGCATTGGTGTGGCGGTCGATGACAATGAACCCGCCCGTCTCGCGCTGCTGATCGTAGGGATCGAACGGCACCGGCCGGTCGAGCGACAGGTTGCACACCGCGATCTCGTTCAGGGCGACCGTGGTGGCCGACACATGCTCGAGGGTGTTGACGTTGACGCGGTACTTGGGCTGGGCGATCGACACGCCCACCGTCCGCGTGCCGATCTTCATCAGGTACGGGCGGCCGGGCAGCATCGGCGACTCGTCCATCCACACCAGCGTCGCCTCGAACTGGTCGGCGGTCGATGCCGGATCAGCCGCTGACGAGAGCAGGTCGCCGCGGATCACATCGACCTCGTCGGACGTGGTGAGCGTCACCGACTGCCCCGCTCTTGCCTCTGCAAGGTCGCCGTCGGCCGTCACGATGCGCGACACGGTGGTCTCCGTCGCTGCCGGCAGCACGCGAATGCGGTCGCCGGCCCGGACAGTGCCGCTGGCAACCAGACCGGCGAAGCCGCGGAAATCGAGCGTCGGGCGAAACACCGACTGCACCCACATGCGAAAGGGGCGCTGCGCCGCACTGTCGTCGACGGGCACGGTCTCGAGGTGGTCCATCAGCACCTGACCGCCATACCAAGGGGTCGACTGGCTGCGGGTCACGATGTTGTCGCCGTGCAGTGCTGACACCGGGATCACGAGCGGGTCGTCGATGCCGATCTGCGAGCCGAAGGCCCGGTAGTCGGCAGCAATGTCGTCGAACTGCTGCCGCGACCAGTCGACGAGGTCCATCTTGTTCACGGCGACGACGATGTTGCGGATACCGAGGAGGCTGACCAGATATGAGTGCCGACGCGTCTGCACGAGCACGCCCTTACGGGCGTCGATGAGGATCACTGCGAGGGTCGCCGTCGAGGCCCCGGTGACCATGTTGCGCGTGTACTGCTCGTGACCAGGCGTGTCGGCAACGATGAAGGTTCGCCGCTCGGTGCTGAAGTATCGATGCGCGACGTCGATGGTGATGCCCTGCTCGCGCTCGGCTTCGAGGCCGTCGAGCAGGAGTGCCATGTCGAGGTCGTCGCCCTGTGTGCCAACCCGGCGGGAGTCGGCCTCGAGGGCGCGCAGGTGATCGTCGAAGACTAGGTGCGACTCGTAGAGCAGCCTGCCGATGAGCGTGCTCTTGCCGTCGTCAACGCTGCCGCATGTGATGAATCGCAGCAGGTCGTTCTGGTTCTGCCGGGCAAGGTACGACTCGAGGCCGTCGGCGATGGCGGGAGGTCGGCGGGCCATCAGAAGTAGCCGTCCTGCTTCTTCTTCTCCATCGACGCTGCCTGGTCGCGGTCGATCATGCGCCCCTGCCGCTCGGAGGTGGTCGCCAGCAGCATTTCGCGGATGATGTCGGGGAGCGTGGTGGCATCCGACTCGACGCCACCGCTGAGCGGATAGCAGCCGAGCGTTCGGAATCGCACCATCCGCTGCTGGGCCTCCTCGCCCGGCTCCAGGCGCATCCGCTCGTCGTCGACCATGATGAGCGTGCCGCCACGCTCGACGACGGGGCGGGGCGCTGCGAAGTACAGCGGCACCACCTCGATGCCTTCCTGGTGGATGTACTGCCACACATCGAGCTCGGTCCAGTTCGACAGCGGGAACACGCGGAGCGACTCGCCCGGCGCATGTCGGGCGTTGTACAACGACCACAACTCGGGACGCTGCCGTCGCGGATCCCACTGGTGCTGTGCGCTCCGGAGCGAGAACACGCGCTCCTTGGCCCGCGAGCGCTCCTCGTCGCGTCGGGCCCCGCCGAATGCGAGGTCGAAGCGGTGCTCGTCGAGTGCCTGCTTCAGCCCGACCGTCTTCCAGAGATCGGTGTGCATCGCCGAGCCGTGGTCGAACGGATTGATGCCACGGGCGACGCAGTCGGGATTGCGGTGGACGATCAGGTCGACGCCGTACTTCTCGGAGGCCTTGGTGCGGAAGGCGTACATGTCGCGGAACTTCCACGTGGTGTCGACATGCAGCAGCGGGAACGGGATCGGAGCCGGATAGAAGGCCTTCATGGCCAGGTGCAGCATCACCGAGCTGTCCTTGCCGATGCTGTACAGCATCACCGGGCGATCGGCCTCGGCGACGGCCTCGCGGATGATGTGGATCGACTCCGCCTCGAGGCGCTGGAGGTGCGTCAGTGCGTGCACGGCGGCCATCTCGACGACATTACCGACTGCAGCTGCATCCTCACCGTTCGCGGCGACCACCGAGTGTGCTCAGATGGAGTGGTGTCGCTGCTCGGTCTCGCCGTCCTGTTCGGCAGCCTCCTGTGGCTGGTGCTGGCGGCGATGTCAGTCGAGCAGGCGCTGCGACGCGGCGCCCCTCGACTTCTCAGCAGGAGGGCCCGGGCGACCGCCATCGTGGCAGCACTTTCCTGCACCGCCCTCCCGGCGGCATCGCTCGGCATCCAACTCGTCGCCAGCAAGGACGGCACGCTCCAGGCAGGCGCCAACTGGGCGCGCAACCAGGGATTCGGGTCGATCGTCGACCGACTCGAGCGCTGGCACTATGCCGAGCCGCCGTCGATCGTGCCAGCGACGGCGCTGCCGCTCGCCGTTGTCACCACGACGACGGTGAGCGCACCCCCGGACCCGGCCACCACGGTGCCGGAGGGCCCTAGCAGCACTGCGGTGCCGTTCGCTCCAGCCGATCTCATCCCCGCGCTCGGCTCGCCCCTACCGGGCGAAGGCCAGTGGGTACCACTCGGCGTACCCGGCGTCGACGATGCACTCTGGGCGACGTCGATGCGGCCCGTGCGCTCGGCCGCATCGGTCACTGCGACATATGTGTACATCCGCCGCGACCTTGTCGCTGCTCGCATGTACGGCGGCACGGAACTGCCCGGCGGTGACGGATGGGAGTACTTCGCAAAGGTCGACGGCAGCGACCGGCAGACCCTCGTCGCCGCATTCAACGGAGGCTTCCGCTTCGAGCACATCGACGGCGGCTACATGACCGAGGGCCGCACCATCGAACCACTCGTCGATGGCGAGGCCACGATCGGCATCGACCGCGACGGTCGCATCACCGTCGGGCAGTACGGGCGCGACCTGCGCGACGACGGCACGTGGGTCTCGCTCAGGCAGGGCCTGCCGCTGCTCGTCGATGGCGGCGAGTCGATGGCGGCAACGCGGTACGACACGGCGTGGGGTGTCGACTTCGGGTCCGAGACGTACACGAACCGCTCGGCGCTCTGTCAGCTTGCCAGCGGCGACCTGCTCTATGTGATGGCGGGCCCGGTGGATGCAACGATGTTCGCCGGCCTGCTCGTCGACGCCGGCTGCGTCGTGGCGATGCAACTCGACATCAACGGCACATGGCCGCAGTTCGCGTTCTACGAGGGATTCGGCACCGACGAGCGCACGCCGGTGCTCGTCGACGATCGCATGCGCAACCCATATCGGTACCTCAAGGGCACCGAGAAGGACTTCTTCGCCCTCTTCCCCGCTGGGTAGCGCCGGCCTTCAGTGTCGCCGGCACCGGCACCGGCCCCGGCCTCCCCGCCGATGTGCTGAAATGCCCATGTGGAAAGCCTCGCCCTGCTGGCAGCGATCATCTTGCTGAGCACCCTCGCCGCAGGCGTTGCGAGCGTCGTGGTCGTCCTACGACGGCCACGTCATCTCGCCACACGCCTCATCTCGGGAACAGTTGGCATCGTCGCGCTCGCTGCGGGCGCCAACATCGCCCGACTCGAGATCGGCATCGGCGCACGGGCAATGGGAGCGGTGACGGCGGCATTCGGCCTTGCCGCACTCACCGTGTCAATCACCGGGCGACGCAGCGCCCCCATTGCCGACGAGTCGGCCGACTCGTGAGCACGCCGGCGGCGAATCGTCGTCCATGATGTCTAGCCCCATGCTCGACCGATCGGCACGGTGGGCCGACGGCATCGAACCGCTGTCGATGAAGGGAGTCTTCAGCGAGTCGTCGGGGGTGGCCGAGGAGGTCGCCGACGGCGTCGTGCTGGTCGAGGCCTTCAGCAACTCAGTGGCGTTCGACACCGACGAGGGCCTCGTCGTATTCGACGTGTCGCATGCGCTCTCGGCCCCGAGGGTCGTCGAGCAGATGCGGGCCTGGCGCACGCGTCGCGTCCACACAGCGGTGTACACGCACGGCCATGTCGACCATGTCACCGGTGCCCACGCCTTCGACGCAGATGCTGCAGCACGCGGCCATGCCCCCATTCGCTACGTCGGCCACGAGGCCGTCCCCGCACGCTTCGACCGCTACGAGGCCACGAGCGGCTACAACGGTCACATCAACATGCGCCAGTTCAGGCTTCCTGCGCCGGTGTGGCCCACCGACTTCGTCCGTCCGCATGTGACGTATCGCGACGAGCATGCGGTCGTCGTCGGCGATGAGCGCTTCGAATTGCATCACGCCCGCGGCGAGACCGACGACCACACGTGGGCATGGGTGCCGCATCGCCGAGCGCTCTGCGTCGGCGACCTGTTCATCTGGCAGTTCCCCAATGCCGGAAATCCGCAGAAGGTGCAGCGCTATGCGTGGGAGTGGGCAGTCGCGCTCCGCGCCATGGCGCGGCTCGGCGCCGAGCTGCTCCTTCCTGCGCACGGCCCGGCGCTCGGAGGACGCGAGCGGATCACCCGGGTCCTCGACGACACCGCCGAGGCGCTCGAATCGCTGCACGGCCAGACCCTTGCCCTGATGAACGCCGGCGCCCGACTCGACGAGGTGATCCACGAGGTCCGGCTGCCCGAGCATCTCGCCGGCAAGCCGTACCTGCAGCCGACCTACGACGAGCCCGAGTTCGTCGTCCGCAACCTCTGGCGCCTGTACGGCGGCTGGTACGACGGCAATCCGGCCAACCTGAAGCCCGCACGCGAGGTCGAGCTCGCTCGCGAGGTCGCCTCGCTGGCCGGGGGCACCGACGTGCTCGCAGCGCGGGCTGAGGCGCTTGCCGCAGCCGGCGACCTCCGCCTCGCCTGCCACCTGATCGAGATGGCCGTCACCGCAGAGCCCGAGTCACCCCGCCTCCATGCCGTGCGAGCCGCTGTCTACGACGCTCGGCGGCGCACTGAGCGCTCGTACATGGCGACCGGCATCTACCGTGCCGCAGCCGCCGACTCCGCTGCTCGCGCTGGCGAGTAGCTGCGATGGGTCAGCGACGTCCGGCCGGCGGATAGGTCGTCGAACGCACCAGTCGCCCGCTGCGATCCCACGTCTCCCAGGTGCCCACCTGTTCGCCGGCGGCGAATCGGCCGACCCGCATGAGCGTTCCGTCAGCCCGGTACCAGCGCCACCGGCCATGCAGCAGTCCGCTGCGCATGCCGCCCT
>JBEGVK010000004.1:0-8253 GCA_041178405.1 Actinomycetota bacterium | reverse complement strand
CGCGACCGCGATCTCGAGCGCATAATTTACGACACCGCAACGGCTCGTCGTCGACCGTTCAACCGCGAGCACCCCTTCGTCGACCTCGAGCTCGAACCTGGGGTTCGGTTCCACGGTGAGGGATTCGACGTGGTGCAGCGGCCGCTGGTGACCGTTCGCCGTGCGGCAGTGTTCGGACAGGGCCTCGACGATCTGGCGCGTCGCGGAATGCTGGTTGAGGGGGCAGTCAGGCTGCTCCGTGCCGCGGTAGCAGCGGATCTGAACCTCATCGTCTGCGGCCGGATGGGTGCTGGCAAGACCACACTGCTGCGAGCACTGGTGGCTGAGATCGACGCACACGATGTGATCGTCTCGGTCGAGAGTGACTTCGAGTTGAACATCGCTGCGATGGGACTCCATCGATTCGTGCACGCCTATCAGTCACGGGTGCCGAGCACGAGTGATGGAGCGGGAATCTCGTGCTCGGACATGATGGTGCCTGCCGTCAGGACGCGCGCCGACTGGATCGTCGTCGGTGAAGTGCGTGGTGCTGAGGGTGGCGCCCTTGTGCAGGCGATGTCGATCGGGCAGGGTGCGATGGCCACCGTGCATGGCGGCTCTGCGAAGGACGGCATCGAGCGCTTGGCGGAACTGATCGCCTACCACTCGGGTGTCGAGCTGCGAACTGCCCGCTGGCAGGTGTACCGCAGCGTCGACCTCGTGGTGCATGTCGATGGCAACAACGCTCATGGACGACGTGTTACCGAGATCGCTGCGCCTGGAGTCGAGGACGACGGTGCTCGATTCATCCTGCACCGGCTCTTCGCCCGTCGGCCGGGAGCATCGGCCGAGGTCGCTGGTGGCGGCCATGATGCGGTCGCCGCAACCGAGCCGCAGCGCCCGATGCTCGAGCGGCTGCAGGCTGCCGACCCGGACTTCTCTACGCGCTGGTGGAGCGACTCGGCCGGCTCCGGTGCCCGTGCGGTGTGGGCGTCGTGAGCCTTCTCGTCGGCCTCGTGGTGTCGATGCTGGTTGCTGGTGCCGTCGCGGCGCTAGCGCGTGCCGGTGCAGGGTCGGCTCGCAGCGGCCGATCGCGAGCAACTGCCCGCCTCGGTGCGAGTGCGGGTGCGGGTGCAGGTGCGAGTGCAGGCGCGGCTGCAGGTGGCCGGCTCGGCGCAAGTGCGTCGACGCCAGCGGTGCTCAGTGGGATTCCACCGCAGCGACTAGCGGCAGGAGCGGTGGCGCTCGTGCTGGTGTTGATGGCAACGAGATGGATGGTGCTGTCGGTTGCGGCGGGGGCACTCGTGGTGCTGTGGGGCCGCATTCTCCGCGACCAGCGCGCTGACGACGAGCGACGCCGAATCGAGAGCATCGCCAAGTGGCTCGAAGATCTTCGCGACACGCTGCGCTCGTCATCGATGGGTGCAGAGGAGGCCCTCGAGCATGTCGCGGTCCGGCCGCCCGAGGGAATCGCCGACGCTCTGACCACCTTTGCCACTCGACGACGACAGGGCTTCCGCACCGAGGATGCGCTCGTCGACCTCGCTGATGCACTGCGGCATCCCACCGCCGACGCAGCGGTGGCCGCGATCCGGCTGGTGATCGGCGGGTCGGCGGGAGCTGGCCGCCTGTACGGCACAGTCGACGCGCTTGCCGCGGCAGCACGCGATGAGGTGACGGCGCGCGAACGCGTCGACCGCACTCGGGCCATCTATCAACACAGCATGAAGCGCCTCGTCGCCATCGGGGTCGGCCTTGTCGCCTACCTTCACGTTGCGGGTGGTGACCTGCTCGATCCGTATGACTCGCCGGCCGGTCAGCTTGCGTTGCTGCTGCCCCTGTCGATGTGGGCCGGGTGCATCGCCTGGCTGAGGTCGCTCTGTCGCTACGACCTGCCGCAGCGCCACCGTCCTGTCGTCGAGTCGCAGCCGACCGCAGGGGCAGCACGATGATCGCCGCAGTGCGGTCGACGCACATCGGCGTCGTGATTGCTCTGCTGATGGCGTTGGCATGTGCCTGCGCTGCTCGAGCCGTGCGTCGGGCACCGCGTTCGCTGTCGGCGGCACGTCGTCAGATGTTCGGCACGACGCCGGGCGGCAGCGGCGATCTTCCCGTGGCGCGACGCAGCGTCGAACTGCCCGCAGGAGTGCTCGGTGTCGTCGAGCGTCACTTCGGCGGAGGGCTCCGCACGATCGACATGACACCAGCCGACGTAGCGACTCGCGTCATGGTGGCCGCAGCCACAGTTGGCCTCTCGGTGCTGGCAGCGGTGGCTGGACTACTGGCGCTGGGTCTCCTGCCCCCGTCGCCAATCTGGATCGGCGGCCCGCTGCTTGCGACGGTCATCGCCGGATGGACGATGGTGGTCGATACGAGGTCGAAGATCGCCCGTCGTCGGCGAGACCTGCGACAGGCCTCGAACGACTTCGTGCAACTCGTTGCCGTTGGCCTGACAACCGACCAGAGCGTCGAGGAGGCGATTCGCTTCGCGCTCGATGTCGGCGCCGGCCCGACGTTCGATGTCGTGCGGCGGTCGGTGCTGGCCGCCCCGCAGCGAGGTATCCCGGTGTGGGAGGCAATCGGCTCGGTAGGAAGTGCCTACGACATCGGCGAACTGTGCGAGTTCGCCTCGTCAGTCGAGCGGCAGGGTCTACAGGGCGTGTCGATTGCCAGCACGGTGGCGACGCTGGCGGCGTCGATGCGCGCCAAGGCCCTTGATCAGCTCGAACGAGACGCTGATCGAGCCAACGCCAACCTTGCCGGGCCGACGGTGGGATTCGTGGTCACCACGATCGTGTTCCTCGCCTATCCGCTTGCGCTGCGCATCAGCGAGGCCTTCGGTGGCTGACATCGCCGCCGCTGCGCGCCGAGTTGGTCACGCATCGAGCTCTCGCATCGCCACTTGCAGGGTGCGGTGGCAGGCGCGTCGGCGGAGTGCAATGAGTGTGAGACATCCACAGACAACAGAAGGGAGCTGGCAATGACAGAGAGAGCGATGACGGGTGCTGCTGCTGCAGCCACAACAGCCGATCGGCTGACGTTCGGATGCATCGTGGTGCGAAATCGCTGGGTGGAGATGCGCGATCGGGTGCAGCTCGAGATTCGGCGCGCATGGAGTGATCGCCGTGATGAGACTGGTCTCGACGAAGCGGTGACCAAGATGATCTGGCTGGCTGTCGGCATTGTCGTGGCCCTTGCTGCGACTGCGTTCTTCGTGTCGACGTTCAATCAGGCGAAGGACAGCGTGCCGGATCCGGTGGCTCCCTGAGGCAGCACCATGGGTGCATCAGTCCGCTGTCTACTGCCACCGAGCCGCCGGTCGTGGGCGGTGTCGGTGTCGACGGGCCGTCGCACGGCCTCGCGCGACCGCGGTGCCGTCGATGCCTCCATCGAGATGCTCTTCGGCTCGATGGCCCTTCTGATGGTGCTGCTGTTGATCTTCGAGGCAACCGCCTATTGGCATGCGCGCAACGTCTTTGATGAGGCCGCAACCGAGGGCGTGCGAGTTGCTGCCGCATACGCGAGTTCCTGCGATGACGGCGTTGCTGCTGCAGAGTCGGTTGTCGCCCGAATGGCATCGGGCTGGTCGTCGTCGGTTCGCATCGAGTGCGCGGAGGCAGGGCCTGGCACTGCAATGGTGTCGGTAACGGTGTCAGGGCGGTCCCCCGGCGTTCTCGCGGGGAGTTTCGGATTTGCCGCTCGAGTCACGGAATCTGCACCGGTCGAGCGCTGAGCTATGCGAGTGCAGGTGGCAGCGTGCCGGCAACCACGGCAGATGCACGATCGCGATCGTGGCGTGCTGGCATCGGTGGAGATGATGTACATGCTCATCTTCTGCTTGCTCGCCGTCGCATTGCTGACCTTCGTAGGTCGACTCCATGCCGCCGGGGTCGAGGTCACCAATGCGGCGCAGTCGGCGGCACGCGCTGCCTCACAGACCCGTGGTGCCGGGGAGGCGCTCACCGCAGCGCGCGAGAGCGCACTGCGTGGACCGCTGAGCCGCCGCTGCAGCGGTGGACCGAGCGTGTCGATGAGCTGGCGGCCGTCCGGCATCGGCACCTGGCAAGGTGGCTCGGTCACGGTGACGGTGTCGTGTTCGGTGGCAAACGAGTCGTTGTCAGGAATTTGGTCGCCCGGCACGCGCACGGTCGTGATGAGCGACACCCAGCCGATCGACAGGTACAAGCGATGAGGCGTGATGACCGCGGCGATCTGCTGGTGTCGCTCATGTTGCTCGTCGTCGTAGTGCTGGCCGGTGCCGGACTCATCGTCGATGGTGGTCGGGTGATGGCTGCTCGCCGGCATGCGTCCAACATCGCGGAGGGCGCAGCGCGGGCAGCGGTCTCGTCGACAACGCCGGTTCGCGATTTCCAGCCCGACACCGCGCGAGAGGCAGCCATCGATCATGCCGTTCGTAGTGGCATCAGCGCTGGCGATGTCGCCGTTGTAGTGCGCGATGGGTCAGTGACCGTGACGGTCACCGAGCGTCGGCGGTCGGTCTTCCTCGTGCTCGGCGGCTGGGAGTCGGTGACGGTGCGGGGAACCGGCACGGCGACGGTGGTGTACTCCGGATGAGTGCTGCACCCCGCAGTGATGGCAACGTTCGCGCGACCGACCACACGACATCGGTTGGTTGCCTGTCGAGGATCCGCCACGGCCTGCTCCGACTCGGCGCTGCGCTGCTCGTGGTCGCACTGCTGTGCCTCGTGCCAGTGCTGCTGTTCGGTATGTCGGTCGTGCGCATTCCTTCGGCGGACGAATGGCGTCAGATGCTGTCGACTCGCCGCGTCGACGAGGAGGCAGTCCTTGCGACGGGCGCTGCAGTGTTCCTCGGACTGTGGCTGTGGTTCACGGGCAGTGCGGTTGGGGAGTGCTGGACGGTGCTGCGCTGGCGCCGCAATGCGGGCACAACACCTCTGCCGGCCGTTGCACCTGGGCCGACCGGATGGCTGCGATCGCTCGTTCGCCTAGCAGTGCTCGCAGGCGCAATGCTGGGAACAGCATCCGGCAACGTGGACCAGCCGACGGCGTATGGAGCCGCACCGAATGCCGTAGTGGAGACTCATCACACGACGCCCTCACCCGGCGGCGGAGCGACAGTGGTCTCGGCATCCAGCAACAGCCGAAGTCGGTCCCTCCCGCTGCAGCAACCGCTGGGCACGGCACTTCGCGACCACGATCATGATGGGCGAATCGAGCGTCCGCTCACCGAACCGGTCGTTGGCCATGCCTTCTCGATGGGATACCCGACGAGTCGGGAACTGGTGAGTGCCGTGATGTTCGCTGCGGGTGCGCTCGCCCTGCTCGATTCGGCTCGTCGTCGCCGACTTCGCTCTGCCCCGCTCGGTTCGAGGCCCGGCCTTCCGTCGCTTGCTCAGGTGCGGACGGAACTGACGCTGCGAACGCTGGCGGCCGACGAGCAGATGGTCCGGCTCGACGTGGCGCTTCGAGCAGTCAGCGGATCCCTTGCGGCCTGCGGGGCGATGATGACAGCTGCCATCGTCGGCCGCCTTGGCGACGTACGAGTGCTACCGAGCGTTGCGACGACGCCGTCGCTGCCGTGGCGGATGAGCGATGGCGGATGGTGGTCGCTGCCGGCATCGGTGACACTCGAAGAGCTTGCGCAGCACTCGCGCACCGACGCACCTCCGTGCCCGGCGCTACTGCACATCGGCACCGCAGACGATGGCGAGCTCTTCATCGACCTTGAGGCGGTCGGCGTGCTCGAGATCATTTCGCACCGGACTGCGCAACTGATCGCGTCGATGACGGCCACGCTGGAGATGTCGCCGTTCCTCGACACCTCGCGGATTCTTGCAGTAGGCGAAGGCAGCACGGGGGAAACAGGGCTGGACGTCGCGCGCGTGGCAAGCCTTGACGAGGCGGTCGACCTTGCAGCGGCCCTTCTCGGCGACACGCTCACGGCCGTGGGCGACGCCACCACCTTCGACCGACGAGTGGCGACCCGTGGTGGCGAGTCGTTCGAGCCAGTGGTGCTGGTGGTGTCCGGCCTCGGTCCGAAGGACACAGCAGATCTCCGACAACTCATCAGGCCGGGAAAGGGCATCGGAGCACTTGTGGTTGCAGCACCCGAAGGTTCGGCGTCCACTGATGGTCGACGTGCGCTGGCGGGCTTGGGACAGTTGACGACCGGCCCGCTGCTCGATCGCCGGTGGATCCTCCGCCAGGACGCCGACAGTGCCGGGATCCACGTGCTGGAACCATGCGGAATACGAGTTCGTCCGTCGCTGGTAGCACCCACCGCACTCGCGGATGTCCACGAGATGCTTGCTGCGGAGTCCGCACCATTCGAGGTTGCGGCTCCGGTGGTGCCCATCGATATCGCTCGCCCTGTCGTGCGAGGTGTCTCGGTGCCGTTTGTCGAGACGGAATGGGCTCTGCTCGTGAGAACGCTCGGTGCTGTCGAGGTCGTGGCGGCAGACGGAACGCAGGTTCAGTTCGATCGATCGAAGGCGCTCGAGTTGGTGGTGTGGCTGGCACTGCACCGTCGTCGCCCCACTCGAGGTGCTGCCCGCGCTGCGCTGTGGGATCTCGATGTTCGCGATGCGACATTCGCCAACGTGGTGAGTGAGGCCCGGCGAGCACTGGCTCGGGCCTCGCTGCCATTGCCCGGTGACGAATGGATTCCACGCACCCTCACTGATGCCCTTCCGCTGCACGATCGTGTAGTCAGTGATGCAGAGCTGCTCGAGGCTCGGATTCGATATGCCGAGGGCCTTCCGCATCGTGAGGCAATCGATGTGATCACCCCCGGCCTCGAGGTGGTCACCGGAATGCCCTTTGCCGGCTCGAACTACCTGTGGTGCGATGCGGAGGGGCATGCGTCAGCGCACGTGCTGCTCGTGGTCGGTGCGGCGACCCGTCTTGCTCAGCATCATCTGGCGCTAGGCGATGTCGAAGGCGTGTTCTGGGCTACCGGCAAGGGCCTGCTCGTGCTCAGTGGCCATGAGGAGCTGGTGGCGATGCGGATGCGGGCGCATGCGAGTGCAGGCGACCTGGCCGGTGTTCGCGACGAGTGGGAGCGATATGAGCGAGCGCTGCAGGCCGACCCGTGGGCTGCATCACGGCCGTCTCCGAAGCTGTCAGCGCTGCGGCGTGAGCTGCTCGGCCGAGTCAGCTGACCGGCGCGTCACTCGGCCACAGACTCTGAGCCGGGTAAGGGGATCGAACCCTTGACCTACCGCTTACAAGGCGGTTGCTCTGCCATCTGAGCTAACCCGGCGGGGATGGATAAAAACGCGGCGCGAAACTCGGCGAGAAATCACCGCGGTTCGGCACGAAGGCTAGTGGGAAGGCCGCTGGTGGCGGTCGTGCGGGTGTCGAGTGGGTCACGCGAACTGCTGCTGCGGTCGTGGCGCCGCCAACGGGTTGCTGAGGCCCCGCCCACCCTGCCGGCGCGTGCGGGGCGGCCAGCGACGGGAGAACTCAGCGCAGGAGTGTGGTAGGCCTACATGGCGATGGCGCGGCTGTCGACTGGAGACAGCACAATGATCACCCGTCATTCCGTCAAGAACTCGGCTCGGTTGGCCGTGGGAGCAGTTGCTCTCTCCGTCGAAGTGCTGGTCCCTGCCACGGCCAGCGCATACACCAGGGGGTGGGTCGTGCGTATCAATTCGGCCTCGTGCTCTGGTGATGTGGTGACCTTCACGTGGGACACCTCCGCTGGCAAGCCCTCCACGTGGGAGATCAGCGAGGTCGCCGGCGTCATTGCGTCGGGTCGTTTCGCCAAGGCGGAGTTGACGGCAGGGCAGAAGATGGTCTCGGTCCAGTGCATCCCTGGCATGTTGCTGGGGCTGCAGGCTGGCAGGACGTATACGCAGTACAGCGGCATCGGCACCCCGTGATCGCTCGATAGTGGTCGGTGTCCCGGCTGAACAGATACGCCGATCTCGCCGTGCCCGAAGTCCTGAGTGCCGCGCCCTGAAGTGATCACCAACGGCGCGTGACACGTGCCTGCTCGAGAATCAGCAGACTGGCACCTGGGTGCTCAGGCACCGATGACTGCGAACCAGCGGCCTTCATTGTCGGGGAACGCGAACGATGCGATGCCGGAGTGCTCGCCCAGCTCTGTGGCCTGCACTCCCCTCGCAACCAGTGCGGCGCGGGTGGCGGCGAGGTCGTCCACTCGGAACGCGATCGACGGAGTCGCGAGGTCGAGGCCGTCGGGGTTGTCCTTCATGAGCGCCAGAGGAACCAACTCGAAGGCGAAGTCCTGATCGGCGAATCCGACCTGCACGATGGAGAACTCGCCTA
>JBEGVK010000003.1:0-11659 GCA_041178405.1 Actinomycetota bacterium | reverse complement strand
AGCGTGGTGGTGCCCGAGGTGCTGCGCCGCTACATGCGCGGGCTCGAGGTGATCACACCCCGATGAGCACCGTCCCGAGCAAGGACCTGGCGCGGCTCCGTACCGACTACGAGACGGCAGGTCTCGACGTGGCCGAGGTCGATCCCGATCCTGTCGTGCAGTGGCAGCGTTGGTTCGACGAGGCGCGCGACGCCGGGTGTGTCGAACCCCATGCCTTCGTGCTCTCGACGATCGATCCCGAAGGCTGGCCGCAGAGCCGCTACCTGCTCGTGCGCGGGGCAGACGCCGACGGATTTGTGTTCTTCACCAACTACGAATCGGCAAAGAGCGTCGACCTCGCTGCCGAGGGCCGCGGGGCAATGCTATTCACCTGGCTCCAGTTGCACCGGCAGGTGCGTGTCGTCGGCGCAGTAGAGCGGGCAACTGAGGCTGAGAGCGACGAGTACTTCGCCTCGCGACCGCGTGGCTCGCAGATCGGCGCATGGTCGTCACCGCAGTCGCAGCCGATACCCGATCGAGCATGGCTCGAGAACCGAGTCGAGCAGATGGCGGCGACGTTCGGCGATGGCGAGGTGCCGCGCCCTGCGTTCTGGGGCGGCTGGCGCCTGCGTCCTCACTCGGTCGAGTTCTGGCAGGGGCGGCCGAGCCGGCTTCACGACCGGCTTCGCTACACCCGCGGCGACGACGGCTGGTCGGTGACGCGACTGGCACCCTGACCGGCCAGTCCGTCCATCCATGCCGCTGCTGCGGCAGCAAGACCGTCGATCAGCGACACGGTGTGCGGCACATGACCGGGGCCGGTCCAGTCCTTCCAGATCGGGCTCGAGCCGCGCACGCGGGGCGGCAGTTCGATCTGCACGCCCTTGCCGCGCGGCACGTTCACCGGGTTGGCGTGGTGCAGGCCACGTAGTTCGCGGGGCATCAGGTCGAGATCGGTCACCAGCGTGTAGTCGGGAAGCGTTATCGCAAGATGGCCGGCGACGTGGTGTGCGAGCTCGCGGTTCTGGCCGCCGAGCAGCAGCGTGGTCCACATGCCGTGGCGTCCGTAGCCGTGGATGGTGATCACCATGTCGACGTGCTCGATGAATTCGTGCAGCGTGTCAGATTCATGTCGCGAGACCCGATGCGATGGGATGTGCACCTGCAGGTCGGGCGGCTGCAGCACGCCGTAGTAGCTGGCACCGCTGAGCGCCGCAGCCTCATCGGCGATGACGTCGGTGTAGTGCTCGAGCGATCCACCGTGATACGCCATGAATCCGACCCGTCCCTCGAGTCGGCTCACCTCGCGGACGCCGGGACTCGACAGCAGGTCACGGAACGGAGTAGCGGTCACCGGGCGGCCTCATGCTGGCGCGACCGCAACCAGATCGAGGTGCCGATCGCCCCGATGACCAGCGTGACGGCACCGGCAACGACGCGCGACTGGTGGTCCTGGATCCAGCGGGTGAGCGCCTCCTGCCAGCCGACTGCGCCTGCCACGAGATCGTCGTCGTAGACGCGGCGGATGTCCTGGTACCAGTACCACGTGAGATAGAGGCCGGTGAGGAGCACGAACACTCCGGCGACATATTCGAACCACGCCATGGTGCGGCGGAGTGCTGCGAGCACGGCAGTGTTGGCGAGGGCGAGCGCGACGGTGAGGGCAGTCACCAGCAGCGCCATGCCGAGTCCGTACAGGGCCAGTGCGGCGATGCCGGTGCCGATGCCGTCGGCCGTGATGCCACCGAGGACCACGGCGATGAACGGCCCGATGGTGCAGCCGATGCTGGCGACTGCGTAGCCGATGCCGAAGATGAACATGCTGACCACTGAGCGATCGCGTCGCGCAACATCGAGCTTTGGTGCTGTGAACGGCAGCCGGTAGCCGAACAGCATCGCCACGCCCAGCACGATCAGCAGCACGCCGATCACTAGTGAGACGTACGGCGCCTTCTCGACGAACCAATCAGTGCTCCACTTGGCCAGCGAGCCGATGACCACGAAGACCGACATGAACCCGGCCGACACCGCGAGGCTGACCGCAATCGCGCGGCCGACACTCGAACGCTCGGCTCCCGGCCGCAGATTCTCCATGCCGAGGAAGTAGAGGAGATAGGTGGGCAGCAGTACGAACCCGCACGGATTCACGGCGGCGAGCAGTCCCGTGGTGAACGACGTCGCCAGCCGGGCGTCGAGGCCGAGGACGGCGGCGATTGCGGACAGGCTCACAGCAGCCGCTCCTCGATGATCGCCGTCAGCTGCGCCGCGTCGAGCGCACCGGACTGCTCGAGCACCGTGCCATCAGCGGATACGAACAGCGTGATGGGAAACGCGCTGATGCCGGCGGCGCTGATGAACGCACCGTTTCCGTCGTAGAACAGCTCGTAGGCAACGCCGAGGTCTCGGGCGAATGCCTCCTCGCGCTCGCTCGCCGGCAGGTAACTGATGCCGACGAACCGGATGTCGTCGCCGAAGCGCTGGTGCACCTCGGCGAAGTCGGGCAGCTCGCGCTTGCAGGGTCCGCATGTCGAGCCCCAGACGTTGATCACCAGAGGGGTGCCGAGCAGGGACGTCGTATCGATTGCCGTGCCCTCGAGGTCGGTAACCGTGGCTGACGGAAGGTCCTCCCCGCCGAGGGCGGCATTGGTGCCGATGGTGGGCGGCTGCACGTCGTCGACCGCCACCTGGCCGATCGAGACGCTGTCGACATCGCCACCGTCCAGCACGGACCACAGCCACCCTGCCCCGGCCGACATCACGAGCGCGACGGCGCCAGCAAGCACCATCCGCCTCGACCGTGTCGTCACGGCTGAGAATCTACTGACGACGGCTGGAGGGTGACTGGCGGGAGCGCAGGAAAGCGAGCAGCTTCCGGCTGATCAGCTCGCGCTACCTGCAGCAGTGTCGGTGGGCGGACCTTCGAGTCCGCGGGGTGCTCCCTCGGGCACGAATACGTGGTCGCGGTAGAAGCGCAACTCGGCGATGCTCTCGCGGATGTCATCGAGAGCTCGGTGCGAGCCGTGCTTGGTGGTTCGGCTCGCCAGCAGGCCGGGGTACCACCGCCGGACGAGCTCCTTCACACTGCTGACATCGACACTCCTGTAGTGCAGGTAGTGCTCGATCTCGGGGAGGTAGGCGGCGAGGAACCGGCGGTCGGTGCCGATCGAGTTGCCGCACAGCGGCACCGATCGCTCGGTCGGCACGTGCTGGCGGATGAAGTCGAGGGTGATCTGGCCGGCGTCGGCGAGCGACAGCGTGCTGGACTTGATGGCGTCCAGCAGTCCGCTCTTGGTGTGCATCTCGACGACCACGCTGTCCATCTGCGAGAGCACCTCGTCGGATTGATGCACGACGAGGTCCGGCCCCTCGGCGATGATCTCGAGGCCGTCGTCGGTGATGAGCGTGGCGATCTCGACGATGGTGTGGCGGCCGGGGTCGAGCCCGGTCATCTCGAGGTCCATCCACACCAGCACGCCAACGAGGCTACGCCACCAGCCGGTGGCTACGGTTGCTGCGGTGAGCGACGAGGTTCCCATTCGTCCAGCGGCAACGGTGATGCTGCTGCGCGACACGCAGGACGGCATCGAAGTGTTCATGCTGCGTCGGGCGGCTGCATCGGCCTTTGCGGGGGGCATGTACGTCTTCCCGGGCGGGCGAGTCGATGATGCCGACGGCGATGGCGACGAGGCGTTCGTGGTGGCAGCGATCCGCGAGTGCTTCGAAGAGGCCGGGGTGCTGCTTGCCGTCGACGAGAGCGGGCACATGGTCGCCGACGGCCATCCGGTCTTGGCCCATCGACACGAGGTGCACTCGGGTGATGTCGACGTGGCAGCGCTGGCGGCGTCGCACGGCCTGCGTCTGGCGACCGATCAGCTGCCGTGGGTGAGCCGCTGGATCACGCCCCGGCACCAGACGACTCGACGCTTCGACACCCGCTTCTTCGTTGCCGCCAGCCCCGAGGGCCAGACGTCGATGCACGATGACCACGAGACCGTCGAGAGCATGTGGGTGCGACCGCACGATGCACTCGCCCAGGGCGAACGGGGTGACTTGATGCTGATGCCGCCCACAGTGGCCAACCTGCAGTTCCTCGCCGGGCACGAGTCGGTCGAGTCGGCGCTGGCCGCTGCACGCACGATCGGCGTGCCGCAGCCCATCATGCCGAAGGTGCGTACCGGTCGCGTGGGGATGAACGCAGTGGTGGCGCTGCCGGGAGACGACGACTACGACTCGCTGCCCGAGTGAGGGCAGCGGTGTATGGCAGTCGTCAGCTGAAACTCTGGCCGCAGCCGCAGGTACGCGATGCGTTGGGGTTGGTGATGGCAAAGCCAGCCTGGTTGAGGCCGTCCTTGTAGTCGAGCGTGGCGCCGGTGAGCAGCTGCGCCGATGCCGAGTCGACGACCACCTTCACGGGGCCAAACGTCGCGGTCTCGTCGTCGGAGGCGATGTCACTGTCGAAGAACATCTCGTAGGAGAAACCGCTGCAGCCGCCGGGACGGACGGCCACGCGCAGCGCCATCTCGGCTGCGCCCTCGGCGTCGAGGAGTTCTTTGACCTTGGTGGCGGCGGTGTCGGTGAGGGTGATCACGATGGTCCTCCGGTGACGTCGTCGGGGTGTTCGGTGGGCGTTCCCGTGCGGGTCTGCCGGACGGGAGTGTACCCACGAATTACCGTAGCATTCACTTCGTGATTCCCGCTTCGCCTGCAGCCGCGCCGACCTCGGACGAGGTCAAGAACCTGCTCCGGGCGGTCATCGACCCCGAGCTCGGTGCCGACATCGTGACGCTGGGAATGGTGCCGATGGTCTCGGTGAGCCAGGCAGGCGACGTGGTCGTGGGCATCAAGCTCACCATCGGTGGCTGCCCGCTGCGGGCCCAGATCAAGAAGGACGTCGAATCGCGGGTGGGCCTGCACCCGGGCGTCAGCAGCGTGCGAATCAGCTGGGGGGAGATGACCCCGGCCGAGCGCAGCGAGGTGATGAGCTCGGCCCGCCGGGCCGCCCAGGATCGGGCCACGCCCACTGCCGTGCCCTCCAGTTGCCGCGTGCTCGCCGTGGCAAGCGGCAAGGGCGGAGTGGGCAAGAGCTCGGTCACGGTGAACCTGGCGGCGGCGGTGGCGTCGATGGGCTACACGGTCGGTGTGCTCGATGCCGACATCTGGGGCTTCTCGGTGCCGCGCCTGCTGGGCATCGACGATCGGCTCGAGGCCGAGCGAGTCGAGGGGTCTGATCGGCCGCGCATCATCCCCAATGAGCGTCGGGTCGGCAGTGGGTTGCTGAAGGTCGTGAGCACCGGATTCCTCGTCGAGGAGGACACCGCGCTGATGTGGCGCGGCCTGATGCTCACCAAGGCCGTCGAGCAGTTCCTCAACGACGTCGAGTGGGGGACGCTCGACTACCTGTTCATCGACATGCCGCCGGGCACTGGCGACGTGCAGATGGGCCTGGCACGCATGCTGCCGCGTACCGACCTGCTCATCGTCACCACGCCAGCGCTCGCGGCGCAGAAGGTCGCAGCACGCGCAGCCGACATGGCGCGGCGCAGCTTCCTGCGTGTGTGCGGTGTCATCGAGAACATGAGTGCCTTCATCTGCTCGCATGGCGAGAGCCACGCTCTGTTCGGTGAGGGTGGCGGCAGGCTGCTCGCCGAGCAGATCGGTGTGCCGCTGCTGGGCCGCGTGCCGATCGAGTCAGCCGTGGCAGCCGGCGGCGATGCCGGCCTGCCGGTGGTGCTGTCGCACGACGGAATCTCGATGCCGAGCGCCGCAGCGGATGTGTTCCGAAGCATCGCCCGGGCGATCGTCACCGACGTCGCCCCACCCGTGAACATGGCCGGTTGCACGGCGCGCGTTGCCGACACGCCGGTGTCGGTGCGCCACGGCTGACAGCCGACTGGCGCGCTGCGGCGGGCGATGTCAGGCGAGCAGCAGGTCGAGGCGCTCGCGCAGTTCGCTGGCGTCCCAGATGCCGTCGAGGCGGTCAACGACCGTGCCGCCTGCATCGACGAGATACACCACCGGTTCGTAGTCGAGCGACAGTTCTTCCACGACTGGTGCCGTGACCGTGGCGGCAGCGTCGGCGTAGACGTCGGCATGCACCATGGCCATGCGGTCGCCGAGCCGCTCGTACTCGGCGACGAGGATCTCAAGGCCGGGCGCGCACGTTCCGGTCTGGCAGTGGGCGGGGGTGCCGACCACGAATGCGACTGGCACACCGCGCTGCAGCGCAGCGGCGAGTGTCTCGGTGTGGAGCGGACAGGGCTCGGGCGTCAGCGAGCAATAGGGGTTCACACCGCGCGGATCGTCGACGGTGGGTGTCTCGAGTGGCGGCAGCTGGCCGCCGAGCAGCGGCGTGGGCACGTCGGCCGGATCCCAGACCTCGAATGTGGCGCCGTAGCCGTCGTCACCGTCGAGTCGCAGTGTGTGGATGACCGCTCGCTGGAGCACGACACGCACCTCCCAGTAGGGGAGCACGATGCCAGTGTCGCGCCGCGGGGCGCTGACCTCGGCGACGCGCTCGCCGTCGAAGGTCTCTACCCAGCCGGAGAGCACGTCAGGACCGGTGGTCATCACCGACTGGCCGTCGGTGATCGAGATCGGAAGGCGCACATCGCCGGGCGTGAAGAGGTTGAGGTTGGGAAACCGCTGCACGATGCCGAATGCGTCGGGAGCCGCCGGGCCGCCGCTGTTCGACGAGTCGCCGCCACATGCGCCGAGCAGCCATGTGGCGCCGGCAGCAGCTCCCGCCGACAGGAATCCCCGGCGATCGAGTGCCCGTCGGGAGGTCGGGCGGCCATGCGAGTCGGGCGAATGTGCCATGCCACCCACGGTACTGGCGGGCTGAGAGTGCACCACGGCGCGCTCATCCACTGCGTGCTGATTCGGTGCGTGCTGATTCGTTGCGTCCCGGCGATGCAGCGTGCGAGGGTGGAGCGATGTCGCTGCCGGGGTCGCTGACGTTCACACTCGACGGCCAACAGGTGACGGTCGACGCCGTGGCAGCGGCTGTTCCGTCGGCCGCTGGCATCGGTGCAGCGGCCGTCGACCACGGTTCGCTGCTCGAGGTGCTGCGCGACCGCTTGGGCGTGCGCTCCGTGAAGGATGGCTGCAGCCCGCAGGGCCAATGCGGGTGCTGCACCGTGTGGGTCGATGGCCAGCCCCGGGTGGCCTGCGTGACGCCTGCGGCGAGGGTCGCCGGACGCGCTGTCACCACGGTGTCCGGTGCAGTCGAGTCGACAGCGCTGGCCGAACGGCTGTGCGCCAGCGGTGGCAGCCAATGCGGCTTCTGCACGCCTGGCATCGTCATGCGTCTGGCAGCACTGCCTGAGGTCCAGCGCACTCCCGATCGAGTCGGGCAGGCACTCTTGGCGCATATGTGCAGGTGCACGGGATGGCAGACCATCGTCGAGGCCGTCACCTCGTCCGGCAATGGCGGCGCCCCACGTGGCGGTCGGCGTGACCTCGCTGCGGCGGTGCGACGCGCTGCGATCGAGGGCGGCACGGTGCAGGCGGTGTCGCCACAGGTGGCACTCGGGCTCGGTGGATTCCCCGCCGACTCCGCCCCGGTTGATGCACTGCATGCTGTGCGTGCAGTTGACGGCTCGTGGCACGTGGCGTCGACACTCACTGCTGCCCGGTTGGCTGCTGGCAAGGTGCAGGGGCGGCGCACGACGGTGGCCATCCGCTGGCCGATCGAGGTGCCGGCTGGCACCTGGGCGCGCACGCTGCAGACAACGTGGGTCGAACCTGCCTACCTGGAACCGCCGGCTGCGTGGTGCGTGCCGGGCGGCGAGCCGGTGACGGGTCTCGCCAACGGTGGCGCATTCGGCGCAAAGGCACCTGGCCTCAGCGAAGGAACAGGCGCCGCGCCCGTTGCCGACAATCTCGGCGCGATCGCTCGCCGGCTTGCCGACATGCACGGGCAGCCGGTGATTGCGGCGTGGTCGCGCGAGGACATCGTGAGGTGCGGTGCGAAGCGCCCGCCGATCGCCGGGGGCGTGCGCGCTGACGGAAGCGGCGTGCTGCTGGTTGCCCGCACGCCAGGCATCGCTGCGGCGATCGCAGCAGTTGCCCCGTCGCTGCACGTGGAGGAGGTCGACGTGGTCGGGCCGCCGACGTCGGCCGCCGTGCGCGCCGGCGGATGGGCGGAGGCTGCCGTACTGCTCGCCCCATCCGACGGGTGGATCATCGGTCCTGGCGGTGGAGCTGCGCACGCCGACATGCTCGACGGCGTCGTGCGCATCGCCGTGCGATGCGGTGACGTAC
This sequence comes from Actinomycetota bacterium, assembly GCA_041178405.1. GTDB lineage: Bacteria > Actinomycetota > Acidimicrobiia > Acidimicrobiales > Ilumatobacteraceae > UBA668. Next base: position 3,418 of record JBEGVK010000003.1, on the reverse strand, counting down.
TCGATCTCACGGTGCTGCGCTCCTACTGCATTGGCGCTGCACACATGGCCCTCGGGTGGGTGCGCAGCGAGGCCGTTCGAGTCGACGACGACGGCGAGCCGCTCGATCTCACCATCCGAAGCTTCGGCGTGCTGCGTGCCATCGACATGCCGAGGGTGGAGCTGGTGGTCGATGACGACAGCGGCGCTCCGGTGAATGCATCTGATGCGGTGTTCGCTGCGGTGGCGCTGGCAGCGTGGCGGCATGCCGGCATGCCGCCACGGTGGCCTACCATGCGGTCATGAGCACTCCCGTGGGTCCCTACACACCTGTCGTCCGAGCCGGCGACTGGATCATCGTCAGCGGCCAGCTCGGCATCCGCGACGGAGCGTTGGTCGAGGGGGGTGTGCCTGCGCAGACGGCTCGTGCTGTCGAGAACCTGGCGGCACAGCTGGCCACGATGGGGGCGGGCCTCGGCGACGTCGCCAAGACGCTGTGCTTCCTCACCGACATGGGCACGTTCGCCGACTTCAACGCCGCATATGTGACGGGCTTCGGCGACCACCGCCCTGCCCGGAGCACAATCGGCGTGGCCGCCCTGCCCTTCGGCGGTGCGGTCGAGATCGAGGCATGGGCCTACAAGCCGCTCTGACTAGGATCACCTCGTGCCTGGTGCCATCGCCATCATCGTCGCCCTGCTGCTCTTCCCTGCTGTTGCGCTGATGGGGACCACCGTCATCGCTGCGCTGCTGGGATGGGCGCTGCATCGCGATGCCGAGGATCGGCACGCCGGCAGCGAATTGGTCGACGTCAACTACTGACCGGCCGATCAGGTCGGCCTCACTGCGGAGGGGTGCGATGAGCGCTCGCGACATGCACTCGCAGGACATCTCCACCGAGGTCCTCACGCAGGCGATCATCCGCTATGCGGTCGACAGGATCCGACTCGACCCGCCGCCGCTCGATGCACCGCGCACCGAGGCCGAGTTGCGCGCCATGGCCGGGCACACCATCACGCCATCCGGCATCGGCGGGCTTGAGGCACTGCGCGTCTTCGGCGACGTGCTCGCGCCGGCGACGATCTCGAGTGACCATCCGCGCTTCCTGTCGTTCGTGCCCACTGCCCCTACGGAAGCCAGCATCCTCTTCGACCTCGTCGTCGGTGCCAGCTCGATCTATGCCGGATCATGGCTCGAGGGGGCGGGTGCCGTCTTTGCCGAGAATGAGGCGCTGCGCTACGTCGCCGACCTCGCTGGGATGCCGGCCGAGGCGGGCGGTGCGTTCGTCACCGGGGGAACGGCGGGTAATCTCAGTGCGCTCATCGCCGCTCGAACGAGATGGCGCGAGCGAGCGGCTGGCCGCCTCGACCGGACCCGCCCCCTTGTCATCGTCTCCAAGGGAGCGCACAGCAGCGTCGGTGCTGCGGCGCGTGCCATCGATGCCGACGTGATAGTCGCATCCGCCGACCATCAGGGCAGGCTCGGGGCCGCTGCGCTGCAGGATCTCGTCGCCGGTCTCGACATCGCAGATCGCCAGCGTGTTGCAGCACTGGTGGCCACCTCGGGCACGACGAACGCCGGTGTCATCGACCCACTCGATGCCGCCGCAGATGCTGCAGCGGAGTTGGGAGCATGGTTCCACGTCGACGGTGCGTACGGCGGCGCCGGCCTCGCGGCGCCCAGCATCCGGCATCGCTACCACGGCATCGAACGCGCCGACAGCTTCATCCTCGACCCGCACAAGTGGCTGTTTGCACCGTACGACTGCTGCGCGCTCGTCTACCGCGATCCTTCGGCGGCGCGTCGTGCGCACACGCAGCACGCCGAGTACCTCGAGGTGCTGCACGAGGACGAGGGTGGCCATGCAGGCTGGAACCCCAGCGACTACGCGCACCACCTCACCCGGCGAGCACGCGGCCTGCCGTTCTGGTTCAGCCTCGCCACGCATGGCACCGATGCGTACCGAGACGCCGTCGAGCAGACACTGCGCGTCGCATGGGAGGGTGCTGATGCCATTGACACTTCACCCCACCTCGAGCTCATCATGGAGCCTGAGCTGAGTGTCGTGCTCTTCCGCCGCAGGGGCTGGTCGCCGTCCGACTATCACCGCTGGAGCGACCGCATGCTTGCCGACGGCACCGCCTTCGTGGTGCCCACGACGTGGGACGGCGAGACCGTACTGCGAATCTGCATCGTGAACCCTCGCACCACCCTCGACGACATCCGCCTCATCATCGACAGGCTTGCTGGAGACGTCGCATGACCGACCTGCTGGTGCGCAACGCCCGGCTCGTGGCCACCGTCGATTCTGAGCGCCGCGAACTCGATGGTGGCTGGGTGGCGGTGACGGATGGCCTGATCGAGTCGGTGGGATCGAGCCGTGATCCGCTGCCCCCCGTCGGCCCCGGCACCGAGGTCGTGGATGCCGCCGACTGCTTGGTGACGCCCGGGTTGGTGAACACCCATCACCACATCTACCAGAACCTCACCAGGGCCTGGCCGGGGATGACCGACAAGCCCCTGTTCGGGTGGCTGCAGTCGCTGTATCCGCTGTGGCGGGGCATCGACGAGGAATCCGTGTACGCCAGCGCCTTCGTCGGACTCGCCGAACTGGCCCTGGGCGGGTGCACCACCAGCACCGACCATCTCTATCTGCACCCGCGCGGTGCCGGCGATCTGCTGTCGGCCGAGATCGCCGCCGCTCGAGAGCTCGGCATGCGGTTCCACCCGACGCGTGGCTCGATGAGCCTCAGCGAGAAGGATGGTGGCCTGCCGCCCGACGATGTCGTCAGCGACGACGACTCGATCCTCGCCGCCAGCGAGGAGGCCGTGCGCCGCCATCACGACCGCTCGCACGGGGCAATGGTGCGTATCGCGCTCGCTCCGTGCAGTCCGTTCAGCGTCACCGAGCAGTTGATGGTGCGCAGCGCCGAGCTGGCTGAGCGCCTCGATGTTCGGCTGCACACCCACTTCGCCGAGAACAGCGAAGACGACGACTTCTCGCTTGCCCGCTTCGGGTGCCGCCCGATGGAGTACCTCGAGCGCACTGGCTGGTGCACGGGCCGCACGTGGGTGGCGCACTGTGTGATGCCCGATGATGCAGAGCAGCGGCGACTGGGTGCCGCTGGCGTCGGAGTGGCACACTGCCCGAACAGCAACCTGATCCTTGCCTCCGGCATCGCTCCCACCATTCCGATGCGGCGCTACGGGGTGAAGGTCGGGCTTGGCGTCGACGGATCATCGTCGGCCGATGCAGCCTCGGTGTGGATGGAAGCACGTCAGGCGATGCTCGTCGCGAAACTGCGCTTTGGCGCCGATGCGTGCACTGCACGGACGGCGCTCGAGATGGCAACGCTCGGGGGCGCGGGCTGCCTCGGACGAGAGGGCGAGATCGGGGTGATTGCGGTAGGTGCAGTTGCCGACCTGGCGGTGTGGCGGCT
>JBEGVK010000002.1:0-2999 GCA_041178405.1 Actinomycetota bacterium | reverse complement strand
GCCCGGCGCGGTCAACGCGGCCGCTCGACGGCGACCGAACGGGATCGAGTGACGACGATGACCCCTGTGAGTACCACGACGCCGCCGAGTGTCTCGACGAGCGAGGGCCGGTCGCCAAGTGCGGCCCATCCCACCAACGCGCTGCCGGGCGTGATCACGGTGGCGATCGACGTCGCAGTCGTCCCAGAGATGACAGTCATCACGCGGGCGTAGGAGTAGTAGATGAACGCCGAGCTTGCGGTGCCGAGCCACAGCACCATGAGCCATCCCCTCAGCGAGAGGTCGGCGAACTCGTGCAGGCTGCCGGCCGATGCGGCGAGCATGACGAGCGCACCGAGCGCAGTGCCTGGCGTGTAGAGCCACCACGAGTCATAGCGGTCGCCGATGCCGCGAGTCGACACCGTGACGGCTGCCCACAGCAGGGTCGACGAGCCGACGAGCAGCACGCCGAGTACCGATGATCCCGTGTCGTTCGCGCCACCGTTGGCGAGTGCGATGGCGACGCACCCGCCGGTGCTCAGCACGAGGCCGATCACCTGGGATGCGTGGAGCCGGTGCCGCAAGAAGAGCACCTCGCCGACGGCGGTCATCACCGGCATCGTCGCCATCACGACAGAGGCCATGGCCACCGAAGCGCGCTCAGCGCCGAGATTGAAGAGCACGTGAAAGCCGGCCGAGGCAGCGAGGCCGATGAGCACGACGCGCAGCCGGTCGCCTCGTGCGATGGGGCGCCGTCGTTCGGGTCGCACCGCAACGGCGATGCCGAACATCGCTGCCGAGGCCACCACCCGTCCGGCAGCGAGGCTGAGTGCGCCCAGCTCCTCGAGCGCGACCTTGACGAAGGTGAACGCCACGCACCCGATGGCAATGTTGGCGGCGAGGAGCAGCCATGCGGCTCGCTGCGAGGTTCGGGGCGAGTCGGGCATGCAGACGCCGATCATAGGGATGCGCCTGCTCGCTACTGTGCCCCCATGCCTGACCCCAGGTCGCTTGCGCCGCCCTCGACCACCGACCCGCGCGACCTGAAGGCGGGTCACATGGTGTCCGATCGAAACGGCTACTACGACAGCCAGAACATCGTCGGCGTCAGCGACGAGACGGGGCGGGTGGCGCTGTCGGTCGTCCTGCACCACTCGGAGAACCGCGAGGGCGGGCCGGGACTGCAGCTGTTCTCCACCCGCAGTGTCGACGGTGGCCGCACGTGGTCGCCGCTGTCGCCGATCGACGACGACGTACGACAGTCGCACGATGGGTACCAGCTGCTGCATCGCCGTCCCGACGGCGGCTGGCGCATCTTCGTCTTCTACGGGAGGAACCCGGGGTCGCAGTATCCGCCGGACTCGGCACCCGACCTGCCCGAGCTGAAGCGCACCGACATGCAGCTTGACGAGGGCTACTGGTTCAGAGTCTCCGACGATGGCGGCGCATCGTGGGGAGACAGGCGCTGGCTCATCCCGGTGCGCCGCACGCGCATCGACCGTGACAATCCGTGGGGCGGGTCGACGATGGGCATGTTCCTCTGCGACAAGCCGTCGGTCGTCAACGGTGCCGTGTACATGGCGTTCCAGAAGACGCGCGATGGCGCCGGAGAGACGCCGGGCTCGGAGGTGTTCCTGCTGCGCAGCCGCAACCTGCTGCATGTCGACGACCTCGACGACGCCGAGTGGGAGACGCTTCCGCACGGCGATGTGGGTCTGCAGGCGCCGTCGGGTGATCTCGCGCTCGGCGAGGAACCCCACGTGCTGCAGGTCGGCGCGCCGCATGCCGACCGACTCTTCTGCCTGTGGCGGGCAGAGACCGGTCGGCTCGCAGCCTCATACTCCGACGACAGTGGCGAGTCGTGGGACGAGCCGTTCTGGCTCACTCACGAGGGGCACGCTGGTGGTGCGCACCCGCTGAAGAATCCACGCGGCTCGATCACCCCGTTCCGGCTGAGCGGATCCTCACCCGACGGCATGCACGAATTCGTGATGCTCTACTACAACAATGGCCGCACCGAGCGGCTCGGATACGTCGGGCGCCGCGTCTACTGGCTGGTGTGCGGGCGGTCCACGCCCGACGGCCACATCCGATGGGGCCAGCCCGAGATCGCCCTGTGGTGGGACGGCACGGGCTTCGAGGATCGTCCGGGCTGGAATCCCGACTGGGCCATCGTCGACGGACCCGGCTACCCCGACTTCGTCGAGTTCGACGATGCCACCCTGGCCTTCGTCGAGTCGAACAAGCTGGCGGTTCGCTACCACGTGGTCGACCAGCGGCTGCTGGCACACCTCCGTGCCCAGCCCGACCTCGTCCACGTGACGGGCGAGTCGCTCGCGTACCGCTGGCGTGCTGCGGCCGATACGCCCGGACGACAGCCGAGCGCCCCGGTGCTCGCCGACCTGCGCGCACGCGGCGGCGTCACCATCGTGGTGCGGGTTGCCGGCACGCTCGAGACAGTGAGAGGGACGTGCCTCGTTCGGGCGTTCTCCACGGTCACCGCAGCGCTCGGCGAGGAGCCCACCTCGGCCACCGTCACGAAGGGCTATTCGGTGACGGTGACCGACGACGGTGAACTCGAGCTGCTCGTCACTGACGGCTTCGGCATCGAGCTGCGCCACGCGACGCGCATCGCGATGGCGACGGGTGTCTGGGACGGCGGCGAGCATCTCGTGGGCTTCGTGCTCGACGGAGGGCCGAAGGTGGTGACTGATGTCGTCGACGAGCGACTCGACGACGGCGGCAGCGAGCCGCAGGGTTGGGCGTTCTTCCCCGCAGGGCTGGGCGAGGTCGGCGGCAGCGAGCTCGTTGTCGATCCAGATGCAACGGGCGCGCTGCGCGAGCTTCGCATCTACGACCGCGCACTGCTCACCACGGAGCTGGTGGCGGCGTCGCGTGTGACTGCTGAGGGCTAGCGTCCGACCATGGACCATTCAACTCCGCAGCGGCTCATCGACGGGATGCGAGGTGTTCGCTACGGCGAGGTGATCCCGGTCTTCCTGCGCGACGGGGCACTCGTC
>JBEGVK010000001.1:0-4879 GCA_041178405.1 Actinomycetota bacterium | reverse complement strand
GACGTCACGACTGATCCGTGACCTCGCTGTCGGGCGAATCGGCGGGCACCGGCCTCCAATACCAGTGAACGATGCGGAGCGCCTACCACCGATGAACGCAGCAGCACTCCTCGCCCTTCAGAAGATCGACTCGGCCATCGATGCAGTCGCCAATCGCCGCGTTCGCTTGCCTGAGATCGCGGTTCGACGCGACGCGGCGGCTGCGCTCGCGGCGCATCGCAAGGCCGTAGCCGAGCAGCAGCGGATCATCGCCGATGCACAGACGCGAATCGATGCCAGTGAGAAGTCGTCGCACGACATCGAGGTGAAGAAGAAGCGGCTTGAGTCGCAGTTGAAGACGGTGATCGCCCCTCGTGAGGCCGAGGCGCTGATGTCTGAGATCCGCACGCTCGATGCCGAGCGTGGCGAGCTCGATGAGGTCGAGCTGGTGGCGATGGAGGAGCAGGCAACAGCCGAGACTGCGATGGCTGCACTGCGCGAGGCAGAGCCGGCGCTGGCCGAGGCGCTTGCAGCTGCGGAGGTGGCGCTTGCCTCGGCAAATGCGACGCTCGACGCAGAGCAGGCATCGCTCGTCGAGCAGCGCACGGCCGCTGCGGGCTCACTCGATGCTGCCGAGACCGCGGCGTACGAGTCGGCGCGGTCGCGTTTCGCAGGTGTCGCAGTGGCGTCACTCGACGGGCACCGCTGCAGCGGATGCAATCTCGACCTGTCGCCCGCCGAGGTCGACGAGGTGAAGCGCACCCCGGCAGGCGAGCCTGCCGAGTGCCCGCAGTGCGCCCGCTACCTGGTGCGCTGACGATGCTGCTCTGGTTCATCGGCACGGCGATCGTGTCGGTGCACTTCGTCTTCAACGATCCGCGTTTCGACTATCGACTGCTGGTGGTGGGCGCACTGTTGCCCGACCTCGTCGACGTGCCGCTCGGCCGTGCTGGGTGGGCGCACAGTGTCACCGTCGCAGTGGCGGTGCTCGCCGCCGTGATGCTCGCCACGCGGCGCGGCTCGCCGCACCGCGGCCTGCTGCTCGGCCTGCCGATCGGCATGCTCCTTCACCTGGTGTGGGACGGTGCCTTCGCGATGACGGCAGTGTTCTGGTGGCCGTTCTCGGGCGGCTGGGGCGACATAGGCGTGCCGTCGGTCGGCCGAGGATGGTTCAGCCTGGTGCTCGAGGTGGCGGGCGCCGCCATGCTCTGGCGTCTCTGGCGGCGATTCGGCCTTGCCGACCCGCAGCGGCGTACCGACTTCGTGCGCCACGGCGCGCTGGTGGTCAGGGCCACAGGCCAGGGCGGGGAGTGAACTCGCCGTGCTGTACGTCGTTCGCCACGCCCGCACCGAGGCGAATGCCGGAGGTCGGCTGCAGGGCCGCCTCGATCTTCCCCTCGACGACGTCGGACGTGAACAGGCAGCAGCGCTGACGCGTCTCGTGCCCGCACCGGGTCGGCTCGTGGTGTCGCCGGCACGACGTGCCGCCGAGACGGCGTCGGTGTTCGGCGTGCCCCACGAGGTGGACCACCGCTGGCACGAGATGGACTATGGCGATCTCGAGGGCGTGCGCGTCGCCGATGTGCCGGCGGCGACGTGGGCGCAGTGGCGGGCCGACCCGCACTTCACTCCTGCAGGCGGCGAGACGCTCGCAGCGGTTGCGGCCCGGGTGTTTGCAGCGTGCGACGACCTGCTCGACGACGCAGCCGCGCACGACGTGGTGGTGGTCACCCACGCCACCCCGGTGAAGATCGCAATGGCATGGGCGCTCGGCGCCGACCCCACGGTGACGTGGCGGAGCTTCGTCGACCAGGCCTCGGTCACGCGCATCGGTGTGCGCGACGGCCGCCCGGTGCTGCAGTCGTTCAACCAGCTCCCGGTCTGAGTGCCGTCGCGCTCCGCTGGGTGGCTACCGCCGGCTGTCGCCGATCAGCGTGTCCAGCGTGGCGTCAGCCGGGGTCGACCGTCGGTGTCAGCGGGGGCGTCGGCCGATCGAACTTGGCACCGAGGAGCAGTTCCCAGCCCGAGACATTGACGCCGCCGTCAGTAGTCTCGCACGGGCCGCCACCGGAGTAGATCGCCGACAGCGCGGTGATCGACGACGGAGTCGCTGCGCTGGTCGCCTCGTAGTAGGCGAAGCCGTCGGGCTCACCGGCATCCGCGACCTGCCACAGGTTCGGCTGTCCGTCGGCCCGCGGCGAGAGTGGAAAGAGCGTGTACCCGGTACCGGAGCAGTCGGCGGATGCAAAGGCGATGGGGGCGAAGCGCGGAGGGTATGTCAGTCCGTTCTCGAAGTAGCGGATCGTCTCGGTGCCGTCCCACACCCACCACACGTCGTCCTCGCCGGTGCCGTCGCCCGCCGACGACTGCGGGAGCAGTTCGCCCAGCTCGGTGCCGTCGGCATCGACGAGTGCAGTGCGCACTGCGCCACCGGCAGGCCCTGAGGGGCCCTGCGCATTCCACGAGATCAGCGTCTCGCGGCCCGTGCAACGCGCTCCCGCCTGATAGTCGATCACCCTGATGGCGCCCGTCCGGTTGAGCATGCAGGCGCTGATGACGCCACTGCCCGAGTCGGGGATCGCGGCGATACCCACGCCGACACCTCCGAGCGTGATACCTGCACACAACGCCGCCAGCACCTTCGCCCCGCCCTGCATCGCGCCTCCTTCGATCGTGACGACGTCAGTCTCTCACGGCCGCCACCCGTGAGTGCACGAGATCGACATCCCGATCGATGCAAGGGTTTCCCATGTGAACAGTCGACCGATCTCAACACCGGCGCGTGATGTTGCCGCCCTCCCGGCGCGCTACCAGCGGTCCCAGTGGAGCACGTCGGCGACGGGGCGGCGGCGCACCGGGCCGAACTTGCCGAGGGGATAGCCGATCGGCACGAGCGCGTAGATGCCGTAGTCCTTCGGCACACCGAGCAACTGGCGGAACCGGCGCTCATCGAACAGGTGCCACACGGTGAGCGTGGCTGCGAGGCCCTCAGCCCGGGCAGCGAGCAGCAGGTTCTGCACGGCGGGGTAGATGCTCGACGCCTCGGCCATGCCGCCGGCGGCACGCGCTCCCGCAGCGAGGTTCGCCAGCCGGCGTGCGCCGAGCCTTCGTGCGAGGGAGGCACTGCGCCGGACGTCGAGCAGGCTCGAGGCTCCCGGTGTGGTGCGCTGGTAGCACGCTGCGACCACGACGGGTGTCTCGTGGAAGTGCTCTGCTTGATAGCGCACTGCATCTGCCATGCGGGCGTGTCGGTCGTCGTCCATTCCCGGCACCACCGTGCCAGCGAGCGCCATGTACGTGTCGACGACCCCCCGCCATGCCTCGGCGAGGTCTGCCATCGCTGCCCGGTCTGTTACCGCGACGAATGCGTAGTGCTGGCCGTCGGATCCACTCGGCGCCCACGTCGCCGCACGAACAATGCGCTCGATCACCTCATGCGGCACGGGGTCGGGGGAGAGCCGGCGCATGGCGCGCATCGTGGCCATCACCTGCCACAGCGGTGCATCGTCGCCGGTCGGAATGGGCGCATCTGCAGGCTGCGAGAGCTCGGTGGCCGGTGCTCTGGTGGTGGGATCTGCCATGACGGGACCCTACCGACCGTCATCTGCTGGCGGGGACGTCGGCGCCTGTGGACAACGGCGGTTCACGTGAACCGCCGCTGGCTGTGGACAACTGCGGTTCACGTGAACCGCAGTGGCACTAGCCGAGCAGTGGGTTCAACGGGGTGTCGACGAGGTCGCCGGGTTCGAGTCCTGGGAGCCATGTTGCGAGGTCGTGGCGCCGCTCGGGCGAGTCGGCGTCGGTCACCACGGCGCCGTCCTGCAGGTAGATCACGGTCATCGCAATGCGGTGCCGGTCGGTGATGTTCGGCCCTGCGCCATGGATGACCCAGCCGTCGTGGAACGAGGCATCACCTGCACGCATAGCAATCGGTTCGGCAACGGAGAGCTGCTCTCGCTCGATGAGCGCTGCCAGTTGCCGCTCGCTCTCGTCGGAGATCGGCAGCGGGCCGAGGTCGCCGAGCCGGTGCGTGCCGCTGGCGAACCGCATCGTGCCCATCTCCACGCTGCAGTCGTCGAGCGCCATCCACATCGTGACCGCTCTCGAGCCGTCGAGAGGCCAGTAGCGCTGGTCCTGGTGCCACGGCGTGCCGCCGCCACCGGGCTCCTTCACCAGTGCCTGGTCGTGGTAAAGGCGCACGGCAGGTACGCCCATCAGGCGGGCAGCGACAGCGGCGAAGGTCGGGTCGAAGGTGAAGGCGCGCACGGTGTCGTTGGTCCGCCACAGGTTCATCATCTGCAGGAAGGCACGGTCGTAGGTGGACCGCTGGGCCATCGGCGCGAGTCGCTCACGCGCCTGCTGCTGGTACGGCTCGAGCGCTGCACGCATGGCGGCGAGGTCGTGGTGCGAGCCGAGGCCTCGCACCACGGTGTGACCATCGCGTCGGAACCCGTCGACGTCAACGTCCATGCGGCCAGAGTAGAGGAGCGGCGGTGTCCGTCGGTGCTGGTAGTGCACATGCCTCCAAGGCACGACTCGTTGCGTCCGTCGGCAGTAGTTCGATGGCGAGGTGACGGTGAGTCGGCCTGTAAGCGGGAAACGAATCAGGCGGGCCGCTGGGCTGGGGCTGCGCACTGAAACCCTTGAATTTGCTGGATTTTGATTCACGCCTGATCTCGCAGAATCCCGTCGTTTCGCGATCGGTTGTGTCACGGTTGTGTCACGATGACCTCGCTGACCTCACACTGATTCGCCCGTTTCAGTGGCCGGGTCCTCTCGGCTGTGCCATCGTGACGCCACATGGGCAACCGAGAAAGGTGGAGAGCTTGGGATTCTTTGACAGGTTGAGCGGATCGAAGAGGGCAACTCCTGGTAGCCCACGTGGGGCAGTCGGGCTACC